>JBBQYK010000084.1:0-15211 GCA_038208765.1 Verrucomicrobiota bacterium
CAAGGCCAAGACGGTCGTTCGCCTCGGCTACTACGAGGACGAAACTTCCGCCCTCGCGGATCAGAATCTTCCCGCCGCGCACTACCTCGAATCCTGGGGTGACGTGAAGACGGCGGACGGCACGACGGTCATCGTCCAGCCCCTCATCCAGCCGCTGTTCGGTGGGTTGACCGAACTCGAAGTGCTCGCCCGCATCGGTGGTCTGGCGGAAACGGACGCTTACAAAATCACCCGCGAAACTTCCGGCCTCGGTGAAGAAGCGTGGAAGAAGGCGTTGCATGACGGCTTCGTTGCCGGCACTGCGATCAAACCTGCTGCCGTTACTTTCAATTCTGCCGTTCTCGTTCCAGCTCTGGCGAACGTCGCCGTCGCCGCGCCGACGAAAGAAAATCTCGAAGTCATTTTCACCCGCGACTACAGCGTGGATGACGGCCGCTGGGCGAACAACGGCTGGCTCGTGGAAGTCCCCGATCCCGTCACCAAGATGACGTGGGACAACGCCGTGCTGGTAAGCCGCAAGACGGCGGAAGAACTTGGCGTGAAGAACGCGCAGTTCGTCGAACTCGCGCTCGCCGGCAAGACCGTGCGTGCCCCCGTGTGGGTCGTGCCGGGCATGGCGAACCACACGCTCGGCCTCCCGCTCGGCTTCGGTCGCGCCAAGGGCGGACGCATCGCGAACTTTAACGGCCAGCAGGTTGGTTTCGATTTTTATCCGCTGCGCAGCGCGGCAAATCAGGGCTTCGCCATCGGCGCGAAAATTTCTCCCGTTGCGGAGCAATACAGTTTCGCCTGCACCCAGGATCACTGGTCGCTGGAAGGCCGGCCGATCATCCGCGAGATCACTCCGAAGCAGGTCGGCGATCCGAAGGCCGTCGAGGCGATGGATTTCCCGCCGCCGCCCGGAGGCAATCAGTCGCTCTACCCGAATCCTTTCGACGCGATCAAAGCGAAGGGCCTGCACCAGTGGGGCATGGCCATTGACCTGAACACCTGCGTCGGTTGCAACGCCTGCGTCATCGCGTGTCAGAGCGAGAACAACGTGCCGGTCGTGGGCAAGGATCAGGTGCGTCGCGGCCGTGAGATGCTCTGGCTGCGCATCGATCGTTATTTCACAGGCACGCCCGGCGCGGAAAAAATCCGCTCCGAGAAGAACGAGGTTCTGGAACCCGACTGGGATCAGTACAAGCAGACTTGGATTGATGACCCGCAGGTTGTGACCCAGCCCATGATGTGCCAGCACTGCGAAGCCGCGCCGTGCGAAAGCGTCTGCCCGGTCAACGCTACCGTCCACGACGAAGAAGGGTTGAACCTGATGGTTTACAACCGCTGCGTCGGCACGCGCTATTGCTCGAACAACTGCCCGTGGAAGGTGCGCCGGTTCAATTATTTCGATTACACCAAGCGGCCCATCACGAATCTCTACAAGCCGACGCTGACGTTTAAGCCCACGAAGCCGGAGGACGAGTTCGAGTTGCTCAAGCTCGCGCGCAATCCTGACGTGACCGTGCGCATGCGCGGTGTCATGGAGAAATGCACGTTCTGCGTGCAGCGCATCGAGGGCGCGAAAATTGCCCAGAAGGTCAAGGCCGGCCAGTCGGCGGACGTCATCGTTCGCGACGGCACCATCAAGACCGCCTGCCAGCAGGCGTGCCCGGCGGAGTCCATCACCTTCGGCGACATCAACGATCCGAAGAGCGCGGTGTCGCTCGCCAAGGCGGACTCGCGCAACTACACGACGCTGGAGTTTCTCTACACCAAACCGCGTTTGACTTACCTGGCGCGCGTGCGCAACCAGAACGAGAAGATGCCGGACTACCATCCTATGCCGTTCACGTCCCAAGTTTATTCTGACCACTCCGGAGGCCACGAAAGTGGTGGCGGACACGGCGGTGGCACCAACGGTGCGCCGAAAAAGGAAGGAGCGCCGCACTGATGGCCTCGACCGCCAATAAAGTCGTGCTGCAAGACCCGCCGCGCGGGCTGGAGCGCATCCCGCTCGTTGATAACAACCGGAACATCGGCTGGATTTCCGACGCCGTCTGCCGTCTCACCGAGGACAAGGTTCCGCTCTGGTGGTGGATTTCTTTCAGCATAAGCTTCATCTTCATGAGCATCCTCGGTTTGATGCTCGGGTATCAGATCACCACGGGCGTCGGCGTGTGGGGCAATCACCATCCCGAAATGTGGGGCTGGGACATCATCAACTTCGTCTGGTGGATCGGCATCGGTCACGCGGGCACATTGATCTCGGCGATCCTTTTCCTCCTTCGTCAGAAATGGCGCACCGGCGTGAACCGCGCCGCCGAGGCCATGACCATTTTCGCCGTGATGTGCGCGGGCATCTTTCCGGCCGTCCACGTCGGACGCGTGTGGTACGACTGGTGGCTGTTCCCGATTCCGAACACCTACAATCTCTGGCCGCAGTTCAAGTCGCCGCTGATGTGGGACGTGTTCGCCGTCTCGACCTACTTCACCGTATCCGCGTTGTTCTGGTATGTCGGTCTCGTTCCTGACCTCGCGGTCATTCGCGACCGCGCCAAGACGAAGATTCGCAAGATCGCCTACGGTCTGCTCTCGCTCGGTTGGTCTGGCTCGAACCGCCACTGGAGCAATTACGAGAAGTGCTATTTGATTCTGGCCGGCGTCTCGACGCCGCTGGTGCTCTCCGTTCACTCCATCGTGTCGCTGGACTTCGCGGTCTCGCAGTTGCCCGGCTGGCACACGACCATTTTCCCGCCCTACTTCGTGGCCGGCGCGATTTTCTCCGGCTTCGGCATGGTGCTCACGCTGCTGCTGCCGTTGCGCAAACTGCTGAAGCTCGAAGAGCTAATCACGATGCGCCACATCGATCTGATGTGCAAAGTGACGCTCGCGACGGGCAGCATCGTTGGCTACGCCTACTGCATGGAGTTCTTCATCGCCTGGTATGGCGGCAATCCCTACGAGCGCTTCACCTTCATGAACCGCGCGTTCGGCCCGTTCGGCTGGAGCTACTTCCTGATGATGCTTTGCAACGTCATCACACCGCAGTTCTTCTGGTTCAAGTGGTGCCGGCAGAACGTGGTGTTCGTGTTCATCATGTCCATTTTCGTGAACATCGGCATGTGGTTCGAGCGCTTCGTCATCGTCGTGACCTCGCTGCATCGTGACTTCCTGCCGTCGAGCTGGGGTTACTACATGCCGACCTGGGTGGACATCATGACCTACCTCGGCACGTTCGGACTGTTCTTCACATTGTTCCTGTTGTTCCTGCGCTTCGCCCCGGTGATTGCGATTGGAGAAGTGAAGGCGGTGACGCCTTACGCTGATCCGCATCATCCGCTCGGCGGCGCGAAAGGAGGGCACCACTGATGAGCTTGAAATTTGGCATGCTCGCGGAATACGCGACGCCCGCGGACCTGATGCACGCGGCGGAAAAAATTCGTGACGCCGGTTTCCGGCGCTGGGACGTGTTCAGCCCGTATCCGATCCACGGGATGAACCAGGCGATGGGCCTGAAGAACTCGAAGGTTGGATGGTTCGGTTTCACCGGCGGCGTGATCGGTTACACCACCGGCATGATCATGATCTGGTGGATGAACGCGCACGACTATCCGATCCTCGTCGGCGGCAAGCCGATGTTCAGCCCGCACTACGCTTTCCCGCCGTCGTATGAACTGACGATTCTGTTCACGGCCATCGGCTCGATTCTCGGCATGATGTTTTTGAACCGGCTCCCGAAACTCTACAACCCGCTCTTCAAGAGCGAACGCTTCAAGCTGGTCACGCACGACCGCTACTTCCTCGTCGTCGAGACGACCGACCCGAAGTATTCCGAGGCTGAAACCCGCGCGCTGCTCGAATCCACGGGCACCCAGCACATTGAGATTGTGGAGGACTAATGCGCTACTTCCTTCTACTTCTTGCGCTGGCCGTCGTGACCGTGATGGGTGTCTTCGGCAAACGCGGCGACACGTTCAAGCGGCCGCCGCTGGAGATTTTCCCGGACATGGACCGGCAGGCCAAGCTGCGTCCCCAGACGCCCAACCTCACGTTCGCCAACGGCCGCTCCTCCCAGGAACCCGTGGCCAACACCGTGGCGCGCGGCGATCACTACGAAAACAACGCCATCAACACCGGTCGCGAACCCGGCACGACGAATTTCATCGCGAACATTCCTGTGCCTGTCACCGAGCAGGTCATGGCGCGTGGCCATCAGCGTTACGAAATCTACTGCACGCCCTGTCACGGTTCGCTCGGCGACGGCAAGGGCGTGGTGCAGAAGTTTGGTTACGCCAGCGTCAAGAGCCTGCACGACAAACTGGTCGTGCCGCAGGGCGACGGCGAAATCTTCAACACCATCACCCACGGCAAGGCCACGATGTGGCCGTACGGCTCGCAGATTTCCGTCGAGGACCGCTGGGCCATCATCGCCTACGTGCGCGCGCTCCAGCGCGGACATCTTGGGCTGCTCGATGAAGTTCCCGCCCAGTTGAAAGGCGGGTTGAAATAACATGGCTTCGCAACACACATCGCAACGTGCCCCCGGCGTCCCGCCGGGCCGGCGTGTTCCTTGTTCTGAACTCACTCCCTCGGCGAGCAGTGCTCGTCGTCAGATGACCCCGACCCGGCAGGATGCCGGGGGCACGTTGAAAGGGGCGTTGAACTAACATGGCTAACCCATCTCCCACGTCCGAAACGCTCGACCTCTCGCGTTGGAAAAAGGTTCCGACCTACACCGTCATTGCGGGCGTGGTTTTTCTCATCCTCGGTCTGGTGGTTGAAGGCCGTCATGGCACCGAAACGCTGCTGAAAAACTTCGGCTTCTCCTGGCTGGTCGGCTTCATGTTTTTCCTCAGCCTGTGCTTGGGCGGGATGTTCCTGGTGATCGCACACCACCTCTTCGATGCGAGCTGGTCGGTGCCGATCCGCCGCTATTGCGAACACCTCGCGTGTCTCGCGCTGCCGCTGGCGGTTCTGTTCATCCCCATCGCGATCCTCGCACCGAAGATGTATCCGTGGTTCACCATGGTGCCGGATCACGCACTGCACGCGAAGCACGCGCTGCTGAATCCCACGTTCTTCTACATTCGCATGGTGGCCTACTTCGCGATCTGGATCGGCCTCGCCTTTCTGCTGCGCAAATTCTCCGTCGCGCAGGACAAGGATGGCGCGGCGCACTGGACGTTCAAGATGCGGCTCGCGTCCTACCTCGGCATTTTCCTGTTCGCCATCTCGCTGACCTTCGCGTCCATCGACTGGATGAAATCGCTCCAGCACCAGTGGTATTCCACGATGTATGGCGTGTGCTATTTCGCCGGCAGCGTGTGGCTGACCATCGCCACGGTCTATGTCATCGGCATGGTGCTCAAGCGCACCGGCCCGCTGAAGGACGTGCTGTTCCCGACGCACTTTTACTACATCGGGTCGCTGACCTTCGCGTTCACGGTCTTCTACGCCTACGTCCACTTCTCGCAGTATTTCATTCAGTGGAACGCGAACCTGCCCGAGGAAATTTTCTGGTTCAAAATGCGCGAGGTCGGCACCTGGTGGTGGGTCGGCATGGTCATCATCTTCGGCCATTTCTTCGTGCCGTTCCTCACGTTGCTGCGCATTGATTTCAAGTTGAAGCTCGTCATCATGCTGCCGGTCGCCATTTGGGCGTGGCTCATGCACTACACCGACATGTGCTACAACATTCTGCCCACGCCGCGGCCCGATAACTTCTACCTGCACTGGATGGACATCGGTGCGTTCCTGATCATGGGCGGCATCCTGTCCACTCTTTACATCCGCTCGCTGCGCACGACGGCGGCGTATCCGCTGCGCGATCCGCGTCTGAAGGAATCTCTCACGTCCCACGAACTGCCGGCTTCGGAAGAAGTGCCGGCCAGCCATTGAGGTGCCTATGGAAAACGTGAATCAAACCAAGAATTGCGGCCCCTGTTCCAAGACTTGTCTCACGGTCGTCGTGTGCGTTGCTACCTTTCTGCTCATGGCCTTCCTTGTGAACCGGATGGTCAAGTTCACGCGGCCTCAACCAGTGGATCAGGCCCGCGCCACCGAACGCGCCGTGGAAGGCTCGAAAATTCGTGCCGAAGGCGTGGAGAAATCCAAGTCTTGGGGTCTCGTGGACGCGCCGCGCGGGATCGTCCGCCTACCCGTCGAGGACGCGGTGAAGCTGACGCTCGAAGGCTACAAGGACGCGGCCAAGTTCAAGGCCGATCTCACCGCGCGCCTCGAAAAGGCCAGCGTCGCGCCGCCCAAGCCCAAGAACGATTACGAGTAAGCGTCCATGAACGGTTCGACATCCTCATCCGTTTCGACGACGCCCGCGCCTCCCACGAGCGCGTGCATTGATTCGTCCGCCCGCATCCTGTTGCTGCCCATCGTTAGTTCACTGGTCTGGCTGGTCATCAGTTCCGTGCTCGCGCTCATCGCGTCCGTGAAGCTGCACTCGCCGACGGTGCTCGCGGACTCTTCCTGGCTCACCTACGGCCACACGCGCCCGGCGGCGAATGACGCCTTCGTCTATGGCTTCGCCTCGCAGGCGGGCCTTGCGGTCGCGCTCTGGATTCTCTGCCGTCTCGGCCGCAACACTTTGGTCGGCGCGTTGCCCATTGCCATCGGCTCGATCTTCTGGAACCTCGGTGTGACGTTCGGCCTCGTCGGAATTTTCACCGGCCACACCACGGGCTTCGACTGGCTGGAATTTCCGAAGGCCGGCTCGTTCATTCTCCTCGCGTCGTATGGTGTTCTCGGCATCTGCGCGCTGCTGAACTTCCGCGCCCGCCAGCCGGGCGAAACGTATCCGTCCCAATGGTACATTCTCGCCGCGCTGTTCTGGTTTCCCTGGTTGTTCACCACCGCGCGGATGCTGCTCGTGCAGTTTCCGGTGCGCGGCGTGATGCAGCTCGCGGTCAGCGGCTGGTTCACGAATGGCCTGTTCACGCTCTGGCTGACGTCGCTCGGACTGGCCGTGCTGCTCTATTTCATTCCGAAAATTTCGCAGGCCCAACTGTTCAGCCGCTCGCTCGCGCTCATCGCGTTCTGGTCGCTGGCCGTGTTTGGCGGCTGGGCGGGATTCTATCGCGGACTGCCGCTGCCGGCGTGGATGATCAGCACGGGCGCCGCCGCCAGCGTGGTGCTGCTCGTGCCGATGCTGGCGACGGTGGCGAACCTCTGGCTCACGATGGGGCAGGGGACGCACGCGAAATCCGGGCTGCTCGGCTATTTCAAATACTCGCTCATCGCCTTCGCGCTCTGCGGCGTGTTCGCGGTCTTCAACGCCTTCATTCCGCAGTTGCGCCTCACGCTGTTCGGTGAGGGCGTCGAGCAATTATTTCTTTACGGCTTCGTCGGCCTCGCTCTGTTGGGCGCGATTCACTACCTCGCGCCGCGCCTGACCGGCCAGGAGAACGACAAGTTTGTCTGCTGGAGCGGCATGGCCTCCACGTTCGGAATTTTGCTCTTCGCGGCGGCCTTCCTCATCGGCGGCATCCTCCAGCAGAAGCGCCTGATTGACGGCTCGGTGCCCTTCCTCGACGTGATGAACAAGACCAAGATGTTCATCCGCCTCAGCACCCTCGGCGTGCTGCTGCTGGTCATCGGCAATATCCTGACCCTCGCGCGAGTGCTGCTGCTGGTGCGTGCCTGCTGCCAAGCGTGTTGCTCCTCTTGCTGTTCTGAATCGAAGCCATCCGTGAAACTCAAACCCGCAGGAGCCGCGCGATGAACCACGGCCCGCTCATTTTCCTCGGCGTCCTCGTCACCTTCGTGATGTCGTGGTGGGGACTCATCTTCGCGCCGCAGGTGCAGATTGGCGTGCAGCAGAACGCCTCGCTCGTGGACGGAATTTATCCGCGTCCGCGGGCCGGACTCGCGGAGCAGGGCCATCACGTTTATGTCGCGAACGGCTGCGTGCAGTGCCACAGCCAGCAGGTGCGCCAAGAGAGTTACACCTTCGATGTCGTCCTGACCGCGCCCGGCACGAACAACGAGATTGTCATCCGCGCGCTGGGCAAGATTGCGCCCGGGATAAATGCAGGAGCCGTCGCCGCCGCCGCGACCGACCAGAAGCCGCAGACCATTCTCACCAACGTCCCGCAGGGTGTGGCCGACGATGCGCAGGCGCGGTTGAAGAAGGCGGGCGCGACGGCGAAGACCCTGTTCATTCCCCTGGGCGTGGACATCGCGCGCGGCTGGGGTTCGCGACTCACCGTCGCGGCGGATTATCTTTATGACCAGCCGGTGCAAGTCGGCCATTCGCGCCTCGGCCCCGACCTCGCGAACTACGGCCAGCGCGCGCCCTCCACCAAATTGATTCTTGAGCACCTCTACGACCCGCGTCTCACGATGGACAAGTCGTTGATGCCCGCGCATCGCTATTTGTTTGAGACGAAACCCGTGGGCAAGAAACCGTCGCCCGACGCGCTCGCGTTGACCGGAAAGTTCGCACCGCCCGCCGGCCACGAAGTCGTCCCGAAACCCGAGGCGCTGCAACTCGTCGCCTACTTGCAGAGTCTGCGCGCCAGCGCCCCCCTGTTTGAAGCGCCTGCGTCACCCGCGCCCCAGCCATGAAGGACGTGCAACAACATTCCGTGGAAGAAAACGAGCCGTCCATCCGGTCCGGCGCGACGTTTCTCTCGATGTGGATTCTCGGCCTGCTCGGCGTGCTGACGTGGTGGGCCTTCTCCTACGTGGACGCGCGCGGCGGACATTTCAACTCGATGGTCTATGCGCCCTACGGTTCGACCAACCAACTCGCGTCGTTCATTCCCAAGGATGAAACCGGCTCGGCGTTTGCCCGCGGCAAGATGGTCTATGGCACCTACTGCGGGAACTGCCATCAGGCCAATGGCATGGGCGCCGCCGGCATCGCGCCGCCGCTGGCCGGTTCCGAATGGGTGCTGGCGGAAGGGCCGAACCGCATCATCCGCATTCCGTATCTCGGCCTGACCGGCCCGATCAAAGTGAGCGGCGTGGAATACAACATGGCCATGCTCGCCATCGCGGCGGGCGGCGGCATGACCGAACAGCAGGTGGCCGACGTGCTGACCTACATCCGCATGGACTGGGGCAACAAGGTCGCCGCTCCTTTGGTCACGCCTGAGCAAGTCAGCAAAGTGCTCTCGGAGATCAAGGATCGCACCGACCCGATGACCGCCGACGAGTTGCTGAAACTCCCCGCGCTCGTGCCCTGATTGCCTCTGGTCCTAGCGCGTGCAGTTCGTGGACAGTCCTCCTCCTCTCCTGTATCAACACGCCGCATGTCTGCTGCGTCCATTGTTGAAATCCGCGACCTCACGAAAAATTACCTCCAAGGTGAGATCAAAGTCACCGCGCTGAACAGCGTCTCGCTCGACATCGCGACCGGCGAATTTCTCGCGCTGATGGGGCCGAGCGGTTCCGGCAAATCCACGCTGCTCCACATCCTCGCCGGCGTGGACCGCCCGACCAGCGGAACCTGCCGCGTGCAGGGCGTGAACGTGCCCAACCTCAACGAGTCCGATCTCGCCGACTGGCGGAATCAGAACGTGGGCTTCGTCTTCCAGACCTTCAATTTGATTCCCGTGCTGACCGCGTTCGAGAACGTGGAACTGCCGCTCTTGCTTACCAAGCTCAACCGGAAGGAACGGCGCGCGCAGGTCGAGACGGCGCTTTCGCTCGTTGGCCTTGGCGACCGCATGAAGCATCTGCCCCGACAGTTGTCCGGCGGGCAGGAGCAGCGCGTGGCCATCGCCCGGGCGCTCGTCACCGACCCCGCGCTCGTCGTCGCCGACGAACCGACCGGCAATCTCGATCACAATTCCGCGACCGAGGTGCTGACCATCTTGCAGAGCCTGAGCAAGCAAATGAGCAAGACCGTCATCATGGTCACGCACGATCCCAAGGCGGCGGCGTTTGCGTCGCGGACGGTGCATTTGGAAAAAGGGGAACTCGTCAAGTGATGCGGGCAATGTTAGCCGCTTGAACGAAACACCAAACTTCAAACCCCAAAATCCAAATAAACTCCAATCTCCAAACTTCAAAGGCCCGCAGACCGGCGGCAGCGAACGGCGAGGCGCAGCCGCTCCACTTGGTTGGCAAGACGCGCTCCACTCAAGCTGCCGTTGAAGTTTGGAGTTTGAAGTTTGGAGTTTGTTTGGGATTTGGGATTTGGGATTTGGATTTTTACCCATGACCTTCGCCAGCTTCATCGCCAAGAACGCGCTGCGCAACAAACGCCGCGCGGCGCTCTCCATCCTGAGCGTGGCGGTCAGCCTCTTCCTGTTGGTCTTCCTGATGGTTTTCCTGCGGCTGCTCACGCATCCCCCGGACACTGCGGGTGCGGAACTGCGCGTGGCGGTGCGGAACAAGATTTCCATCACGCAGCAGTTGCCCGCGCGCCAGCGGCCCGTCATCGAAAAAATTCCGGGCGTCGTTGCGGTCACGCCCTTCACCTGGTTCGGCGGCATCTACAAGAACGAGGAGAGCACGACCTTCGCGCAGTTCGCGACGGACCCGCTGAAGCTGCGCGAGATTTTTGCGGAGTTCAAAATGCCCGATGAAGCCTACGCGGCCTTTGCTGCGGAACGCACGGCCTGCGTGCTGGGCAAACTGAGCGCGGACAAATACGGGTTGAAAGTCGGCGACCGCGTCGTCCTGACCAGCTCGCTCTATCCCAATCCGTTGGAGTTTAAAATTGCCGGCATCTACTCCGGCTCGCAGGACGACAAGAACCTGTATTTCCGCCAGGATTATCTCGACGAGAACAGCGAAGTGAAGGGCCAGGTGGGCATGTGGTGGCTCAAGGTGCGTTCTGCCGAGGACATGCCGCGCGTGATCGAGGCGATCAACAAAACTTTCGAGAACAGCTCGGCGGCGGTGCGTGCCGAGACGGAGCGCGCCTTTCAACTCGGCTTCATTTCCATGTGGGGGAACATCAGTCTGCTCGTCGGGCTGATCTCTTCGGCGGTGGTGTTCACGCTGCTGCTCGTCACGGCCAGCACCATGAGCATGGCCGTGCGCGAGCGGCTCCGCGAGATGGCCATTCTCAAGGCGCTCGGCTACCAGCGCCCGATGCTTTTCGCGTTCATTCTCGCCGAGAGTTTTGGCCTCGCGGCGGCGGGCGGGCTGCTGGGCATTGGCGGCAGCTATTGCCTGTTCACCTACGGCGACATTCCCAAGCTGACGAACGGCTTCATCAGCACGCTGGAAGTTGCGCCGCAAACGGTCGGCATCGCGATGGCCGTGACGGCCGCGCTCGGCATTCTTTCAAGCATCATGCCGGGGCTGGCGGTGATGCGGATGAGCGTGGTGCAGGGATTGAAGGCTTTGGATTAAGCCATGTTACTCACTTTCAAATATAATCTTCGCAACGTCTTCGTCCGCTGGCGAGCCACCATCGCGACCACGCTGAGCGTGGCGATGGTCGTGACGGTGTATGTGCTCATGCAGGCGATGGCCGGAGGCTTGGTCAAGTCCAGCCAGAACACCGGCGATCCGCGCAACGTGATGATTGTCCGCAAAGGCTCGCCCGCCGAGTCCAGCAGCATCGTCACCCGCGAGCAGTTTCAACTGATTCAATTTCTTCCCATGATCGAGCGTGACGAAAAAGGTCAGCCGCTCATCTCCGCCGACCTGGTCAACTTGATCAACCTGCCGCGCCACGACGGCGGCGAAGCGAATGTGACGTTGCGCGGCGTGACCGCCCAAGGCATGACGCTCCGTCCGCAGGTGAAGCTGGTGTCGGGGCGGTGGTTCACGCCCGGCCATCGCGAGGTGGTGGTCAGCCGCAAGATGGCCGAACGCTTTGCCAGTTGCGCCGTCGGGGAGAGCTTCAAGACCGGGCTGCACAAGCTGACGGTGGTCGGATGGTTCGACGGCAGCGACAGCGCGTTCGATTCCGAGATGTGGATGGACGCAGACGAGGCGCGCTCCGTCTTCGACCGGGAAAGTTTCTCCAGTTTCCTCGCGCGCGTTTCCGACCCCAACGACGTGGCCGCGCTGCGCGAGCGCCTGGACGCCGACAAGCGCCTGACGCTGCGCGTGGATTCGGAGGTGGCGTATTACAGCGAGCAGACCATGACGGCCAAGCCGCTCCGTTACATGGGCGTGGTGCTGGCCACGGCCATGTCCATCGGTGCGATGTTCGCGGCCATGAACACGATGTACGCGAGCATCGCCGCGCGCACGCGCGAGATTGGGACGCTGCGCGTGCTGGGCTTCCGTCGTCGCACGGTGCTGGGAAGTTTTGTCGCCGAGGGAGCGATGCTGTCGTTGCTCGGCGGGTTGCTGGGCTGCGCGCTGGCGCTGCTCGCACAAGCGGCGTGCCTGGCCTTCGGCGTGCGTTTCGGGACGATGAATTTCAACACGTTCAGCGAAGTGGTTTTCCAATTCCAAATCACCCTGCCGGATTTGCTGAAGGGTTTGGTCTTCGCCCTGGCCGTGGGCGTGATTGGCAGCTTGCCGCCCGCCATTCGCGCCGCGCGGATGCCGGCGATTCAGGCGTTGAAAGCGGTGTAGAGTTTTGAAGTTTTCAGCGGCTCTCTTTGAATCCTGAAGGGATTCAATCCTCCAGCCCAGGGTTGCGACGAAGGAGCTACCCTGGGTTTGTATCCGCTAAATTTCCTCCAACCCTGAAGGGGTTGCATCACAGGCCAGACGAATTGATTCAACCCATTCAGGGTTGAGGAATTCTTCCGAACATTCACCCCAGGGTAGCTCGTCCCTCGCAACCCTGGGCTTTGGTGATTCAATCCTTTCAGGATTGTCCGAAGTCAGTAGGGCAGGGGAAATCTCGACGTGAGCGCGCGCACGCGCTGGCGGACCTGGTGCGCGGCTTCCACGTTTTTGATGTCCATCAGCACCTCGCTGATCATGTCGGCGATGGCGGCCATCTCGGCCTCCTTCATGCCGCGCGTGGTCACGGCGGGCGTGCCGAGGCGGACGCCGCTGCCTTGGAACGGCGAGCGCGTCTCGAAGGGAATCGTGTTCTTGTTCGTGGTGATACCGGCCTCGTCGAGCGCGATCTGGCATTCCTTGCCGGTCAGGCCGCGCGCGCCCACGTCCACCATCATCAAATGATTGTCCGTGCCGCCGCTCACGAGGCGGAATTGGTTACGCAACATGCCTTCGGCCAGAGCGCGTGCGTTCTTCACGATCTGTTGCTGGTAATCCTTGAACGAGGGCAGCATCGCTTCCTTCAAGCACACGGCCTTGGCGGCGATGACGTGCATGAGCGGGCCGCCCTGGATGCCGGGGAAGACCTGCGAATCGATCTCCTTCGCATACTTTTCCTTGCACATGACGAGCCCGCCACGCGGGCCGCGCAAAGTCTTGTGCGTGGTGGTGGTGACGAAATCCGCGTAGGGCACGGGGCTGGGATGCACGCCCGCCGCGACGAGTCCGGCGATGTGCGCGATGTCCGCAAGCATGAGCGCGCCGACTTCCTGCGCGATCTCGCTCATGCGCTTGAAATCAATAACACGCGAGTAGGCGCTGGCTCCCACGGTGATCATCTTCGGGCGATGCTCGCGGGCCATCTGCGCGAGTTGATCGTAATCAATCAGCTCGCTGTCCTTGCGCACGCCGTAGTGGACGATCTCGAAAAACTTGCCGGAGAAATTGGCCTTGTTGCCGTGCGTGAGATGGCCTCCATGCGAGAGGTCCATGGTCAGCAACTTGTCGCCCGGCTTCAGGAAGGCGAAATAGACGGCCATGTTCGCGCCGCTGCCGGAGTGCGGCTGCACGTTCGCGTGTTCCGCGCCGAACAGTTGCTTCGCGCGGTCGATGGCGAGTTGCTCGACGACATCGACATTCTCACAGCCGCCATACCAGCGCTTCTTAGGGTAACCCTCGGCGTACTTGTTCGTGAGCACCGAGCCTTGCGCTTCCATCACCGCCGGGCTGGTGAAGTTTTCGCTGGCAATGAGTTCGATGTTTTCCTGCTGGCGCTGCTTCTCCAGGAGAATGGTGTCGGCGATTTCGGGATCAATCGTGCGCAGGCGCAAATGGTTGGGCGTGGTCGTCTCGATCTTGTTCACGCGGCGCTCGTGGCGGCCGCCTTCAAACTTCGCCTCAATAAACGCATCCACCATGTGACGCGCCGTTTCGGCATCGGTGTGTTTGGAGCCCATGCACAGGACGTTCGCGTCATTGTGCTGCCGGGCCTGGCCGGCCATCTCCTCGTCGAAGACCAGCGCGGCGCGCACGCCGGGGATTTTATTCGCCGTGATGCTCATGCCCACGCCGCTCGTGCAGACGAGAATGCCAAACTCGTTTTTATTGTCCGCGACCGCGTAGCCAACGAGATGCGCGAACTCGGGATAGTCCGTCGCGTCTTTCGACATGGTGCCATAGTCCACGACCATCCAGCCCTTCGCTTCGAGATGCGTCTTGAGCGCCTGCTTCAAATCGAAGCCGCCGTGATCCGCGCCGATGGCGACGGATTGTTTCGCGGGCACTTGGGCCACACCGGAGGGGGACACGGAAGTTTGTTCGATGAAATTCAACATAGAGACAATGCCTTGTTCAATTTGGTCGCGACAGTTGCAATACACTTCGTACGAGCCGCCAATGGGATCGCTGATGTCGTTCTCGTAGGCGTCCAGCGTTTCGTCGAATTCCCGGAGCAGGAAAGTTTTTTCCGCCGCCTGCGGATAGAGCAACGTGATCGCGTCCACATGACTGTGCGTCATGCCGAAGATGTAGTCGGCCTGGGCCACGGCTTCGGCGGTGAGATGGCGGCTGCGATGATTGCTGATGTCGAGGCCGAGCGCACGCAAGGCCGTGACGGCGTGGTCGCTGGCGCGCTGCCCATCCACCGCGCCGACGCCGGCGGAGATCACGCGGTAGGCGCCGCGTCCGCGCACGGCCTGCTTGAACAGCCCCTCAGCCATCGGGCTGCGGCAGATGTTTCCGGTGCAAACGAACAAAACAGTCTTCATCCCAAAATCGAGTGGCTCAGTGTGCGAGGGGCGCGTGAAAATTCAACGGTGAATTAAGCGCGGGTCTGACGCACCACGGCGAGCGCCTTCAACAGATCAATCGCCCGCGCCAGCGCCGGATCAGTGATGAGCGGCTTGGGCGGCTCCGTCGGGCGCGCGGTCTTGGCGGTTTCGTCCTCGGGACTTTCGCCATCGCGCAACATGCGGACGAGTTCCGCTTCGTTCATGCGTTTGCGGGGCTTGTTGGTGATGGTGACGCTCGCGAGATTCGTGATGCCGCCGGACGTGGAGCGCGGCAGCAC
>JBBQYK010000085.1:0-15177 GCA_038208765.1 Verrucomicrobiota bacterium
CTGCTCGAACAATCGCGCGGCTTCACAGCGAGCAATCGTTTGGCGGTGCTGGCGCTGGGCGCGGCGACAGACATTGCTTCGGCTCTACTCGTTGATCCGAGTTGCGCGGACCGCATCGAAATCATTGCGATGGCCTTCAACGGGTGGCCCGAAGGCACGGACTCGTGGAACGTGAAAAATGACGTGAGAGCGTGGCAAGTATTGCTCGAATCACGCGCGCCCATTGTCATCGGTGATGCTCGCGTGACGGGACGCGACCTGGCGCTCAATCGAAAGCAAGTGCGCGAATTGTTTGGCGCGCGTGGCGATCCCGGCAGCTATCTCATCGCGCTACACACCAAATGGCTCGACCGCGATCCGCCTTTCATCAAGAGCGTCACTGGTGACCGGGACACATGGCCGATTTGGGATTCGGTTACGCTCGCGCATCTTTTGGGAATGACGAAAAGCGAGGATCACCCGCGTCCGCGGCTTGGAGATGACATGAAATTTGTCCACCGCCCGAATCCGGGTATGAAGGAAGGAACTGTTCGCTGGATTACGACCATTGATTCGCAGCGGCTGTGGCAACATTTTGTCACGCAGCTTGAAGTCGCATCCAAGGCAGAGGCCAAATGGAACGCCCGCTGAACACTCGGATGCTACACCTCTATCAGCTCGGTCAGCGCTGGATTAGTGAGAGTGAACCTGAACTGGGTTTGGGCTCAGTCCTGCGCGTCACGGCTCGCACGGTCATCATCGCCTTCACCGCGAGTGACGAGACTCGTGAGTACGCGCGCGACAACGCCCCGCTTCGGCGGGTGCTTTTCCGGGTGGGCGACGCGATCCGAACTCAGGACGGCGCCACCCTTGCAGTGCAATCGCTGACGGAACGAGACGGCCTCATTATTTATCACGGCGATGGGCGCGAGCTTTGCGAAACAGAACTCAGCGCGGAGATGAGTTTCAACAAGCCGCAGGAACGACTGCTCGCGGGACAGGTCGATCCGCCGGACGTGTTCGACCTCCGTGTTGCTGCGCTCAAACATCAGAACGAGCGGCGGAAATCGAGCGTGCGCGGGTTTGCGGGCGGACGGATCGATCTTATTCCGCACCAGCTCTACATTGCTTCCGAAGTGGCCGGCCGCCTGGCGCCGCGCGTATTGCTCGCCGATGAAGTCGGTCTCGGCAAAACGATCGAAGCGAGTCTCATCCTCCATCGCCTGATCCTGACGGGCCGCGCGCAACGCGTGCTGATCGTCGTCCCGGATTCTCTTGTGCATCAGTGGTTCGTGGAATTGCTGCGGCGCTTCAATCTGTGGTTTCACATCTTCGACGAAGAACGGTGCGAAGCCATCCAGTCCGCCCATCCTGAAACCAATCCATTCCTCGATGATCAACTGGTCCTGTGCAGCCTGAATCTGCTCACGCAGAACGAGCAGCGGCTGCAACAGGCCTTGGCGGCGGGATGGGACGTTCTCGTAGTCGATGAAGCCCATCATCTCAGTTGGTCGCCCGAGGGGGTCAGTCCCGAATACGCCGTGGTCGAAGCGCTCGGTCGCACGACGCCCGGTCTGCTGTTACTGACAGCGACTCCTGAGCAACTTGGTGTGGCGAGCCATTTTGCCCGCCTTCGGTTGCTGGACCCGGACCGGTTTTACGCGCTCGACGCCTTTGTCGAGGAAGCGGAGCACTACCGCGACGTCGCGCGCATGGCAGAAACAATTCTGGGCGATGGCACGCTCACCGCGCCGGAGGTGAAGGGGCTGGCGCGCATTCTCGCCGATACGGAAGAGACCGTTCGATCGAGGCTGGAGAGAATGGCGCGCGGCGAAACAGGCGTCAGAGACGAATTGATCAATGCGCTGCTGGATCAACATGGCACCGGTCGCGTGATGTTCCGCAACACGCGCGCGACCATTTCCGGATTCCCCCGACGCGTGGCGCAAATGCATTCCCTGGAAGCGCCCGCCATCCATTCGGATCTGTTCGACTCGCTCGCGGAAGAATTTGCGGCGGACACGGACTCCCACGCCGCGGCGATGTTTCAGCCGGAGTTTTCAAACGACCCGCGCATCGGCTGGCTGGTCGAGCTGCTGCGCACGTTGCAGCAGGAAAAGGTGCTGCTCATCTGCCGCACGCAACGAAAGGTGGAAGTGATCGAGACGGCGGTGCGTCCACGCCTCAACGTGAAGTTGGCCATGTTTCACGAAGGGCTTCCGCTGGTGCAGCGCGATCGCAACGCCGCATGGTTCGCCGAGGACGACGGCGCGCGTCT
The DNA here is from genome assembly GCA_038208765.1 of Verrucomicrobiota bacterium. Taxonomy (GTDB): domain Bacteria; phylum Verrucomicrobiota; class Verrucomicrobiia; order Limisphaerales; family SIBH01; genus JANNGC01. The sequence goes on from JBBQYK010000085.1 coordinate 2,258, forward strand.
CTTAATCTGCTCCGAGATTGGCAGCGAAGGACGAAACTTTCAGTTCGCCCATCACCTCGTCCTGTTTGATCTACCGCTCGATCCGGAATTGCTGGAGCAACGCATTGGGCGGCTTGACCGCATCGGGCAGACTTCGGAGATACAGGTGCATGTGCCTTACGTTTGCGGAAGTTCGCAGGAGGTGTTGGCGCGATGGTACCACGAGGCGCTGAATTCCTTTGAGAAGAACCTGCCCGGCGGTCGCACTCTGCTGGAGGAGTTTGGGGCCCGCGTCCACGATCTGGCGCAGGACTTTCACGAGACGGAAACAACCTCACGGCAATATCTGGATCGACTGATCGAACAGACCCGGACGGCGCGAAACGAACTCGCGGCCCAGTTGGAGCGAGGCAGAGATCGATTGCTGGAACTGAATTCATTTCGATCATCCATCGCCGCGAGACTCGTTCAGGAAATCGCCGCGCAGGATGATGATCGCTCACTCGATACCTTCATGCTGGCGGTCTTCGACCACTACTCCCTTCACGTCGAAGAACTCGGGAATCGCACTTATCAACTCGGTTCGGCCGGAGTCTTTGCGGATTCATTTCCGGGTTTGCCCGCGGCGGGACTGACGATCACCTGCGAGCGTCAGCGCGCGCTGGCGCGCGAGGACGTTCAGTTTTTGACATGGGATCATCCGCTGGTGACCGGCGCACTCGATTTGTTGTTGGGCTCGGAGAAGGGCAACAGCAGCTTCGCGCAATGGCCGGATGCGCGGACTACGGGGCTGTATCTGGAAGCGATTTACCTGCTGGAGTGCATTGCGCCTCCGCACCTGCACGTGGACCGATTTCTCCCGCCCACTCCGCTGCGCGTGTTGGTGGACGTCCGGGGCAACGACGCGGGCGCAGGCATCACTTCGGAAATGCTCGCGCGCCATTTGCGAAAGGGGAATCCCGCCGCTCTTTATGATCACCCGGAATTGCGTGAGGAACTAGTTCCCAGTCTGATTCAAAAAACACAGTCCATCGCGAACAGCCACGTTCCCGGCCTCATCGCCCGAGCGCGCCAGGAGATGAACGCACAACTGGAACATGAAACCGTGCGGCTTCGGGAACTGCAAAAGGTCAACCGCAGCATTCGAGGCGAAGAAATCGAGTTACTCGTTCAACAGCGATGCGCGTTGGATCAACATTTGAACAACGCCCGCCTGCGCCTCGACGCCATCCGCATGATTCAACGCGGACCGTAACGCAGACGGGCAGTCGCGCTACGGCACATCCTGAAATCGCGCTGGGTTCTCTCCCGCGGCCCAGGCAATCCCGCGCAGCAGAACGATGCGGAACAAGGGATCATTTAACGTCCAGGTGTAGTGACCCGGGATACTCGCGAAGATGCGGCCTTTGCCTTTTTCCTGTGTCCAGATGAGCGGACGGGTTGCGCCGTCCACCTTTGCTGATGCGAGAACGTGAACGCTCTTGGTGTCACCGATGAGCGGCCAATAAGGTTCGTCAAGGAGATCGATACGCTCGGGCAGGCCGCGCGTGATTGGGTGCTGACGATCAACGAGCCGCAGTTCAAACGGCATGTGCCGGTAACCCGTGCGCTTCGGATGCGCGCTCAGACCGATACGTTCCGCCAAAACTTCGGGATCTTTGTCAGCGATAATCGCCGAGTGGATCAGCGCGACACCGCCTCCGCGCGCGAGGAACGCATCGATCTGCGCCAGGCGCTCGGGCGTCCACTTGTGATTCCAGAAGTAGAACACGATGGCGGATGCCGACTCGAACTGCGCGGGTGTCGGCCATTCCCAGGCGGTTTCGGCGGTGGTTTTCGCTTTCGTGTCCGTGAGGAGGCGTGACCAGTTGGTCTGCCAGTTCGGATAGTCGTGCTGTCCCGCGCCGTGATCGCGTTTGGAGGCGACGAGCACGAGACGCACTGGCCGGTCTGCGACGGCCTCACCCGGCTTGTCCTGTTTCGCCAGACGCGACAGCAAGGTCTTGGTCGAGGCTGGCGTCCGCTTTGGCGGTTCCCACAAGAGAAACGTCAGAAGATCGCGCACGTCGTTTGTCTTTCTTCCGTCGAGCAGACCGGAAGGCATCAGGCTTAGTTCCGACGGACGAAAACTTTCAATCGCGGATCGGGCGAACACGGTTTCCTTGCCATCCACATCGAAGAGTTGGATCGAGTCTTCCTTCTGCGAACGGACGAAACCTTGAACGATGTCACCGTCCTTGGTCGCGACCTGATAGGTAACGTAGTCAGGGTGCAGCGTGGCGCTGGGTTCGCGGATATCGCGCAGCACGCTCGTGGCGTCGCGGTGAATCAAGTTGCTGAGGTCCGGGCCGGCGAGGCCGCCTTCGCCGCGCACGCGATGACATTTCGCGCACTGAAGTTGCGCGCCGAAGAACAGCGCGCGCCCGGTTTCCCAATCACCGTCCGGTTTCTGTGGTGCGCGACTATCGGTGCCGGCGGAGGCGCGGGCTTTCGGTGCCCACGCGAGCGGTTGTTTCCAGGTTGCAGCAGAAATCTTCGCGACATCGTTGGGCATTGGTTGCGACGACTGCGTTAGATCGTAATCCAAATCAATCGTTGAGCCCGCTCCGGTTTGGCCCAGCCCTTTGATGCCGGGCAACGTGACCGCGTAATTTACCGCCAATGGATGCGGATCGGTTTTCAACACGAGCGTGCGGCCCTCGTCGTCCAGGCGCGCGGCGTGGATGGCCAGACGCCCGCGCGGCGTAGCGTCCTGTTGTTTCACCACGGCATACGGCGGTTTGAGCACTTCAAAACGATCGCCCGCGCTGACGTATTCTCCGAACTCGATCACCGCGTTCGTGCTCACCACCGAGCGCATCACTGCCGCGTCCAACGGCTTGTCGAAGGTCACGCGAACCTCGGTGGAACTCGCGGGCGACGCGGCGAGCGGAATCGGTGCTCGCGGATCCTTGTAAGTGATTTTGAAAATCTTCCCGGCGCCTTGCGGGCCTGTGCCCCAATCCGGCGGTCCGCTGTGCGTGCAAACATACATGTCGCCGCGCGGCGAAATCGCCATGTCCATCGTGAGCATCGAGAGTCGAGCAATTGTTTGCACCGTGCTCACGTAGCCGCTGGCGGTCTTCGTCAGATGCACACGCCAGATTCTGGCGCGCGATTCACCGGCCACGAACGCGTTCCCTTCCCAGGCTTGGGGACCAAACAGCGCCTGGGCCGGCGCGCGGGGCAGAATTGATTCAGCATCACCGGCACCGCGGTTGGTATTCACCGGCCCATGAGGTTCGTTGAAAACCAATCCGCACGCGCTCTGATGTTGCGGGCCGAAGCTGGCCACCGGCGGCTCGCTCTTGATGTTCGGCAGCCATTGCTCGTGTTGCGGCGGGAATCCGTAATTGCGCCCGACAACGATGTGATTGAGTTCGTCGCGAGGATTTCCATTCGGCATCCACGTTTCGCCTTCCTGATCGGTGTTAAAGAGATCACCCGCGCGATTGAACGCGAGCGCCACGGGCACCCGGATGCCGGTGGCCACAGTCGAAAGCTGCTTGGTGCGCGCGTCCCACTTCTGGATGGTGCCGCGTCGAGAGTTGATGTCGTAAAGAGAGAATTGATCGTCGGCCGCATCTGCACCGGAAGGTTCGCGCCATCGACCGTTTTGCTTCATCCAGGCGATTTCATCTGGCTTCAGGTCCTTGCGTTTTCGCAGGCGATACGCGTTTGCGTAATTAGCGACCATCAAACCGAAATACACATTGCCGGCGGCATCGAGGGTAACCGCCGTGGCGTCCACTCCGCCGGAGCCGATGTCGGTTGGCGGCCAGCCTGATGCGATCGTGTCCTCAACGTCCGCTGCCCCGTCGCCGTCGGTGTCTTTGAGCAGCGACACTTTGCCTTTGGACGAAACGAAAAGTCCGTGCGTGCTCCACGCCATGCCGAGCGGAATGCTCAACGTCGATTTGTTCCAAAACGGTTTGGCCGTGTCTTCGTGTCCATCGCCATTGGTGTCCTCCAGGCGCCAGATTTTCCCATCATAACCGAGCGACGTGAGCGTCCCGTCTGGAGCGAAGCGGAGATTGTTTTGATTGCTGAGTTTAATCGGCAATTCTTCAACCACGAAGCCCGGCACCAGCATCTGCACGACGGGTGGACTTGTTTGCGCCCGCGCAGAAGTGTGGGCAAGAGACAATGCCGCTAGAAAGCACAGGAAACGCATCGCGCTGAGATACCAAGTTCAGTGCGTGCTGACCAGTCGCATGAATTGTAACGACCCGAACAGGTCCCGGCCATTGCTTCAGGGGCGCGCGTGTTGAAGCAGGAAATCAATCACGGACACATTGGCATCGTAGTTGAAGCCGTCCGCGGCGTCGGGCCAGAGGTGCGCCATGCCGCCCACGGCCACGAGGATGACTTCGGTCGTGCCCACGCACACCTGATAGTGATACGTCGTGACGTTGAGCACGGAGGTGGTGACCGGCCCGCCGATGCACGCGTCGGCGCTCGTCCAGTAATCCGTATCGTCCGTGGCAGAGCGGCAAAGCACCGGGGGCGTGTCCGTGTTCGGCCCGCCGTTGAACGGACGATCCGGGTCAAGGGTACCGCGCACCATCAGCACGGGCATCGCTTCGAGCGGCGGCGGCGGCGTGGGGATCAAGCCGGTGACCGGATCGTTCCAACCGGTTTGCGCGCAGACCGGCGCAATGGCGGCGAGTAGACCAGTCGTCGTGCTGGCCAGGTAATGGGACAGCGAGCCCCCGTTGGAGAAGCCGCTGGCATAGACGCGTTTGCGGTCGAGGTTCAGTTCGGCGTCGAGGTGTTCGAGCAGGTTTGTGAAAAACGCCACCTCGTCCACCACCACCTCGAAGGGTTTGTTGCCCCACAACGTTCTGCCGTTCTGGGGATGAATCGTCGCTTGCGGCAGCACGAGGATCACGCCCTCGCTGTTGCACTTGGTGAACAGAGCCGGGTGCTGCGACGCAAACTCACTCATCGTCTGGCCACCGCCGTGGAACGTGAAAACGATGGGCGTGGCCACGGCCGGGTTGTAACTGGCGGGAATCGCCAGACGGAAGATGCGCGAGTAACCCTGATCGCAAAGCCGCAAATCGTAGAGGCCCGGCGCGGTCGGCACGACGAGGGTCTCCACTGCTCCGGTCGCCTTGCAGTTGCAGTGACGTAGGAAGAAGTCGAGCACCTCGCGGTTCGCGTCGAAGCCGACGTTGTCGGCGGCGTCCGGCCAGTTGTGACCGCCGTCGGTGAGAGTGACGAAGAGCACTTCGGTGCCGGGCGTGCAGGTGAGTTGATAGTGCTCGCGGATGACGAGGTTGGTCACCAGGGCCATCGGGCCAAGTCCATTGTTCGGGCACGCTGCGAAGCGAGAGATGGCGCCGTTGTTGGTGACGAAGTAGTTCGTGCTCATCAGCGGGACCGGCACGCAAAAGTCAGCGTTGGTGTAATGGGCGACGGAGGCAAAGGCCGGCGGCTGCAGCACGTCGTCTTCATTGAGGCCGCCCCAATACGGACGCTTGCAATCATTCGTCGCATTGACGATGAGCGCGGGGATGGGGCCGGTGGGCGGCGGGTTGGTGATGAGCACATCCCCGCCATAAGAACCGGCGACGGCCGAACCGACGGCGGCGATCGCCGCGAAGACGTTCGTCGTGTGGCCGGCAAGCCAATGGCACATCTGCCCGCCGTTAGAGAAGCCGCCGGCATAAACGCGTTTGCGATCCACGTTGAGCGTGGCGTCGACCTGGTTAATCAGTGCGAGCAGAAAGCTGACGTCATCCACGGGATTCTCCGGGGTCGTCTCGCTGTCGTTCCAACCGGTGCCGCGCTCATTGCTCGTGCTGTCGGGAAGGACGAGAATCACGCCCTGCGCGTTGGCGTGCGTCGCCAGGCCGGGATGCAGCGTGGCGAAAGTGTCCGCCGTCTGATTGTGCCCGTGAAGAATGAGCGCCAGTGGCGCGGGCGCGGCCCCCGTGTAACCGACGGGGATATTCAACCGATAGTGGCGCGGGATGCCGGCGTGTGTGGTGTGGAGCGAATAGACGCCGGGCATCGAGGGCAACGGCGAGTTGGTCAATGGCAGGACGTGCAAGCGGAAGAACTGATACACATCGGTCGCGGAAACGATGTTGGTCATCCAACCGCCGCCCGGCGGTGCGGCCAGCGGCGAAGTGAGCGGCTGCCATTGCAGGAAGTTGCCCGTCGTTTCCACCTGGTAGGCGTAGTTGGTGCAGGCGACCCAGCGCAGTTCGAGCGCGGCGTTTGTGAGGAGTCGCGCGTAGAACGTCGGCGCGGGCGAGCAGGGCGGCGCGGGGAGCGGCGCGCTGAGGATGAGCCGCGCACGCACTGGGTCGCGCGGGATGGTGAGGTTGGTGACGGTCACAAGGTCGTCCACGCCGACGATGCTGGTGCCGCTTTGGAACAAGACGTTGTTCGCGGCGTTGCGGAGTTCCCACGTCACGAGCGCGCCGGCGAGCGGCTTGAATTGTTGCGGACGGCGGAGGGCGACATCTGTAACGCGCGTGGCATTCGGAGAAATTTCCAGCGGGTTGAATGCCGAGTTCGTGCCGACGAGGAACAGCACCGCAGCCCAGTTCGTCGGCGTCTCCACGATGTTCGTTTCCCAATCGAAGTAACCACCCCAGGTTCCGCGCTTGTCTCCCGTGAAGGGAGGGTAGCAATCCTCAGCGGTCACCAAGCCGTCGTAAGGCTCGGTGGTGTCGTAGGGCAGCGGCAGCGCCATCGTGACGGTGTTCGTGTAGATGATTTCGCCCGGGTTGCCGTGACCGCCGCGCGCCTGAAGGTTGAAGAACGCCGGATAGGATTGCGCCGCGCGGTAACGAACTTGATTCGCCGCATCGTCGCGCTGGAACTGGTTTGTGAAGGACGGCACCCAAAGATCGTTGATGCCCCACGAGGCGCTGATGGAGACGGTGTTGTTCGGCGAACAGTTCGGCGGGTTGGCCAGTTTGTTCGTCATGTTCTGGTAGGTCCACCCTTCCACGCCGTGTTCACGCAAGTCCCAGAATAGCGCCACGCCCGGCCCGCGCGTGTCAGCGAGCCGGAAGTTGGCGATGACATCGCCGCGGTAATCACGGTCATCGTCAAAAATCCAGTTCTCCTCGCGTTTCCCCATGAAGACGCGGGTGAACGGCGTGTCGCGCAGCGGGCTGAGGCTGGTGTTAAGTTCGACCACGTCGCGCGTGCGAACCGCCACGCCGGCGCGATTGGTCAAGGTCGTCGCCAGGTTCTGGTCGCGGAGGCCCTGCATTTTCCAATGCATGTAGGTATTCGGAAAATCGCCGATGCCGTTGCCATAAAGATTGGCGCTGGAGAACCGCGACGGAAAGGCGTGCGACCAGAGCAACCCGCCCATCGAGCCGCCGCTGTGGCCGGCGACGGAGACGCGGTCGGGGTCCACTCCGCGGTGCGCGATGAGCCAGTCGAGCGTCCAGTTGAGACGATTGAGCGTGTAGGTCTGCACGACTTCATTGCTGGCGGGCAGATTGTTCGTCCAAGGCGTCGGCGCGCCAGGATGCGACATGAGGTCGGTGAAGGGATCAAAGGAGCGCGTCCAGCCGAGCCAGCGCGTGTTCACGTCGTCGGCCTCTCCGTCGATGAGCAGCCACAGCCGGTCTTCCAGCGCGATAAGGTAACCGTCCTGCGGCGCGAGGCCGATGGCGTCAAATCCGTTCTCGCCCGGCAACCACATCTGCGCGCGATTATCGCCCGAGTGCAACGCGAGAGTGGCGGGGACATTGTTCGTCACCGGCAATCCCGCCTTGGGCTGCATCACGAAGAAACTGTGCGCGATGCCGCGCCGCGCCGAGTTGCCCATGAGTGGGAAGTCGGGCCGTCGGGCCGCCGGGTTGTTGTCGCCGTCCACCCACGTGGTGAACCATTCGATGGGATAACTCTTCTTCTGCCCGCTCGCTTGCAAGTGGCAGGTGGGTGGTTCAGCGAGGCTGAAGGTGGCGGTGACAGGCGCGCTGAGCCAGTTCGACAGCACGGAGGTTTCGCCCCACGGACGCACCGCGTAATACCGGGTGAAATTGGCGCGCACGGTATCCACGAACAAACCTTCATTCGTCGTGAGCGTGCGCTGTCCGCCGAGTCCATTGGGAATGCGGAAGCCCGTGGGCCGAAAACCAAACGAGCTTTCGATCTCCGAGGTCAGCAACGTCGCCGACCACTCCTGGGCAAAGAGCCGTCCCGCGAGCGTGGCCTGTGCGGTGTTCGTGAATGGTGTCGGACTGGACCAGATGGCGTAGGTCTGCGGCACGCAATTGGTGATGGCGATGACGGCGTTGTTCGACACGGCGTAGGTGACATTCGACATACAAGCGGACCGCACCGACGGCTCGACATCCCACGTGATCCAGACCTGGCCATGGGCGTAATGGGCCGCGACGGCTGCTGCGCCCGAGGTCGGCCGGCCCGCCAGGAGCAAGAGCAACAGCGCGAGGTGCCAGCCTACCGTGACGGATGTTCGCAATGATTTCATGATTAACGGAGTTGGAATCCAGCCACTCTAGATCAAAGCGGTTCCGTTTGGCAGCATAAACATTGGCCATTCAACTGACGGATAACGTGATGCCAACTCACGACGGCGGCCTGACCTATTGGAGAGGAAGGTTTGCGAAGTAATAATAAAAACCCTCTCCGCAACAAATGCGGAGAGGGCTGATCTCTACGAGGTAGAAGGCCTCGCGCGCCGAGGCGTTTGATCGCAGCGCGACCAACGCCTAGTGGGGCAGGCGGCCCGCCTGCCGCAGTCCCTTGGCCGCCCCGGCTGAGAGGCGGACCGCCCGTGGACTGGGTGGCAGCCGCGACGGCTGCCCCACTACTATTTCGTCGCCGCGCGACCCCAACTACCTCACGCCGCGACCGGCAGGGGCGTCGGGGCTTCTTCCCCGCTGTGACTTGCTGCGCTGTCCACGATGGCGCGCGCCGTTTCGTATTCCGCGAAGAACGCCGGCTGCGTGAACCGGAACTTCGCCATCAACGGATCGAGTTGCTCACCCAGCACCTCGTCCAGCTCCCGGAACAAGGTCGTCAGTTCCGTCGTGGCCGAGGCGCTCGCGGCGCGACCCTGCCGCGGCTTGGTTTTCACGTCCGTGAACGCCGTGATGGCGTTGTTCAACGCCGTCCGGTCCGCCGCCACCACATGATACTTCGCCGTCAGCGCCGCCGCGTTCGCCACGCCCAGCGCCAGGATCGACTGGCAACGATTCACCACGTCGCCTTCGCGGCCCTTGGCCAGTTGGCTCGGGGAGAAGCGCGTCTGGGCCAACAACTGCGCATTGGCCGTGGCCGACGCCAGCGCCTTCAGGCCGGAGCACACCACGAAGGCCGTATTGATCATCGCCTCCCGGGCCGCCTGCTTCTGCTCGGTGAAGCCCGTGAGGGCCGATTGCTTCTGACTGCGCGCCAGGATGGCGGCGATTTTCTCCTCGAGCGTTTCCACGGTTTCCTCGAGGCCGACGATGCCCGCCCAAAGCGGCGCATTGGTTTCATCTTGCACACAGCCCAGAGTAGCCTGGGCCATCTTCAGTTTATTATGTTGCGTTATTTTCATTTGCCGATGTGTTCCCTTTCCCGCTCTTGATGTTTCCCGTGAATAGCACGGGGCTTCCCGCGAGCGATTTTATTGGTTGAAGGGAACTAGCTTATGAGATGCCAAGCCCGGGGTAACGGAGGACCGCTGGCCGCAATAATACTATCTATCCAATTTTACGAAAAACAGTGTCCGCATTGTCTCGTTTTTCAACACCGCACCGTCCGTCGTGGGAGAGCGATTCAGTAGGACGGGCTTCCAGCCTGTCTGTACCCTCTGAAAATGCCGGCTGGCTCGCCCTGCCGTAGGACAGGCGTCCCGCCTGTCTTACTGGCCTTGAGCTGCTGGCCGTGGCCCCGGAATAAACGATGATGTGCTCGCCACCGACCGCCGCCGCCGGTTTCACCCACCCTTCGAGGCCGAAGTTACTGGTCAGGTTCGCCGTGTTTTCCGTGGTGGGTGCTGCCGGGGTGCATCCGAACACTGTTCTTAAAATCATGGGCGTGGTAGGACGCGTCGATCCGCGCGCGCCGGGTCTGGCAGTGGAGAAGGCTTGCGGAACTTGCTGAAGCCTCACCCCGGCGCGCGCGGAGCGACGACGCCCTACCAAGAACAGTGTTCGGATGCATTTAGGCCATGTGCCCGCGCTCCGTTATCGGCTTCACCCAAAAGGAGATGGCGGACGACGGTGACATCCGCGTGCGCGGCCAGGGAAAGAATGAACAGGAAAAGGGCGGAAATCGATGGGCGCATCGGCACGGCCAATTGATCGTCGCCTTGGTAAGCCAGAATTTGTTGCCGGTCGTGGTTTGGCTGGGTGCCTCTAACTACTGATGCTAAATAGTGGAACCCGGCGCCCTCGCCGGTCATTCGTCCGACAGGCGCCCCGCCTGTCCAACTGCGGGCGAGGGCACCCTCGAGAAGAACGACAGCCGGGGGCGGCTGTCCCACTATTTCCAGAGCGCCGCCAAGCTGGCGGCGTTTAGGCCGTAATCGGCCAGCGCATCCACGGTGGCCGTGATGGCGGCATTCCGCCTCGGCTATCGGCGGCTCACCTGAAGAAGAAGAAACCGCCGCCGCCCAACAACAACACCAACACAATGATGATTAAGATAGTCTGAGTTGACATAGACACACCATAGGGCAGACGAATGGCGTCGCGAAATGGGGTGTTACCCGTATAATCCTGTTTTACAAAGTGGCGAAATTTTGGGCACGGCGCGCCGAGAACTTTCACCGCGCTGTCGTTCCCTTCCGACGCATCGTAGAAAGCCTCCCTCTCCGCCTCGACCAGGGACTTGAGTTGCTTGGGAAGGAACGAAAGGAATTCGCCAGAAGCGAAGGCCCGCAGCGGGCCGGGCGAGCGGGCGCGAGCAAGTCATTGGGCCGGGGTTAGGTGTTCTACTCCTGCGGACTCGCGGAGCGTCCAGTCGATGGTGACACGTTTGCGGAGGTATGCGACCAGCTCTCTGGCGCTGTCGTTCACTTCCAACTCATCATAGAACGAGGCTTCGTCATCGGTGAGGCCCAAGTCCGCGCCGCGTTTTCCAAGGCGCCTGGAGCTCTGCTGGAATTAAGTAGAGACGGGGCAATCCATGTCCACGACCATGTCCTTGCCGGGATTTACGCAAGACATTTTGACCGGTGCGTATGTGGCTTCTATGAATTGAGCTTCAATCAAACGTTCTTCCACATAAGCGCGAGCGGTCTCTTCCCCGCCAAAATACCTCGCAGATGCTCGGGCCCGCACCATGAATTTCTCGTCAATCGTTTTTTCGAAGACCTTGCCGACGTCTTGTCGGTAGGTTGTGGTTTGTTCTCGCAGCTTCGACCATCGGGCGAATGACGCCATCGGAACCGCATCAGTTATTTTTTCTTGCAGGCTATCGAAGTAATGCGCCACGACTTCTGCAGGCAGTTTATTAATCGAGCTCCCGTAAAAATCCGCTCCGACCACCAACCATCTGAATTTGCGAGAAGGCATTCTTTTTTGAAGAAGATCCAGCATTTCCTTGAATCGATGAATGGTTTTCATCTCCGGGCAGCCCTCCGTGATCGCGGCTTGCGACAAATCACGACCATAGGGAGGCCCCCAGGGCGTAAAAAAAGTGATACTGCTCTGCCTCATTCGGCCCACTACGGCCTCCAATCCGGGATACGCCTTGGCAGTTCGGTAGCCCGGGAAAAAGCTCAAGGTAAACCATTTAATTTCGTCATCCATCTTTCATTTAGGCTCTTTTCGTAAGGTACCTAAATAGTGCGAAGAGAAAAAGAATCAATCGCGGTTTAAGTGAAAAGCGGATGTGCCAGGACGGGCGCAGTTTCTGGATTGCCTTGTAAAGCTCCACGCAGATGCGGCGGCTCATGCAGACGATCATCGTCTTGCCGTCCATCGCCTCCAGGCGCTTCTCGAAATGCGTCACAAGATCGGCGGCGATGAGCGCGATGGGTTTCGGGTCGCCCACCAATGCCTCCAGCGCGGCCCATTCGCTTTTCAGCTTTTCCTTCTTCGTCAACTCCTCGCCTTCGGTGATTTCCTCGAACTCCGCGTCCAGCTTCGGCATCTCGGCGGCGTTCAGCGCCAGCTTGGCGATGCGGCTCTCGAAATAGATCGGCTTCGTCGCCTCATCCGCCACGGCGCGCTGGATGTCGTAGATGGAAATATAATCGCCGAACACCGTCCGCGTGTTGGCGTCGGTCTTCTCGATGGGCGTGCCGGTGCAGCCGATGAACGACGCATTCGGCAAGGCATCGCGCAGGTTAGCGCAAGACCTGCCCGATTTGCCCCGCCGCGACTTTCCAATGCCCAGACTCGATACATTGCGCTTTCGCTACAGTAACCCACGCTTCAAGAGCTTCGGGAGAAAATGAGCCGTCTCTCTGTGTCCCTGGCGCAAGTGTCCATTCGTCGAGCAAATGATAGGCCTGCGTGGCCTTTGCCTTCACTTCCTCTGAAGACTCGGGTTGATCTGCTGGGTCTTTGCTTGACCGATATAGCGTCCGGATAGCGGAAATATTCGGTGATTGGGCGACGGACAAGATGCCGCGACCAACCGCCAAACCAGTTCCACCGTGACACCTTGAGCGACGCGTGCGTTTGCGCGAATCCACTCATCTAGTGAGTTTTCTGTGATGATTCTTGGATGACTCATTTGATTTTTTAGCTCGTAGAATTCTCTGAAGATGGCAGGCGATTAGGCTGCAAGTGCTTCACTGTAGTATCGAGAACGGGATGGTGACGTTGGTCTAATGAAAATTGTCTCTACATCGGTGCCAGTTTCAACTTGCGACAGCTTTTCTTTCCCCAAAAACCAGAGGCAGACGGGAATCTGCGTGCTGGAGAAGAGCTGCCACTCATTTTGTAAGGCTGGAACTTCAT
>JBBQYK010000086.1:0-14802 GCA_038208765.1 Verrucomicrobiota bacterium
TCGAGACGGAGATCGTCAGCGCGAGCCACGGGGCCAGTAAAGCCGGGCGGGGAACGAAAGTACAATGAAAAGGGTACATGGGGGCGATCACTTTCATTCATGGCCCTCCGCGCACTTCCGATGCCGAACACAACTGGCGTCCCGCCCGCCCGAATGGAACCAAGGGCCGTTCCGCCCAGACCGCGTGGAGAGTCCGGAAACATTCCGCGCGATCCGGCGGGCGAGACGCCCGCGCTCCAGCTTGGGTGCCAGCCACTCTCAATCGCACTCAGTGGCGGACGCAACGGCGCCGGCCAGTCCCTCGCCTCGCAGCGCGAGGCGTTCCACCTCCGCCCCGTTGCAGGCGCACGCCCCAGCCGGTAGCCTCTCGCCGTCATGTCGGTTTCATCCATCACTTCGTCGCTGGCTCAGCACCAGAGCCAGCGACTAGCGCCGTTGCTGCAAATCAGCGATGCGCAGGCCCGGCTGGCGCGACTGGTCGAGGAAGCGCGCCGTCGCGCGCCGCTCGCACCGGCCTGGCGCGTGGACGCGAATCGCGTGGAAGGCTGTCTCGTGCGCATGTGGTTCGTGAAGGAATTCCGCGAAGGCAAGTGCCTCTTCCAGTGCGACTCGGACGCGGTAAGTTTGAAGGCCGTCGGCGGTTTGCTCTGTGAACTCTACAGCGGACATGAGCCGGAAATAATCCTCGCCAGCGGCAAGGGCGTGCTCCAGCGGTTGCAGATTCTCCATCAACTCGCGGAGAACAGGCAGCGCACGCTCGCGCGCATCGAGGAGAATATTCGCGCCTTCGCGCAGGCCCAAGTTGGAGTCCAAGCTTCAGCTTGCCCCGGGACACGCTAAAGCGTGAACTCCAACTCACGCTAAAGCGCGGACTCCAACATGCGACTCTACGACGCCCACAATCACTTGCAGGATTCGCGGTTCACCGCCCCGGAAAAAATCATGGCGGCCACCGACGGCGTTGGTGTTGTCCGCATGGTCGTGAACGGCGCGTGCGAGGAGGACTGGCCGCTGGTGCGACAACTGGCGGAGAAATTTCCGCAAGTGCTGCCGTCGTTTGGCTATCACCCGTGGTATCTGCACGAGCGCACGGCGGAATGGCATAAGCGTCTCGTGGCGTTCCTCGATTCGACACCCTCCGCCGTCATCGGAGAAATCGGACTCGACCGCTGGAAACCGGACTTGCCGTACGTCGGCCAGGAGGAAGCATTCGTGTGGCAGTTGCAACTCGCGGCGGAGCGCAACATCGCGGCGAGCATTCATTGTTTGCAGGCGTGGGGCCGCATGCACGAGTTGCTGTGCGACACACCGAGTCCGGCGCGCGGGTTCTTGCTGCACTCGTACGGCGGCTCGAGGGAAATGGTCGCCCCGCTCGCGAAGCTCGGCGCGTATTTTTCCTTCCCCGGCTACTTCATGCACGAACGCAAGGCTCGCCAGCGCGCCGCCTTCGCCGCGGTGCCGCTGGATCGTCTGCTCATCGAGACGGACGCGCCGGATCAATTGCCGCCGGATTCCGCGAACCGTTTCCCGTTACACGGTGCGGGTGGAAAAATGATGAATCATCCCGCCAACCTGCGCGCGATTTACGAGTTCGTCGCCACCGAACGCGGCCTACAACTCGAAGCACTGGCGGCTCAAGTCGAAGAAAACTTCTCGCGGCTGTTTGGCCCCGCGCCCGCGCTTGACTCCGTAATGCGCCGCACGACCTGAGCGGCGGCGGCGAAGCCGAAGGTGCCCGTGACAAACGTCGCCGTGCCAAAACCGGAATCGCAGTTCAGTTTCATTGCGCCGCTCTCGCGCCGGTCGCACACGCCGCCCGTGCTGGAGGGATAGACCGGCGGTTCCGGCGAATACACTGCTTCCACGCCGAACGGCTTGCCGGCTGAGGAAAATCCAAATTCTTTGCGCAACACGTCACGCGTCTTCGTCAGCAACCGATCATGCGTGGTGAGCGCCAGGTCCACCATGCGCACCTGCGTAGGATCGCGACGCCCGCCGGCGGCCCCACAGGTCACGATGGGCACCCGCTGATCGCGGCACAACGCGATCAATCGGCACTTGTTCGTAATGTCATCAATAGCATCGACGACATACTCGTAGCGGGTGCTGAACAAACTTGCGGCGTTGGTCTCGGTGAAAAATTCCAGGGCGGCCCGAACCTCGCACTCGGGATTGATGCCACGGATGCGCTCGGCCATGACCTCGACCTTAGGGCGGCCGACCTCCGCATCCAACGCATGAAGCTGACGGTTGACATTGCTGACACAGACCTCGTCCAGGTCCACGAGCGTGAGTTTGCCCACGCCGGAACGGGCCAGCGCTTCCACCGCCCATGAACCCACGCCGCCGATGCCCACCACGCACACATGCGCCGCGCGCAGACGCGCCAGCGCCTCCACGCCGAACAGCCGCGCGATGCCGCCGAAACGAAAATCATAGTCGCTCATCGGCGGAAAGATGACGGGGGCGGAGCGGAGCGTAAAGGCGGCGATGGGTTCCCGGAGTAATCCCAAATGCCAAAACCCAATCCATTGAAAAATCCAAAGTTCAAATCCCAAGGGCAGACGGCTCCCGCCGTGGCGGAGGTTGGAGTTTGAGACTTGGAGTTTGTTGAGTTTTGAAATTTGGAATTTCTTCCTTGGCACCGCCTGTGGTATGAAACCTCCATGCAAGCGACCAACCGAATTCTGCTGGCCGTGCTGGCCTTCGCTTTTTTCAGCGCCGGCGCCGGCGCGCAAACCGCGCCCGCCGCGAACAAAAACTCCCGAACTATGGAAACGACCAATCAATCCGCCGCCAAACGCGAAATCGCCACCCTCGCCGGCGGCTGCTTCTGGGGCATGGAGGAAATCCTCCGCAAGATTCCCGGCGTGCTCGACACCAAGGTCGGCTACATCGGCGGCAGCATCCCCAATCCCACTTACAAGCTGATCTGCACCGGCATCACCGGGCACGCCGAGGGGGTGCAAATCCATTTTGACCCCGCGAAAATCAGCTACGAGCAAATCCTCGGCTACTTCTTCCGCATGCACGATCCCACGACGCTGAACCAGCAGCACAATGACCGCGGCACGCAGTATCGCTCGGCAATTTTCTACAACAACGAGGAGCAGAAGGCCGTGGCCGAGCGCGTCAAGGCCAGCGTGGACAAGTCCGGCAAATGGAAGAAGCCCGTCGTCACGGAAGTCACCAAGGCGTCGCAATGGTGGCCGGCGGAGGATTATCACCAGAAGTATCTGGTGAAGAATCCGGGCGGCTACAACTGCCACGTCATGCGGGATTGAACGAGCGCGGACCGCCGAGTCCGCGCGATCCAAATTTCTCCAAGGCTCCCCACTGGAGCTTTGATGAACGCGCCGACTTGGCGGTTCACGCTCCGATGATTCAGTCCTCAGCCTGGACACAACGCATGATCCAAATTGAACCGCTCCGCGACGCCGCAGTGCCCTCGCTCTATGTGCGCATCGGCGAACATGCGGGGCTGGGGGAACTCCTCCGCCACTTCTATGCGGACGTACGGCAACACGAAATCCTCGGGCCGATCTTTAACGCGCAGATTCAGGACTGGCCGGCGCATCTGGCGAAGATCACGGAGTTCTGGGCGTTGCAGTCGGGCGGGCCGTCGCACTACCGCGGCGGGTTTGCCGGGGCGCATCTGCGACTGGGTCTGGAACCGCAGCACTTCGAAGATTGGTTGACGCTGTGGGAATTCAACTGTCGCCGTCGCCTCCCCGAACGTGAGGCCGGCGAGATGATTGCACTGGCGCAGGAATTCGGGCGCCGGCTGCGGCGTGTCCTGCAACTACCGCCGGCCTGAGCAGGAGTCATTTCACTTCTTCGGCAACACCGTAAAAGCAACGGCGGCCAGAATGCACACGAAGGCCGCGAGATGGTTCCACTGAAGTTTCTGCCCGAGATAGACCACCGCGAAGACCGCAAACACGACGAGCGTGATGACTTCCTGCATGATTTTCAGTTCCGCTGCGGTGTAGCTCGCGCTGCCCCAGCGATTGGCCGGGACCATGAAAAGGTATTCGAGAAAGGCAATGCCCCAACTGAGCAGAATGACTTTCCAAAGCGGCATCACGAGGCCGCTGTGGAGCTTGCTGTATTTCAAATGTCCGTACCACGCGAAGGTCATGAAGACATTTGAAATGGTCAGGAGAATGATTGGCGTGAAACGGGATTGGATAAAGGTGTCCATAAATAATCAGCAGGCATCAGTCCGCGGGCGCGGACGGCAGTAATACTAAACGGGTCTGACAGGAATCTGGCGGGTGGCCAGATAGCGCTTCACATCGCCCACAGTGTAGGTGCCAAAGTGAAAAATGCTGGCGGCGAGCACGGCGTCGGCCTTCCCCTGCTCCAGCACATCAGCCATGTGTTCCAGGCTGCCTGCGCCACCGCTGGCCACCACCGGCACGCCCACGGATTCACTGATGCGCCGGGTGATTTCCAAATCGAAGCCAGCCTTGGTGCCATCCGCGTCGATGCTGTTCAGCACGATCTCACCCGCGCCGAGTGCAACGGCGCGTTGAGCCCACTCGACGGTTTCCAATCCTGTGGCCTTGCGGCCGCCGTGTGAAAAAACTTCCCAGCGTCCGGGCGTGGTGCGCTTGCAATCAATGGAGACGACGATGCATTGGCTGCCGAACTTTTCCGCGCCCATGCGAATGAGTTCGGGCGTGGCGAGCGCGGAGGAATTGATGCTCACCTTGTCCGCACCAGCGAGCAGCATCTGGTGCATGTCCTCCACGGAGCGAATGCCGCCGCCCACAGTGAGCGGCATGAAGCATTGGTCAGCGGTGCGCTCAATGACATCGATGATCGTGGCGCGCCCGTGCGCGCTGGCCGTGATGTCGAAGAAGACCATTTCGTCCGCGCCCTGCTCGTTGTAGCGGACAGCGAGCGCGACGGGATCACCGACGTTGCGGAGTTCGCCCGCCTCGGCGCGCCCGAACTGGACGCCGCGCGTGACTTGTCCGCCGTGAACGTCCAAGCAGGGAATGACCCGTTTGGCCAGCATGGTTGCGACGCCTTCCGCACCGGGAAGGAGGTCGGTGATTTGTATGTGGCCGCGAACTATTTCTTCAAGGAACCCCACTTGCCGCCGGGATGCTTCTTAAATTTGCCCGGCGTGTAGAGCAGCGTGTTCAAGGACATGACCGGCTTGGCGGCAGCGAACTTGTAGCCGATGCCATCGACGGCCTCCAAAATCTCCGGCTTGGTCAGCGGCTTCGTGGCCAGGACTTTGGTCACCGCTTCGTGGAGCGAGAGATCGTTCGCGATGCGCGCGGCGCGTTTCCTCCTGGGAGCACGACCGGGCGCGGCGGAGCGGGCGGGCGCGACGGGATCGGAAGGAGCCGCTTGGAGAGCGGCGCTGATTTCTTTGAGACGGGCTTCGAGGTGCGCCTTTTCATTGAGCAGCGCGGAGTGCAAAGCCATGTATTGTTTGACCGATGCTTTTTTCATCAAGCGGGCTTAATGGATCGCGCTCGGCTCTGGCAAGCCCGGAATCAGCCGGAGGGGTGGGACGAAACGCCGGCTTTCCAGCCGGTAGGTCGGGAGACTTTCGGGTCTCCCGCGAATGTTGCCCCCGTGGCGGCCCTAGCGCATGAGGCGGCCGGCCCGCCACCGCATTCCTCACCCGCCGCCATTCGCCTTCCGCAGCAGCACCAAGCCCAGCACTTGGAAAATCAAGTTCGGCAGCCAGAGGATGAGGTAGGGATAGTATTGCGGCTTGGTTTCCAGTGAACCTCCGAGGATGAAAAAGCTGTAATAGACCAGCACCAGCAGCACGGCCATCGCGATGCCGGCGCTGGTCTCGCGCCGGTGCGCGCGGATGCCCAGTGGGATGCCCACCAGGGTGAAGCCGAGGCACGAAAACGAAAATGCGATCTGCCAGTGGATTTGCACGTCGGCGGGCGTGGTGTCGATGCCCTGCTGTTTCAACTCGCGGCGCTTTTCCCACAGCTCGGCAAAGGTCATCTCGCTGAGGCCGGTGGGCTGGTCCGATTTGTCGCGCAGTTGCAGTTCCATCGCCGGAGCCTGGCCAGAATACACGGGCGATTCCGCCTGCTCGCCTTTGTACCAGGCTTCATACAGCACCAGCCGGATGCTCTTGTTCGTGCGGTCCAGTGTGAACGTCCCGCGCGCCGCGTGCAGGGTGCTGAGGAGATTGGTGCCGCGCTTGTCCATTTCGTACACATACACATCGGACACTTCGTCACCGCGCACCCTGCCAAAGTAAATGGTGTAGGGCTTGAACTCGCTGATGTATTTCCGCGCCGGGAGCAGCGCGTCGAAATTGTCCAGCGCGCTGCGGTAGATCAGCTGCTTGTAGGCGGCGCGGCATTGCGGTGCGAGCTGCAAGTTCACGAACGCGCACATCACGGAGAGCGCGACGCTCAACCACAGCACCGGCGAAATCAGCGAGAGCAGGCTGAGGCCGCTGGCGCGCACGGCGGTCAGCTCGTGGTCCGCGCTGAACCGTCCGAAGGTCAGCAGCGTGGCGGTGAGCAGGCCCATCGGCAGCGCGAAAACCAGGACGTAAGGAATGAGCAGCGCGATCGCATGGAACACGGTGAGCAGCGAAACCTGCTGGTTCACGAGCAGCCCGAGGATTTCCTTCAGCACGTTGCCCAGCAGCAGCACGAAGGTGAAGACGGCCACCGTCAGCAGCAGCGAGCCGAGCACTTGGCGCAGGAGGTAAGTGTGGAGCGTCTTCACCGGGGCGCGGGAACTTTGAACTCTGAACTTTGAACGCTGAACTTTGAATGGAACGCGCGCCCCGTTCGAGGTTCGCGGTTCAAAGTTCGGGGGTCAAAATTCATGTGCGCGCGAACTATGGGGCAGCGGCGCAGCGTGAGAAAAGAAAAAGGGCAGGCTCGCGCCTGCCCTTCTGAAAAACCATGCCGTCTAACTCGACATCGTGGCCTGTGAACCTTCGGCAGCGGCGGCGTTCTGGCGGAAGACCAGCTTGCCTCCCTCCGCCGTGACCGTGACGACTTCGCCCTCACGGACCGTGCCTTTGAGCAATTCCTCAGCGAGCGGGTCTTCGAGGTAACGCTCGACGGAGCGGCGCATCGGACGCGCGCCATACATGGGGTCGTAGCCCTTCTCCACTAGGAAGTCTTTCGCCGGCGCGTCGAGTTCGAGGTTGAGGTTCTTGGCCTTGAGCCGGGCGAGAACCTTCGTCACTTCGAGGTTCAGAATCTCGATCAAGTCCGGCTTGGTCAGCGAACGGAACACAATGATGTCGTCGAGACGGTTCAGGAACTCGGGGCGGAACTGCTTCTTGGCCTCCTCCAGAATTTTCTCCCGCATCTTCTCGTAGGTGCTCTCGTCGGTGATCGGCGAGAAGCCCATCGTGCTCTGCTTCTTGATCGTCTCCGCGCCCACGTTCGAGGTCATCAGGATGATCGTGTTCCGGAAGTTGATCACGCGGCCCACGTTGTCGGTGAGTTTTCCCTCCTCCAAAATTTGCAGGAGCATGTTCATCACGTCGGGGTGCGCCTTTTCGATTTCGTCAAACAGCACCACGGAATATGGCTTGCGGCGCACCTGCTCGGTGAGCTGGCCGCCTTCCTCGTAGCCAATGTAACCGGGCGGCGAGCCAATCATGCGCGACGCATTGTGCCGCTCCATGTATTCGCTCATGTCGAGCTGGATGAGAGATTTCGCGTCGCCAAACATGGTTTCCGCGAGCGACTTCGCGAGCAAGGTCTTGCCCACGCCCGTCGGCCCGAGCAACGCGAACGTGCCGATGGGCCGCTTCGGGTCTTTCAAGTCCGCGCGCGAACGGCGCAACGCCCGGCTGATGGCCGCCACCGCTTCCCGCTGGCCGACGACCTGGTGCGCCATGTCATCTTCCATGTTGATCAAGCGAGTGGCCTCGCCCTGCTCCATGCGCTTGACCGGCACGCCGGTCCACTTGGCCACGACTTGAAGAATGTCGTCCTCGTCCACCTTCACGCGCTTTTCTTCGCGGCTGGCTTTCCATGTGGCCAACACCGATTCGATTTTTTCCTTCGTCTGCTTCTCCTTGTCGCGCATCGAGGCCGCGCCCTCGAAATCCTGCTCGCGAATCGCCTTTTCCTTCTTGCCCTTGATGACTTCCATGTCGGCTTCGTGCGCCTTGATTTCCGGCGGGCGCGTCATCGCGCCGATGCGCGCGCGCGAACCGGCCTCGTCCATCAGGTCAATGGCCTTGTCCGGCAGAAAACGATCCGTGATGTAACGATCCGAAAGTTTCACCGCCGCTTCCACCGCGAGGTCGGTGATCTCCGCCTTGTGATGCTCCTCGTACTTCACGCGCAGCCCCTTGAGAATCTGAATGGCCTCGTCAATGGACGGCGCCTCGACTTTCACGGACTGGAAACGGCGCTCCAGCGCGGCGTCCTTCTCGATGTACTTGCGATACTCGGTGAGCGTGGTCGCGCCGATGCACTGCATCTCGCCGCGACTGAGCGCGGGCTTGATGATGTTGCTCGCGTCCATCGTGCCTTCCGCCGAACCGGCACCGACGATGGTGTGCAACTCATCGATGAAGAGAATGATGTTCTTGGCGCGGCGAATCTCGTCCATGACCGCCTTGATGCGTTCCTCGAACTGCCCGCGATACTTCGTCCCCGCGACCATGAGCGCGAGGTCGAGCGTGATGACGCGCTTGTCGCGCAACAAATCCGGGACGTTGCCCTTGGCGATTTCCTGCGCCAGCGCCTCGGCAATCGCCGTCTTGCCGACGCCCGCTTCGCCGAGCAGCACGGGATTGTTCTTGGTGCGGCGGCAAAGAATCTGGATGACGCGCTCAATCTCATTCGCGCGCCCGATCACCGGGTCCATCTCGCCTTTGCGCGCAATCTCCGTGAGGTCGCGGCCAAACGCCTTGAGCGCGGGCGTCTTCACTTCGCCCTTCTTCTCCGGCTTCGCGTCGCCTCCGCCTGCGGCAGCGGGTTCCCCACTCTCTTCCTGATTGGTGAAGTTCGGGTCCAGTTCCTTCAAAATTTCCTGGCGCGTCTGCTCGATGTCCACGTCGAGATTCTTCAACACGCGCGCCGCCACGCCATCCCCTTCGCGGAGCAGGCCGAGCAGGATGTGCTCGGTGCCGACGTAGGTGTGGTTCAAGTTCTTGGCTTCCTTCGCGGCGAGCGCGAGCACCTTCTTCACACGCGGCGTGTAAGGAATGTTGCCAATCATCTTCTGATCGGGGCCTGTGCCGACCTGCTTCTCGACTTCCATGCGGACGGTATCGAGATCGAGGCCCATCTTCTGGAGGACGTTAACGGCCACGCCCTGGCCGAGCTTGATCAGCCCGAGCAGCAGATGCTCAGTGCCGACGAAATTGTGGTTGAACCGGTCGGCCTCCTTGCGCGCGAGAGCCAGCACTTGCTGAGCGCGAGGAGTGAAATTGTTCATGGCTTCATCACTCATAGTTTTACTTTCTACTCGTTGTCCGGTTTGTCCAATTTTGTCCCCACATCCTCGCCCGGCGGCGAATGGAGCGGCCGGCTCACATTCCGCAAACGCTCGCGCAACATGTCCGCGCGCAACAGGTCGCGTTCATCCGCGCTCAGTTTTTCCGCCGGCGGACGCTGCAAATGCGCCGGCTGCGTAATCACAAAAAGTTCATCCACCAGCCCGCGCTCCACGTCCGGGAACAATCCCAAATCGACACCCAGCCGCATAAAGCTGAGAAGATTCATCGTCTCCTTCGAGTTGATGCGATGGGCGTTGGCGAGAATGCCGTAGGCGCGGCCGATCTGATCCATCACCACTTTCGGCTTCTTTTCCAGCAGCGACGCGCGCGCGTTCTCCTCGTGCTCGATGATTTGCGCGATGACCTTGTTCAAGCGATCGATGATGTCCGGCTCGGTTTCGCCGAGCGTCATCTGGTTCGAGACTTGGAAGACATTTCCGAGCGCCTCGGTGCCTTCGCCGTACAGGCCGCGCACCGCGAGGGTCAGTTTGTTCACGGCGGATATGATCTGGTTAATCTGCTCGGACAGCACCAGACCGGGAAGATGCAGCATCGCGCTGACGCGAATCCCCGTCCCGAGATTCGTCGGGCAGGCCGTGAGGTAACCGAGATGCGCGTCGAACGCGTAATCGAGCTTCTTCTCCAACTGCGTGTCGAACTGATCAATCGCCGCCCACGCCTGCTTCAATTGCAGGCCGGGGCGCAACGCCTGCATCCGCAAATGATCCTCTTCGTTGATCATCACGCAGAGCGATTCCTCCTTGTTCAGCACCAGGCCGCTGCCCGCGCTCTTCGCGGCGTGCTCGCGGCTGATGAGATGGCGCTCCACCAAAATCTGTTTGTCGAGGGGCGTGAGATTGTCCATCGATTCCGCAAAGGCGTTACGCATCGCGGACATCGACTCGACGGCGGGGCGGACAATTTCCAGCGCACGGATGCGTTCGGCCTTTTTCGCCCAACCGGGAAACGCGACACCCTTGAGATTGCGCGCCAACCGTACGCGGCTCGACAGGACAATTTTCCCATGCGGCCCTTCACGGCGGGCCGTCTCCGAAGGAGCCACCAAAAATTCGTGAATGTTCATGGCGCGGAAATGGACGAGAGCTTTTCCTTGGCCACCTTGATTTCGTCGCGGCAACTCGCCGCCTGCTCGAAGTCTTCCTCGCTCACCGCCTTGTCGAGTTTCTTCTGGAGCGACTTGAGCTTGTCGGCGAGGTCCTGCGATTCACGCAATGCCGCCGGAACCTTGCCGCGATGCCGTGTGCCCTTGTGCATGGACTTGAGGAGCTGGTCGAGTCCCTCCGCAAAAGTTTTGTAGCACTCGGCGCAACCGAGCCGGCCCGCCTTCTTGAAATCCGCCTGGGTGAAACCGCAGGCCGAGCATTTCGCGTCCGAGCCGCCCACCGCCTGCTCCATTTCCGGCGCCGAGCCAAGGCCGAGCAGCAGATCCGCGAGCGAAAAGCCCGCCGGATCATTCACGCCCTTTTGCTTCGCGCATTCCTCACACAGATCGACCTTCTGCATCTTCTCTCCGGCGATCTGGGTCAGGTGGACGGTCGCTTCTTTTTCTTTGCAAACACAGCACATCATAATCGGCAGCAGTGACGGCAGGTATATCGACGCTGGCGCAAGGCAAGTCAAGATGACGGAAACCGTGCAGCCGTCTCCGGGAAATTACCGTCTGGCTTGCGGAAAACTTCTTTGCCATAAAGCCGCCCTCGTAACGTCCATGCATGCGACCATGAAACTCAAACTGCTCCTGCCGCTCGTCCTCGGACTCGTCACGTCCTTGTCCGCCGCTGATTCGAAGCCCGACGCGAAGCCCGCGCCGCTTTCGGGCGCGGACGCGGTGAAGGCCATGACCTTGCCGCCGGGCTTCAAGGCCACGCTGTTCGCCGCCGAACCGGACGTGAAGCAGCCCATCGCCTTCGCCATTGATGATCGCGGGCGGCTCTGGGTCGCGGAGGGCTACACGTATCCGAAGCGCGTGGGCACGCCGCCGAAGATGAATAGTGGGGCAGCCGTCCCGGCTGCGGCCAGTCCTTTGGGCGTCCCGCCTGAAGGTGCGACAGCCCAGAGGGCCGTCGGACTGGAGGCAGCCGGGACGACTGCCCCACTAGCATCCAGTTCCACGCCCACGCCCGAGCAGTTGAAGGACATCTTCGGCAGCGTGGACCGCATCATTGTTCTCGAAGACACCGACGGCGACGGCCAGCACGACAAGCGCACCGTGTTCCTCGACAAGCTCAATCTCGTTTCAGGAATCGAAGTCGGCTTTGGCGGCGTGTGGATTGGCGCGGCACCTTACCTCATGTTTGTGCCGGTGAAGGATTGGGACAATCCGCAGCCCGCCGGCGACCCGCAGATTCTCCTCGATGGCTGGGATTACGCGCGCGACACGCACGAGACGCTCAACACGTTTCACTGGGGACCGGACGGCTGGCTTTACGGCACGCACGGCGTTTTCTGTCCCTCAAATGTCGGCAAGCCCGGCACGCCCGTCGCCCAGCGCCAGTGGGTGGATGCCGCAGTGTGGCGTTATCATCCCACGAAGCATCAGTTCGAAGTGTTCGCCGAGGGCACGAGCAATCCGTGGGGCTTCGACTTCGACGAGAACGGCCAACTCATTCAAGAGGCGTGCGTCATTCCGCATCTCTTCCACATGATTCAAGGCGGGCGTTATCAGCGGCAGGGCGGCGCGCACTACGCCGTGGGGCCGGAGGAGACGGCGCGTTTTGCCGCGAAGAAGGAGGGCAAGTCCGACAAGACGCTGCACCCGTTCATCTACGACGACATCAAGACCATCGCCGACCACGCGCACTACCGGGGCGGTCAATGGACCGACAAGGATCGGCTCGCGAGCGATGACCTCGGCGGCGGGCACGCACACGCGGGCCTGTTGATTTACCAGGGCGACAGTTTCCCGGCGGAATATCGCGGCAAGCTCTTCATGAACAACATTCACGGTGCGCGCATCAACATGGACGTGCCGGTGCGTAAGGGCAGCGGCTTCGTAGGCCAGCACGGCGCGGACTTCCTCAAGTTCAACGACCTCTGGTCGCAAGTGGTGGACCTGCGCGCCGGCCCGGACGGTTCCATCTACATGATTGATTGGTATGACAAGAACCAGTGCCACCTCAACGCCATGGAAGCGCACGACCGGAGCAACGGGCGGATTTACAAGGTGAGTTATGGGAACAAGAAAGCGGAGAAGGTGGACTTGCAGAAGTTGAGTGATGGTGAGTTGGTGAAATTGCTGGCGAGCAAGAATGCGTGGCACGCACGGCACGCGCAGAGGATTTTGCAGGAGCGATTCGCAAGTCTTACCGCACAAATCCACAGCGCGGCGGGAACCGGCTTGGAAAAAGTTCAACGGACTCTGGACAGTTTCGGGAAGCCGTCTGACATGACTCGCCCCAGACTGTTGCGCTCCGATCTGGAACGAAAGGGTAATGCCAAAACCACGCCACAACGACTCCGCAAATTGTGGACTCTGCATTCAGCAGGTGGGTTGAGTGAATCGTTAGCAGCCAAATCGTTGAAAGATTCTGCCGAACTCATCCGCGCCTGGACCATCCAACTCGCCTGCGAAGACAAGAAACCTTCCGACGCGTTGCTCAAAGAATTCGCCCGCATGGCCCGCGAAGACCCATCGCCCGTCGTGCGACTTTACCTCGCGTCGGCGTTGCAGCGGTTGCCGTTGGCGCAGCGCGGCGAGATTCTCGAAGGCCTGCTCGGCCACGCCGAAGACGCCAAGGACCACAATCTCCCCCTCATGTATTGGTATGCCGCCGAACCGCTCGCCGGTCAGGACGTGGCCAGCGCCGCCAAGCTCCTCAAGGCCACGAAAATCCCGCAGGTCCGCGAATACATCACCCGCCGTATGACGGCGAAATAACCTGCCCGTGCCCCCGGCGTCCCGCCGGGCCGCAACTTACTGACGACGAACGCGCCTCCCCAAGCGAGCAGCGTTTGGAGTGATTGCGCCTCCACCCGGCGGGACGCCGGGGGCACCGCCGCCACGGAGCTTGGCAAAGCCCGGGGCAACTTCTAACTTCCATCCATGAGCACGGTGAAAGAAATCGAGTCGGCGATTCAGAAACTCCCGCCCACGGAAGTGAAGGAGTTGCTCGATTGGATTCAGGATTACCTCGAGGACGAACTCGAAATGACCGACGAGTTCAAAGCCAGCATCGAGCGCGGCAAACAAGACCTCGCCGCCGGTCGGGTCCGCGTGCGTTAAAATGATTTCCTCGCGCGCCCAGGAAATCTACGCGGCGGAGTTTGACGCCCGCTTCTTCAAGCTCCCCGAGACGGTTCGAAGCCGGTTGGAGGACAAAATTTCGGAGTTGGGCACACGGCTGAAAACTTTTCCCCACCATCGGCTCAAAGGTTCCACCGACTGTCGCCTGCGCGTGGGCGATTACCGTGTCATCTACAACTTCGATCTGCCAGCCAACCGCTTGCATTTGGTCACACTCGGACATCGCAGCGAGGTCTATCGCCACCTGTAGCAAAGTGCCCCCGGCGTCCCGCCGGGCCGCAACTTACTGACGACGAACGCACCTCCCCAAGCGAGCAGCGTTTGGAGTGATTGCATCTCCACCCGGCGGGACGCCGGGGGCAAGACTCTGAAGCCCCGTCCTGTTTACGTGATGAACTTTCCATGACTCGTATGTGGATCGCCCTGCTGGCCGCGTGGTTTTCCATCGCCACGACGCACGCGGCGGTGTCGGCGGAGGCTGACTGACTGTCTCCTGCCCATCCTTCCCACGGATTCAGAACGGCCACGGATTCTATCCGCTTCGCGGTCGCTCTGAATCCGTGGGTAGATTTTCGGTTCTCGGGTCCAAGACGTCGTCCGCTGGTTTCACTGTTTCCCTATTGGCACTTTTCTACTTCACTCCGCGCCGTTGAACGACATCGTCATACGCTGGATTCAGAGTTTCGGCCCGTCGGCCCCGTGGGTTTGTGTGGCCATTTTTCTTGCCGCGTCGTTTCTGATGATCTGGCGGCTGGAATCACTCGGCGACTCGGGCCTCGAAGGCACGGTGCTGGGCACGCTGGTCATGCCATATTGCTCGGGGCTGGGAAATCTCGTCTTTGCCTTTGTGCTCGGTCGCGCGGGCGGCGACAGCCGGGAGGTGATGATCAACAGCCTCGTCAACAACATCACGAACCTGACGCTGCTCATTGGACTGCCCGCGCTGTTCTGGGGTCTGTCGATCACGTCGGAAAAATCCAAGAAGCCGGCGAAAGGCAAATCTGCCGGCGGTGATCCGCAGCGCGTGAACCGCCTCTCGCTGCTGCTCACGCTGATTGCC
>JBBQYK010000087.1:0-14795 GCA_038208765.1 Verrucomicrobiota bacterium
TCCAAGACGGGCAAGGCGATGTTTCCACTGAAGGACGAACTGCGGCGCAAGCCGACTCCTGGAGCGTTCAATGTTCCGATGGCGATGATTCCGCCAGCGGTGAAACTCAGCGTTCCGCTTCCCGTTTGCACATCGCCGCCATCATTGAGATTGAGCCGCGGCAGCGTCTGGTTGTTGCCATTGAGGTCGAGCAAGGAGTTCGCATTCACCGTGATGGTCGCGGAGGCATTCATCATTCCGCTGCGATTAAAACGCGCGGTCGCGCTCGGTCCGGTCGGCGAGGTGCCGACGATCAGGTTGCCGGGCACGGCGATGACGCCCTGATTTTTCGACAGGTAAAGCGTGCCCCCGCCGACAATGGTGTCGCCGGTGTAAGAATTGTTCCCGGTCCCGCCCGTGGTGCCGCCGAGGAATAAATTCCCCGCGCCAGTCTTGGTCAAAGGACCGGTCCCGGAAATGATCGCATTGATCGCCAGACTGCCGCTGGTCGTATGAATGGTGGAAGGACTGAGCAAATGAATGTTGCCGGTAGTGGTGCCGCCGACGGTGATTTGCAGCGCGCCATTGGTTCCGCCCACGCCCGCTCC
The DNA here is from genome assembly GCA_038208765.1 of Verrucomicrobiota bacterium. Classification (GTDB taxonomy): domain Bacteria; phylum Verrucomicrobiota; class Verrucomicrobiia; order Limisphaerales; family SIBH01; genus JANNGC01. Next base: position 588 of record JBBQYK010000087.1, read on the forward strand.
GTCCAACTGAAACGCCTCCGTCAACCCATCCACTCCGCCGAGGCGAATCGTGGCATTGGGCGCCACGTAGGTATTGCCAGAGGTGGTGCCAAAGGCGCCGCTGTTATCCGCGTGAAGAATTCCTTCCTGCACGGACAACGCGCCGGAGAACGTGTTGGCGGACGCGAAACTCAAAGTGCCGGCACCTTGCTTGATGATGTTCGCACCGGAGATGACGGCATTGATCAACAGGTCGGGTTCCGCTGCGCCATTGCTCACGATGAGAAAGGCGGGACTGACCGACAGGGCGAGACTGCCATTGATGACCGCGGGCGTGGCCGCGGGATTGGCCGTGATGGAATTGTAGGTGATGAAAAAACCGGATGTCGTCTGGATGAGACCGCCGTTAAACGTGACCGGGCCAAAATCCTCGACGTTCGTGCTCAGGTTCACGAAGCCATTGGCGAAAAGCGTGAGCGGCGTGCTCGGGGTCTGATAGAAGTTGAGCCAGCGCGCTTCCGCCGTCCCGCCGAATCCTCCTCCCACGACCAGCGGACCCCTATACGCGTGGATGCCGAACGGCTTGTTCAATTCGAGCAGGGGACAGCGCACCAGCGTGGTGCCGGTGTAAGTATTGGCCAGCGCACCGCCCAGCCGGATGGTGCCGCCGCCAAAACAGCCCAGTCCGCCCGCGCCGGAAATCGGGCCGGTGAAGGTCATGTCGCCCGTGACGACCAGATTGGTATTGAGCAACACCTGCCCGGACCAAGAGGAGAGACCGATGCTCGTCAGCACGGAGCCGGGCAGATCGCCGCCGGTGCCTTGGCCGAGAGCAATGAGGAGTTCGTCGCTGATGGCGACACCGCGCAACGTGACGCTCCCGCCATCCAGCTCCACGCCACCCGCAGGCGAGCCGAGTCCACGAGGTTGATAGACATCCACGATTCCCTCCGAGGCGTAAACAGTGCCGCCAAAAGTGTTGGTGGCATTTAATAACAAGGCCGCGTTGCCGTATTTGGCGAAGCCGCCCAGGCCAGTGATTTGCGCCTGCAGATCCAGCCCGGCGTAATTTGCACCGTAGATGAAAAAATTCTTCTGGCCCGCTGGGAGATGAAGAATTCCTGTAATGGTCGGGGTTACGCCGGGGCTGTTTACGTAACTAACGATTCCGTCGTTGACCGAGAGCGTGCCGACAGGCGGGCCGAAGAGCCCGCCGAACGTGTCCACCAGACTGGCTTGGGCGTCGGAGGCGACGTTGGTCATGATCAGAGTGCCGATGGTTTCGTCCCATCCGCTCAACTGCAATCGGCTCCCGTCTTTGACCACGACCGTGGCGTTGTCTCCAACTTGATTTGAATTGCGCCAATTGACCCGCGCAGCGCCCTCCATGACGACTCGGTAGTTGGCCACGGCACCGGCTTGCTTATTGAAAAACACCCCGTCCACCGAACTGACCACATTTGGTTTAATGAAAAGCGTCCCGTTGAAAGTATTGTCAGCGGTCCCAAGAAAATTGACGGTTCCGTCCGGATAACCAGAGGTCGTGGCCGTCACGTTCCCGCTTCCAGAAATGGATCCATTCATTTCGATATGGCCGGTTCCATCTGCCAAGCCGGCCACGGACCTCGAACTCGCATAGAGGGTGAGGTTGAATCCATTCAGATTGATATCGGCGTTGATGCGCAACCTGCCGTCGCTGCCATCGAAGGCGCGGCAACGCAACTCCGTGCCGTTCGCGTTAATGATGAGCGCACAATTAATCGTGGCGAACGACGAATCATCGGTCCGGGTTCCGGACACTTGGATTCCGGCCCCGGCGGAACTTCCTATCGTCAACGGATTTCCATTCAAAACCCAATCGCTGACCGCGAAAAGCAGTCCATCTACGACCAGGTTTGGAATGTCATTAATCAGGGTTCCGCCGCCTCCGTCAAAAAACCGCAAGACTTCGCCAGCCTGCGGTGTGCCGACCGGATTCCAATTGTTCGGGTTGCTCCAGTTCCCACTCACCGCGCCCGTCCACTCGCGGAATGCGGCGCCGACCGGCACAGTCAGACCGACGAGCATGAACCCTAGCAGACAGCGCAGGAATAAAATCCTTGCGGCGCGTGGCCATTTTCCGGGCTGCTGGCGGCGAACGACCCTGTCATGCCGCCGGCGGCTTTCAACGATGGGAAAAAATAGGTTCATTCCGCCGCTGAGTTCGCTTGGCTCCCCGAAATCTTTCATGCGGACGAGAAAAAATTTTGCACGTGCTGCTCACATGGAACGAAGCATGAAGGTGGGGCGCGTTCAGCGCTCGGCTGGCTCAAGGCCCAACTCGCGCAATTGCCGATGAAGTTCCACGAGATCAAAGACCTGCAAGCGTCGCGACTCCACGCTCACGGCGAGGTGTCGTCCGTCCGGACTGAGCGCGAGCGGCGCGGAATCACCCGTCAGTAGGACCAGAGGCTGGAGCGTGGTGAGATGATAGAGGCCGGCGACGCGGTTCAGCCGCATCCAGACGTGACGTCCATCGGGCGCGAAGACGACGTGAGAAGAGTTGCTCACCACCCGCGTGCGCTGGCCGGTGTTGATTTCCCAGAACTCCAGCGTGTTCCGCGAGACGGAAGCCACCTCATGTCCCGACGACGGAAAACTCACGGCGGAAATGTTGGCTTGAGCCGTGAACTTCGCGGCGCTTTCCAGTCCCGGCAGCCGACACACCTGAAGAAACGGCGTGAAGGGACGGAAAATCGCGAGCCACTTCCCGCGCGGCGAGGCCTGGCTGACACCCGAAAGCGTCGGCGTCCACTCGTCGTCGTTCGACGATTCATGCAGCGCGCTCGTGCGTGACCCTTGGAGGCTGGTCCAGACGAGACGGTTCGAGGCCAGGCACAGGGCGGTGAAACCCGGCGGCTTGGACAACGGAACACGTTTGAGCCGGACGGCCGCGTCATCGCCCTCCGCGATCTGCCAGCGAAAGCACGCATCTTCGCGACTGCTCGCGAACAGTTCCGTGGAGTCAGGCGTGAAGAACGGGCGGGCATCGGCGGCTTCGTTGGCCAGTGCGGGCGGAGTTTCAGAATTGAGATCCCACAAGCCGAGCCGTTTGTCGCCCGAGGCCGCGAGCCATCGACCATCGGGCGAGAAGGCGGCGTGATTCACATTGGCCCCGAGCAGCGCACCGAACTCCCGATGTCCCGTCGGCGATTCAAACGCGTGGAATTGCACCCGCCCACCCGAGACCGTCGCGCATTGTCGGCCGTCGGCGCGAAAAAGAAGATGGTAACTATCGAGCGGCATCGTGAACGAGCGCTGCCGCGTGCGCACATCCCAGCAAAGCAGTTCGCGATCCCAGCCTCCGCTCACGAGATGGCGGCCATCGGGACTGAACACGACGTTGTAGGCCGTGGCCTTGTGTCGGCCCAGCGCGCTGGCCGCGCCGGTTTGTGAGTCGATGAGGTGAACGCTTCCACCGTAATCCGGCGCGGCAATCCATTGTCCGAGAGGGTGCCACGCCACATTCGGAATGCGATTGGCGAAACGGCACGACGCCAGCACGTCGCCGCGCTCGGCATCGTGGACAGTAATCATCCAGGAACCGCCGGACGGATGACTCGCGGCAATTCGTTTCCCATCCGGGGAGTATTCCACTGCGTCCGGTGGACCGATGATGGAGAACGACGCGAGTTCCTCCCCGCTTGGAATGTCCCAGGTGCTGATCGCCCCGTTGCTCGTCGCCGTCACCAGCCTCGGCAGAGTCGGATGAAAACTCAGGGCGCCGCGCGGCACGTCGCGCCGGAGCATAACGCGATTCGTCGCGGCCACATCCCACACTTCCAGATCCGCAAGGTCGCCGGTGGCATCCTGATCGCGTCGCACCGCGAGATACCGCCCGCCCGCGCTCCACGCGGTGCGAAACGAAGCCCCGTCGCGACTAGGCGGCAGCGTCGTGAGCAGTTTGAAATCCGCCGCCGCGCGAATCTCCACGGCGCCCGCTCCGCGCGACACCGCCATGCGTTTGAAACCAGAATCAATATGCACCGCCGTGATGTCAGTGCCTCCCTGCCACTCCCGTTCAAAGCGCAAATCCGGCAGCGCCAGCGCAGCCAGCGCCTCGCGCCGCAACTCCACCGTGTTGGAAATGGCCCCGGCGCGGCGCAGCGCATCCAGGGTCCGCACGCGATGGCCGAGTTCGCCGCTCCGCACATTGCCGCGCGCCTGTTCGAGCAGCGCGGTGTAGAGCTGGCGTTGCGCGCGGTGCTCCGCTAACTCCGCGCGTTCGCGGAGCGCGCCTTCCATGCGGGCGCGCTCCTCGGCCTGCTGTTCTTTCTCCCGCGCGTGCCGCTCTTCGCGCTTGGCCAGCCAGACGCTCACGGCGGCCACTAGGATCAAGGCGAAGGCCGCGACAGCGAAGCGTTTCAGTTGAACCAGATGCCGCTCGATGTTCCGCGCACGCCGCAGACTGCGACCCGCGAGAAACAGATTGAGTTCCGCCTGCAACTCCGTGGCGCTGGCGTAACGCTGCTGCAAGTCCGGCGCGCAGGCGCGGGTCATCACTTCGTTCAGCTCCAGCAGCGCTTCGCCATCGGGCAGTTGCGCGACGCCCGGCGGCAACTGCGGGAACTCCAGCCGGTCGCGGCCCGTGGCCAGTTCGTAAAGTAGCTTGCCCAGACTGTAGATGTCCGCCTGCACACTGCCCGGCCCCTCCGGGGGAATGAAGCCTTCCGTGCCCACGAAACTGCGCGAGTCGCCCGCGCCCGCGACCAAGCCGATGTCCGCAAGCTTGGGCTGTCCGTTCACGAAGATGATGTTGCTCGGCTTGATGTCGCGATGGACAAGACCGTGCGAATGCAAATGCGCCAGCGCGCCGGTCAGGCGGAGGGTGAGTTGCGCGGCGTCGGTGGGCGCGAGGCGCTGGTGCTGGTGAAGTTCGGAGTGGAGGGTGCGGGGGGAGTAAGCAGTAATCAGTGAATCAGTAATTAGTAAATCAGTCGGGCACGGCGCGGCGCCCACTGACCTACTGATTACTGATTCACTGATTACTTTCCGCACCGCGTCCGCCAGTTCCATCACGTAATAAAAACATCCCGCCGCATCGTTGCGTCCGACGTGCAACACCTGCACCAGCCCCTCGTGCGTGCGCGAAATTGGCTCGTACTTCAGGATGCCGTGGAACTCGCGCTCGTAGGGCCGCTCGTCCTCGAAGTCCGCGCGATGGACAATTTTCACCGCGCGCCAAGTCCCGAGCGCGTTGCGCGCCAGCCACACTTCGCCGTACGCGCCCCGGCCAATCCGCCGAAGCAGCGTGTGGTCGGGAATCCCCGGCGGCGCGGGCCGCTGTTCCGCCCTTCCGCCCAGCTTGAGTTCCACGGCGGCACGCATCGACCGCTCCGATTCCGCAGGGGCGGTTCCGGTGTCCGGGAGTTTTTCCTCGGGCGGCGTGGGCATGGTATCAGGACTTGAGTTCGCCAGCGGAGCGCGAATCTTTCAGCCGAGTTTGAATTCCTCCTCCACCTCGGTCGCCGCGCGTTTGACCGCCTTGCTGACGCGATGCCGCGCGAGATAAACCTGCGCCACGTTCAGCCCCAGCATCTTCGCCACGACCGGCGCGCGGAGATTTTGGAGCACGCAATAGTCAAACGCCTGGTAGCTTTTTGGGTTCACCTGCGCCCGCACCCGGACCAGCGCGGCTTGAAAAACATTCTCGCGCCATTCCTCCTCCCAAGCCGCCTCGATGGCGGCGTCCGGCGGGAGCACTGGAGAAGGCAGCGTTTCCATCCCGTGCCCAGCCAGTCCGGCGGACGAATCCATGGCCGGCAAGGTTCGATAAAATTTCCGCAAATGATCCTGAATCCGCCGCCGCGTGATGAGCAGCAGCCATTGCTTGAAGGAACCCGCCTGCGGGTCGTAACGGAACTCCGGCATCTGGCGCGCGACCGAGATGACTGTCTCCTGCACCACCTCCTGCGCCGCGTCGTCGGACAGTCCGCTCTTGCGCGCCACGTTGTAAATCAGCCGCCAGTAGGTCTCGAAGAAAGTGCGCCAGCTCGCGTCATCGCCCGCATCGCGCAACCGGTGGAGCAGACTCTTCCGCGTGGGCAGACTGTCGTAGTCGCCCGGGCCTTGGAGCGCGGAGGAATGTGTCGGCGCAGGATTCATTTCCAGTCGCGTGCATAGCAACAGCGGCCCGAAAATGCACGCGCGTTCCTGTCCCTAGGGCCTCGCGGGTGCGTCTTGAGGGCGTGTGGCTCAAAGCGCCGGAGCAGCGGACAGCCATGTCCGCTGTCGCTGACCTGCGCGAAATCAGGCCCAAATGAGGGTGAACAAACTGCGGACAGGGCTGTCCGCAACTCCTTTCGATTTGGGCAACACGCCCTGAACACTGTTCTCGTTCCTCTCCGGAAGATTCTCCCGCAGATTCAGGAAGACCACGGAGGAACTTCCATCCGTGGCTTCCCTGAATCTACGGGAAAATTTGAAAACCCTGGGCGGGCCGGGGCTGCGGCGGTTCCGGTCCAGATCCCCTCACCGGGTTTGAGTTCAGCGAAGAACAGTGTCCGGATGCGCCCGCGAAGTGCTACGCCTCAATATTGATCTTCCACGGCCACTGCTCGTTCCAGTCCCAGTTGGTCTTCTTCCACTTGCGACGATCTTTCGGATCGGGTTCGGCCTCGGGCTGCACGCGGCCTTCCTCGTCGGTGGCGCGGGAAACGATACGGTGCTCGCCGGCGGCGGGCGTCTTCCAGTCGTAACTGAAGAAGCGCCAGGTGTATTTGTCCTTCGGCGAACGATCGATCTTTGCGGGCTGCCACGGGCCGTCATCAATTTTGATTTCGACGGTCTTGATCGCCGTGCCGTCACCCCAGGTCGCGCCGGTCAAACGCACGGTGCCGTCCTTCAATTTCACGGCGCGGGCGATCACCGACTTCACGTTCATCGGGCCGACGCTCGTGAGCCGCCAGATGGTTTTGTCGCCCCGCTCCTCGCCTTTGAGCGTCACGTATTCGCTCGCCATGTATTTGCTCATGTAGCGCCGGTCGAGCACTTCGATGCGGTTCAGCCACTTGATCCACGAAATGCCGAACCAGCCCGGCACCACGAGCCGCAGCGGGAACCCGTGCTCCTTGGTCAGCGGCTCGCCGTTCATCTCGTAGCAGAGCAGGATGTCGTCGCGCATCGCGTCGTTGATGTGCAGGCTGCGCGCGAAATTTTGCGGGTAATCCTTGTCGCGAATCTTCTCCACCTTTTCATCCGCGCCGAAGAACACGACCTCGATGCCACGCTTGAGCGGCGCGCATTCGTCGAGCAAATCCGCGAGCGGCGTGCCCGTCCACTGCACGTTGCCAATCGCGCCCATGAAGCCGGAACTGTTGCCGTTGCCGCCGCATTCCAGCGTGGCGGTGATGGTCTTGCGCTTGCGCCTCTTGATGTCGTCGAGGGTGAGCGTGCGGCCTTTCTTCACGAGGCCGGAAATTTCCAGCGTGTGATCCTCGGCCTTCAGCGTGGGCACGTTGTAATGCGTGACCACGTAAAGGTCTTCGCTCTTGGTGCGCCAGTTCGTGAGTTCCGGCCAGCGCGTCTGCCGCTTCACGTTCGGCTGCGGATCGAGGAATGGAATGAGGACGCCCTCGTCCACTTCCGGCCCGCCGAACATGGAGAGGGGATATTGCGCGAAGGCGAGCGCGGCGGTGGCGACGCTGGCTTTGAGCATGGCGCGGCGATTGATGGACTGGGCTTTCATAATTTTAAGATGAATCGACTGTTTGATATTCTTCACTTCTCCCGCAACGCCGGACGATAGACCCGGAAGGCCGAGATGGGCGTCGCGTCGCCGCCGGAAATCTCCAACGTGTGCTTCGTGTTCGGCAGACCTTGCGCGAACGTCACGGTGGATTCAATGGCTGGATCTTTCGTGCCAGGCGAAACGAAGTCATCCACGAAGCGCGGCTCGACCTTCCACTTCACGTCGAACTTTTCCGGCATGGGTTTGATGCCGGCGAGATTAAGCGCGTAGGTCACGTTCCAGGCGTTCGTCTCAATGACCACGCGGCCTGACTTCGAGACAAAGCGCGCATCACTGCGGCCTTCGCCATCCGGCCCGGTCTTCGAGCCGGTGAGCGTGAAGGTGAAGAGCTTGTCGTTCGCAGCCTCCTTCGTGACGGCGAGCGTCCAATCCTCGACGAGCAATGGCTTCTCCGAAGTGATGGGCGCGATGACGGGCCACTTCACCAGCCACTTGCCTTCCGGCTTGGTCACGGCGCGCGTGAAGCCATAAAGCCCGGAGAGCTCGGAGGGCTTGCGCCCGTCGATCCGCACGACGGCGCGCGCGGCGTGGCCCGCTTTACTGATCGCTTCCACTCGATTGCCCTCAAACGCCTGTTTCAAATTCCCGCCCGCCCAGCGCACGTCTTTGCCCACCTCGTAAGTCTTCACCCAATCCTCGGCGGGCGACGGGCCAAGCCTCGGGTCGTAACGCAAATACGCCTTCACACACTCGGCCATGAGCCACTCGCCGTGCGCGTTGAGATGCACGCTGTCGCGCAACAGCGCCTTCGGCTCCAGTTTGTTCTCCGTGAGATACGCCTTCCACAACGCGCGCTGGTCGCACAGTTCCGCGCCATACTTCTTCGCGAGTGACGGCAGGAAATTGTGGTTCATGAAGGCGTCCCAATGCTTGCCCGAAGGCGGGAGCTTGGCCGCGTCGGTTTCCTCGGTCAGGTCTGCCGCCTTCGTGAGGTGATCGTTCTGCATCAAAATCTCCGCCGTGGTCCGCTCGCGCGTGCGGCGGATGATGTCCTCGTATTTGTCGTGCGCGCCATAGACGTGAAAGATGAGCAGGTCGGGCTGGAACGGATACAGGTCGGTCTCCGCCGTCTTCACGAGCAACTGCGATGAGAAGCCGCCGAGCGCGCGATTCTCGATCACGAGGTTGGCGTGCGGAAACCGCTGCCGCAAATCCTCCTCGACCGTCTTCGCCCACTTCTGCTCAGTGATGGATTGGCCGTAGAAGAGAATGCGAACCGTGTTCCGCTGCTCTGCGGTGCTCGTCGCGAGCAGGCGCATGGTGCGCTGGATGTTCCTCCCCCAGCCGCTCGAGTCAGGAAATTTCACGGGCGGATAAATGTTCGTCTCAGCGGCGCGCGTGAGCACGGGCGCCAACGTCACGAACACCAGGAGCAGGAATGTTTTCATAATAGGATGTTGTGACGCCAACCCACGCTGGTGGATTCGACGGCGCCGGAATCCCACCCAAGTTGAAAAGAATTTCGTCACTGGAGTTTGTTAATTTTCAACAGGACGGCGAGCCCGCCCTCACCCGTCAACTTGATAGAGTGCAAAAGCACGCAAAGTCCACGAGCATTTATCCCCCATTTTTGTGTGTTGAAGTCTGGACGTTCGACCGCTTTCCATTTCTCGGTAGAGCTCACGTAACCGCACGTTTTGAACGGCACTTTCATCGGCGGGCCAGTCTGAACGCGGGTCGTGAACGCGGACTTCGCTCACCACTACGTCGTTGATGCGAAGCAGGATTAAGCTGCCGCAGACGGCTTCATTTGAGCGAAACTTCTGTGTGCCGACGTGTTCCCCTCCGTCTCGGTTGCGGCTCAGTTCGTCCGCGCGTTCCGTGCCGCAGCAGAGCCGCGACCGTCAGGGAGCGACGGGTGACGTGCATGGGGAACAAAGCTGATTCATCAATCCAGTCATGGGTTCACCAAGACAGATTCAAAAACCGCCGTGGTGGACGCGAAGGTATTGCCGGAGCAGGTGTAAAGACCCAGACGGCTCTGACCCTCGAAGGTGGTCGTGTGCGTCATCAGTGGCTCGCCCCAGCGCTGGCCGTCGGCGGAGGTGAAGACTTGGATTTTGGCACCCGTCCGCGCGAGTTTGAGGTGGAGGGGCAGGGTCACTTTGCCGAGTTCTTTCGCGTGGCTTTCGTCGGGGCCGGGCTTGTCGCGCCAGCGAAAGAGGAGCTTCCCGGTGGCCCCGACCTCCACGGCTGCGTAGCGACCGCAGCCTTCGGTAAGCGATTCGCGGAGCATCACGCCCGCGGCGGTGGAGGGCCGGGAATCCCATTGGTAGGCGGGGCCGCCGACGTTCGGGGACAGGCTCATGAGGCGCGCGGAAAGCGTGGCATCGCCCGGGATGGTTTGGCTGACGTAAGCCCCTTGGTCGCTCCTCCGTTCCCAAAACCCCGTCATTGCATGGCCGCAGCCCGTGAGGGTGAAGCGGCCATCCGCCACGAGCGCGGAACCGGGGATGGGCGGCGCACTGAGTTCATCGAAGCTCCAGCCTGCGGGCAGCGTGGAAGCCGTGACCGTCACCGCGCAAGTTTGCCGCACCTTGCCGATGGTCGCGGTGATGGTGCAGGTGCCGGGCTGCTTCGCGGCGACGATGGAGACCTGCTCGCCGATGCGCCGCACCTCGGCTACCGCCGGGTCACTGCTGCTCCAAGTGACTTCGCGCTCGAACGTGTCCAGCGGTGCCAGCGTCGCGTTGAGCGTGGCGCGGGTGTGGGCGGGGAGGCGCAGCGCGGGTTGGTCCAGCGCGATGCTGGCGACGGCGACCGCAGGCTGGCACTGAATGACTTCGTTGAGTTCCAGTGTGGAAATCTGCACGCCTTCCTTCGCATCCGCCGCCGTGACGTGGAGCCGGTAAAGATTCCACTTCGCAGAATTCGTGAGCGGAAACTCCTGCCGCGCCGCCTGCGCTGTGAAGGCCGGAGATTTTTGCATATCCAGCCGCGTCCAAGTGTTCCCGCCGTCGTTGGATCCAGACAGTTCCAGCGTGCGCGGCAGGCGTCCTTTTTCCCGGCAAACGACCGCGTAGGACGTGACGCGGCTCTTTCGGCCATCCGCATATTGGCACTGAATCCAGCTCGTCGCGGCCTTCTCCAGCCACGCCGATTTCTCATCGCGGTCGAACGCCTTGATCCCGGCCATCGTCGCATCCGCTGCGCCGCTGGCCGTAATTTGGGCCATGCCGGACTGGGCGTAGTAGGCGGTGTTGAAAGTGAGATTGGCCGGGTGGCCCTGGCCCGCCGTCATCATGTCTTCCAGCGCCGTCTCGACCGCTGCCTTCGCTCCTTTTTTCAGCACGAGATAGGAATGCGCCTGCTCGCCGCCGGGCTCCCATGTATTAAATCCCGTCACGGCATCCACCGCATTCCTGCCGCCGCTCACGACCTCATACCACGGGGCCGCACCGCGCACCGCGACAAGGCACGAAACAGGATCCCAACTCAGCCGGTCACCCGCAAAGCCCACGCCCGGATAAGCCGCATAGGCCATCGTCAGCGGATTGTGCTCCGGCATTTCATAAGTCACGCGCCGCCCGGAACTCGTCGAGCCACCCTCGCCGTTGAAGAGCACGGGCGTCGGCCATTTCGTGCAGACCAGCGCGGCGGAGGCCGCGTCTTTTTGAAAGTTATACTCGGCTTCTTTCTGTTTGGCGTGGGGCGGATAGTGGCCGCCCATGACGTGCAGCAGCTTCACTTTTTTCGCGACCAGTGCAGAGTCAGATTTAAGCAGGTTTGCCAGATTCCGCAGCGGCCCGACCGCCACGATGACCACGCTGCCATCGGGCTGTGCCGCTAAAACCTGACGATACACCGCCAGCGCATCCGGGTAGTCCGCGCTTGCGGGATGCCGATGAGGAAATCGCTTCACCAGTTCCGCAGGAAATCCGGGACCAGCGAGAAACCCCGCGTCCTTCAGCGTGCCCACGGGAATCCCGGGCCGCGCAAACCAAGTATTGATGGCGTCCAGACAAGGCGCGATGGCCGTCGAAGAAGTGCATCCCATCGTGGCGAGCAATTTTGCCTCCCCACGCTCCACCGCCCCGTGCAAAACGAACAGCGCACCCACGTCATCGCAGTCCCCGCCCATGTCGGTGTCGAAGATGATGCCCACCGGCGGCGGCGTGTCGGCGGCGCGAGCGATGGCGGTGCAGATGAGCAGGAGCGCGGTGATGCAGCGTTTCATTTTTTAGGTGGAAGATTGTATTTCTACGATGCGGGTGTCGGCCAGCGGGTCGATGTTTTCATGGCGATGGGGTAAACTCCAAAATTCAAAACTTAAAATCCAAACAAATTCCACACTTCAAATTCAACCAGCGGCGGCGGATGCGCAGATTCCGGCCCCGGCAGGGCCAAACGTGAATAGCCCCGGATGAAATCCGGGGCTATTCGCATTCAATCGCTCCGCGATTGGCTCGTCGCGTCTTCTCCGTTGCTCCGCCTTGAAATTTGGAGCTTGTTTGGGATTTGAGTTCTGAGATTTGGAGTTTTCATCAAATCACTTCGCCTCCGCCCGCTCCGTGGGCGCAATGCAATAGAGACTCTGTTTGCCGCGCAGGAACAGTTGATTGCCCACGATGGCGGGCGAGGCGTCGAAATTATCCTCCAGCTTGTTGGTCGCCAGCACTTCAATCTTGTCGCTCTTCTTCAGCACCACCGCGCCGCCGTCGCGACCTACGATGTACAAACGTCCGGCGGCCAGGACGGGCGACGCATACAGACCGCGCACGCCTTCCAGACGGTGCGCTTCCACGAACATCTTGCCGGTCTTTGCATCGGCGATGGAAAGCGTGGCCTCGTTGCCCTTGGCGTAGAACAGCAGGTCACCATCGAGCAGCGGCGAAGGAACGTACGGCGTGTCGCGGGTCGTGGACCAGGCGATGGCGTCCGTGCCGGAGAGTTCGCCGGTGCGTCCGAGTTTGATCGCGAGCAGCTTGGTCTCGCGATGGCCGCTCATGGAGAACACCATTCCGTGACCGGTCACGGGCGTGGGCACCACGTTGGAGCCGAGCGGGCCGGCGGACCAAAGCTCCTTGCCCGTGGCGAGGTCGTAGCTGCGCACCTTGCCGCTGGCGCTCACGATCACCTGCTTTACGCCGCCGTGTTCGACAATCAAGGGCGTGCCCCAAGTGGTCTTCTCGTCGCGCGGCTGCTTCCACAGTTCCTTGCCCGTCGCCTTGTCAAAAGCGGCGACAAAATCTTCGCCTTCGTGATCCCAGTTCACGACCAGGGTGTTGCCGTGCAATGCGGGCGAACTGCCTTCGCCAAACTGGTTCGCGCTCCGGTATTTCCCGAAATCTTTCTGCCACTTCACGTTGCCCTTGAGATCGAGCGCATACAGACCGCGCGATCCGAAGTAGGCGAACAGGCTCTCGCCATCGGTCACCGGCGAGCCGGAAGCGAACGTGGCCGTGCCGTGCCGCGCTTCGTGCGGCAGTTCCTCGCGCAACATTTTTTGCCAGACGACTTTGCCGGTGGCGCGGTCGAGCGCCGTCATTGTGAACTGAAACGGCGTGGTGGGCGCACCACCGCGTCCGCCACCGCCACCGCCCCGACGTCCGCCGCCCTGGCCTCCGGGGCCGCCCGGCGGCGGCTGTTGCGGAAGACCTGCGACTTGCGGCGCGACGGGCAAAATCAACATCGCCTCCGGCTTTTTCGCCGCGGGCACGGCGGATTGGATGAAGAGCAAGTTGTCCCAGATGATCGGCGTGGCGTGGCCTTCGCCCGCGAGCGGCACTTTCCACTTTACGTTTTTGGATTCGCTCCACTCGGTCGGCGGGTTGCCGTTCGGAGAAATCCCGTTCGCGAGAGGGCCGCGCCATTGGCCCCAGTTTTGATCCGCAGGCGCAGCGTGGCTGGCGAGCGCGGCGACAGACGCGAGTGCGACCATCGGGAAGAGCTTGTTTCTCATGGTCTGGCAAATGACGTGTGATGAAGGATGCCGGTAACAAAGGAATTATTAAGGCTCGCGCCAGGAAATGAAGCCGTGAACGCCGCGCTCCTCCGACACGGCCCGAGCCGCAAACTTCCTCCCACGGATTCAGAGCGACCGCAGATGAGAAAAAAATCCGTGGACGCTCTGAATCCGTGGGAAACTCATGCCATCACTACGCGCCCAGCGCTGCGCGCGTGCGCTGGGCCAAATCATTGTCCTTGTCGCCGGTGCCCTTGAGGTTGAAGACACTCGCGGCGAGAAATCGGTTCCGCCATTGCGGAGCCATGAACGCATAATCCTCCAGCACGGCAGAACTGAACTTGTAGTCGTGCGAATCGCGTCCCTTCAGGAAAATCAAACGGCGCGCGGCGTCGGCCAGCGGCTTCGGGTCGGGATTGTCCTTGAGGTAGGCAAGGATTTTTCCCGCCGCGCGCAGCTTGCTCGCCTTGTCGCCGCTCACGTCGGCGAAAATTTCCTCCACCGCGCCCGCACCGGATTCTTTCAGCGCGATTGG
>JBBQYK010000088.1:0-14421 GCA_038208765.1 Verrucomicrobiota bacterium
GCGGGCGGAGCCATGCCCACGCGAGAACGGGAGCCGGGGGACGAGACCACCCCGGACGCGAAACAAAAGAGGCCGGCCCCGTTTTTTTGTTCCGCCCCGCCCCCATCCGAGCCGTCATCACAACGGCGAACACAACTGGCGAGACGCCCGCACTCCAATGGCGGGATTTTCAGAATGCGCCCGGCGCTGGTTCAGGCGCAACTCCGGGCTGGCAAACGCGGCCTGTCCAGCTATTTTCCAGCCAGCCACTTAATCCCAACCAACCGCGCGCATGAAACCGTTCATGAAATTCTCCGCCGCCCTGTTGCTCACCTTGCTCGTCCCGCTGCTCGTGCCGCGCGCCGTCGCGCAGATCGTCATCGGTCCCGGCGGCAGCGCGGTGCAGACGTTCAACAGTCTGCCCACGGTGGCGGACGGGTGGTCGGGGCTTTCCGTGGGCACGTTGGCGTCCACGTTCACCACGGCGGTGGCGCTGGACGGCCACGTCATCACCAACGCGAGCACGAACCAGATCACCGTCGCGCTCACGGCCAACGGGACCGTGCCGCCAACCACCGCCGTGTTGCCGCGCTGGAATTCCGCCGGTCTGTATCTGCAAACCAAAGCTTCGGCGAATGATTATCTCCTGCTCCTGGCGCGGCTGCGCAACGGAACCGGCTCGAACGTCACGCACGTCATCGTGAGTTACGACTGGGATCAAAAGGCGGCGAATCCCGTGAACGAAAACATTCCCGGCCACCGCGCCTTCTACAGCCTCACGGGCCTGCCGGGCAGTTGGACGCTGATCCCGGAGTTCTCGAACTTCACCACCAACAGCACGGCCCAGACTTTGACCGCCACGCTGCCCGTGGGCGCGTGGACGAATGGCGCGCTCCTGCATCTGCTGTGGGCGGACGACAACGGCCCCGGCGGCTTCAGCGACCCGCAGGAGGGCGGCTACACGCTGGATAATTTTGGCGCCGTGGTCATCCCCGCCACCGTGCCTGTGCTCCTCACGCCGCTCGCCGACCAAAGCGTGGCTCCGGGCGAAACCCTGGCGCTAACCGTGAGCGTGTCGGGCGCTCCGCCGCTCGTGTATCAATGGCGGAAAAATGGCGCGGATATTTCCGGCGCGACGAACGCCGGACTCACGCTCGTGAACGCGCAGGCTGGCGACTCGGGAAATTATTCCGTCCTGGTCACGAACGTGTTCGGCAGCGTCACCGCCAGCAATCTCGTGACCGTGGCCTGCGCCGCGCCAGTGGCTTTGACCACGCAGCCGCAGTCACAAACGCTCCTCGCCGGGGGCGAGTCTGACGTTGAGCGTGGCCGCCACCGGCACGCAGCCGTTTCGCTACCAATGGCGGCGCAACGGCGGGCCGCTGCCGGGCGCGACGAACGCGACGTTCTCGTTGGGTAGCGCGCAGAACGCGGACTCCGGTTTCTACTCCGTGCTGGTGACGAACTGCGTGGGCAGCGTCGCCAGCAGCCACGCCATCGTCTCCATCGCCAGCGCGCCGGTCGTGCTCCTGGGGCTGACCAATCATTTTTGGAAATACGACCAGTCGGGGAACGACCTCGGCACGGCGTGGCGCGAACCGGCTTTCGACGACGCGGCTTGGCCGTCCGGGCGCGGCCTCTTCGCGCAGGAAAATCTCGCCGTGATCAACGCGCTCACCAACACCCCGCTCAACTTATTTCCCCCCGGTGGCAGCGCCCAAATCATCAGCTACTCCTTCCGCACGAGCTTCTCCTTCACCGGCGAACTGGCCGGCGTGCAACTGGTGTCGAGCAATTACTGGGATGATGGTGCGGTCGTCTATCTCAACGGAGTTGAGGCGCTGCGCTACAACCTGTCCACGACGCCGATTTCCTACACCACGCTGGCGCTCGCGGCCAATCCGGCGGGTGAGGGCGTCTTTCTCGTCTCGAATCCCCCCCCCCGCGCTGCTGCTCCCAGGCGACAACGTGCTCGCGGTCGGGGTGCATCAGAACAGCGGCACCAGCGGCGACATCGCCTTCGGGATGCAACTGACCGCCGTGTCCTTGCCGCCCACGCCGCTCCAGTTCACCACGCACCCAGCCAGCGGGACCGTGGTGGAAGGCCACGGCGTGACCTTCTCCGGCACGGTCACTGGCCGTATCGTCTATTTCCAATGGTTCAAAAATGGCGCGCTCCTACCCGGCGCGACCACATCCACGCTCGTTCTTTCCAACCTCGCGCCCGATGCGGCGGGCGCGTACACGCTGCAAGCGAGCAATCACTTCGGTGTTGTGCTCAGTGCCGCCGCCACACTCGCCGTGCTGCCCGACCAGAGCGCGCCGATGCTGCTCACGGGGGATCTGCTCACGCCCACGCAGGTTCAACTCGTCTTCTCCGAGCCCATTCTGCTGCTCACCGCCACGAACAAACTGAATTACAAAGTCACCAACACCTTCGGCGGCCAGGCCGTGGTGCAAGGCGCGGTGCTCACCAATCCAACCAACGTGCTGCTCACCGTGAGTGCGCTGGCGGCGGGCGCGAACTACATCGCCACCGCGCTCAACATCGCTGACACCGGCCCGAATCAGAACGCGCTGCCTGCCAGCGCCGCGCCCGTTGCGCGGATCATCACGCTCGTGGCCTTTGACGCGACGTGGGATTACTACGATCCGTTTCCGGAATTTGGCGACCCGGACCCCGGCCCCAACTGGCGCGAGCCGGGCTACGACATCTCGCTCTGGGGCCGGGGCGCGGGCGCGTTCCGCCACTCGACTGATGAGTCCCTCGGCTCGCCGGTGCCGGTGAACACGGCGTTGAACGTGACGCCGACCCACTCCGCCTTTTTCCGCCGCTCATTTTCTTCGTCCGGCCTCAGTCCCGGCGAACTGCGCCTCACGCTGCGCTCGTATGTGAACGACGCGGTCGCGTTTTATCTCAACGGCGTGGAACTGTTCCGCACGAATCTGCCTGGTGGAATCATCATACCCGCGACGCCCGCCGTGGCGTCGGCGGGGAGTACGTTGGTCACGTGCGTACGGGATTTTTCCCTGCCGCCGCTGGGCGCCAGTTCCAATCTGATGGCGGCGGAACTGCACCAGTTCACGGAGGTGGACGAGCAGAAATTTTTCTCCGCCGAACTGGTCGCCCGCGCGGAATCATTCCTCGTCGGACCGCTGCGCGTGCTGGCCGGGCCGTCCGATTTGACCGTCACGGAACGTCAACTAGCCACGTTCCGCGTCAGTTCCGTGGCCGCGAGCGGATTCCAGTGGCAGGTCAATGGCGGCAATGTGTTCGGCGCAACGAATTCTGCGTTCACTTTTCCCGCCTCGATCTTTTTCGACGGCGCGCAAATCCGCTGCGTCGTCAGCCAGCCCGGCACCACGATTACTACCACGAACGCCACGCTGCACGTCCTGCCCGACACCGCGCGCCCCGCGTTGCTCGGCGCGCGACTGAATGCGGACGGCACGATGACGCTGACTTTTTCTGAACCGCTTGCTGCCACCTCGGCGCAGGACATTCTGCACTACGCGGTGACGAACGCGACCGGCCCTGCCGCGACCATCACCGGCGCGGTGCTGACGAACGGGACCGAAGTAGTGCTCACGTTCGCCGCGCCGCTGGCGGGCCGTTACACCGTGGTCGTGAACGGTGTGACCGATCTGGCGAACGTGCCGAACGCGACCGCTCCCGGCAGCGCGGCCACGGTGAGCGCAACGATTGTTCTGCCCATGACCAGCGCGTGGAAATATCTGCTCATCAATACCAACGAGACCGTGCAGGCCGCCTACATGCAGGTGAATTACGACGACTCGATGTGGCTGGGGCCGAGCAACGCGCTGTTCTACGTGGAGGGTGCCGCGCTGCCCGCGCCGAAGAACACGCCCCTTTCGTTCTTCGATGCCGGGGGTGTGAACCGGATTAACACGCACTACTTCCGGCAGCATTTTGTTGCGCCCATCAGCACCACGAACGTCACCGCGCAGGTGCGGCACATCATTGATGACGGACTGCTGCTCTATTTGAACGGGCGGGAACTCTACCGCTACAACCTGCCGGCCGGAACGCCCACCGCCGCCACGCAGGCCTTGTCCACTGTGGGCGACGCGATCCTGGCCGGGCCGTTTGTGATTTTGAACATCACCAATCTTGTCAGTGGCACGAACGTGCTGGCGGCGGAAGTCCACCAGCAGGGATCGGCCAGCGCGGACGTGGTGATGGGCGTGGAGTTGAGTTTGGAAATTCCCGGCGTTGTGCTGCCCTTGCCTGCGCCAAGTACCGACGCTTACCTCGCGCTGGTGCCGTGGGGCGGACAGTTCGCACTCGTGTGGGGCGAGCCGGATTTCGCGCTGGAAAGCGCGCCCGACGTGAACGGCCCGTGGACGCCGGTGGCGTCGCCGAGTCCGGTGCTGATTTCCGCCACGAACGCCGCCGCGTTCTACCGTCTGCGGCGCTGAGAATTTTTGCTGTGGCAGGCCGCTTCATCCCGAATTCCGAAGTGGAAAGGCGCGGTGCCGGTCGGAAACCATCACGGACCGCGGCTCTCCCGAGCCGCAGCGCGTCCGCCACCGCGAAGACGCCCGAACTTTTTCACGCGCTCCTCCCCTAGTGGCTGCGGCGGCTCTGGAGAGCCGCGGTCCGGGTTCATTCGTCTGCCACCGGCTCCATCTTCGCAATCGCCGCCATGATTTCGTCGGCGACCTGCTGGTAAATTTCTTTCAACCGATCCTTCGAGCACGTCTTCGCCTCGGTGCGCAAAGCCTCGAAGCGCATTGGCTCCGCGTATTTTACCATCACGCGCACGGGCTTTGGGAACGGCACATCGCGGCCGTACGCGGCCAGCGTCCCCCACACCCGCACGGGCACGACGGGCGCGGTGGACTTGATGACGAGCAGGCCCACGCCGGAGCGCACGGGCAGCAGGCTGCCGTCGCGCGTGCGTGTGCCTTCGGGGAACATGATCACCGCGCGGCCCAGCGACAGGGCTCCGAGAATGCGCTTCATCCCCGCCGAGCCGCCGCCCCGGTCAATGGGCACGGCCTGCCAGTGCGTGAGCAGCCAGCGCGTGAAACGAAAACGGAACAGCGATTCGCGCGCGAGGAACGCGCACTGCCGTTTCAATCCGCAGCCGATGAGCGGCGGATCGAGAAAGCTCGCGTGGTTCGAGGCGATCAACACCGCGCCTTCCGTGGGCACGCGTTCAGGATGAAAGACGCGCCAGCGAAAATACGTGGCATACATCAGGCGGAAGAAACTCCAGCCGAGCCAGTAGATGGGGTTCATGGAGTCGAGAGCCGAAGGTCGAGAGTCGAGAGCGGAAGGCGCGCGCAAAATCCAAATCTTAAATCCCAAATCCCAAATAAATTCCAAGTTTCAAAACTCAAATTCCAAACACATCCGGCCCGTTTAATCCGTTCGTGGTGATGAGGGCTTGGAATTTGGAGCCTGGAATTTATTTGGGATTTGGGATTTGGGATTTGGAATTTGAAACTCCCTGCCAGCCGAAAGCGCCCGGAGCTTCCGGCCCTCGTCTCTCGTCTCTCGCCGCTCGACTTTTTCATCCCCTCGCCGCCAGCCGACGCTCGACCTCGGCGATGATGCGGTTGCTCGTCTGCTCCGGCGACTCGCCGGAGTTGTCGATTATCATCGCGCCGAGCGGAATCATCAGCGGCGCGGCGGCGCGCTGGCTGTCGCGCTCGTCGCGCGCGGCCAGGTTTTCTTCCACGCCCTGTTCGAGGCGGCGTTGCGAACGCTGCTTCAAACAGGCGTCGAGATAAAATTTGAAATCCGTGTCGGGAAAAACATTGGTGCCGATGTCGCGGCCTTCCATCACGAGGCTGCCGAACTGCAGGCACTCGCGCTGTTTGAGCTTCATCCAGTCGCGCACCTTGGGCACGGCGGCAACGTGCGAGACGGCGGCGCTGACCTCGGCGGTGCGGACTTCCTTCTCGGGATAATAGCCGTCCACGGTCAGGCGCACGACATGGTCAATGCACTCCAGCTTCGTCTTCCAGCGGCGGCAGGCGTTGGCCACGGCCTTGGGGTCGTTCACGTCGAGGCATTTTTGCAAGCAATGCCAGGCGAGCGCGCGGTACATTGCGCCGGTATCGACGTACACGAAGCCGAGTTTCTTCGCGATGAGCCTGGCGTTGGTGCTCTTGCCGCTGGCGCTGGTGCCGTCGAGGGCGATGACGATGGGGTGTTTGGTTTCCATGTTACTTGCCCCCCGACCCGCTGACAAAAACGAGCACCCCCGCGAGCGCCTGAATCGCGACGACGACGGCGGCCCCGATGATTAAAAAGCTGAACGACATTTGGAACGGCCCGCCTAGAGCGGGCCGGACGGAGTGTGGTTTTTCACCCGCGCGGGATGCAATGAGAGAATTGAACTCGCGGCGCTCCTGGGTGGCCGCAGTCTCTCGCCCTCCTACTTCTGGCGCGCGAATTTGTGCAGGTGCCCGAGCGCGCTCCACTCGGCGACGAGCAGGTTGCCGTCCTTGTCCATCGACGCGCCGTGCGGGGAGTTGCAGATGCCGTCCTTCCATTGATCCGCCGCGAGACCGTAGTTGCCGCGCTGCTTCTCGTTCGGATTGTCGCCGACTTGCGCGGCGATGCTGCCGTCCTTGTTCAGCACGGTCACGCGGCCTTGCAGTTCGGGGAACACGGCGTAGTCACCCTGAATGTGGACGGCGGCGGGCATCCGCAAATCTTTCTGGATCACTTTCACGAAATTGCCGTCGAGGTCCCAGTGCTCCACGCGGTTGTTGTTGCGGTTGGCGACCAGCAGCAGCGGCTTCGCACCGCGCGCATCCAGCGCGATGCCGTGGCAGGTATTGAACTTGCCCTCCTCCGCGCCCTTGCCGCCGAACGCTTTCACAAACTTCCTCTCCTTGTCGAACTTGAGCACATGGTTCGAGCCATAGCCGTCCGCGACGTAGATGGAACCGTCCGGGGCGACGGTGACGGCGCAGGGATTGAAGCCCTTGCCGTCCTTGTAAAGGTCCACGCCCGCCGGCGTGGCGATGGTCCAGACCAGTTCGCCATCGAGCGCGAGCTTCAGGACTTCATGCTTCGAGGGGCGGGCGGCGTAAATAAATTCCACGCCCTTCTCCTCGCGCAGTTCGAGGCCGTGAATGTGCGACGGCCCGAAGTTGCGCACGAATTTCCCCGCCGCCGAAAACACCAGCACGCCGCGCGGCGTGTCGGTGGTCACGTAGAGGTTGCCCGCCTTGTCGATGACCAGCCCGCCGTGGCACGCGCCGATGGGCTGGTCGCCGGGCTTCGCGTCGAAGAAGTTCGGCACGGCCGAGTATTTCAACTCGGCGGCGACGGCGGTGGAAACGAGGGCGGCGAGAGCGAGCAGAGTTTGCGTCAGGCGATTCATAATGGTGTGGCGAGGTTGTAGAACGCGCCCGCGTCCTTGGCAATGGCGGAGACAACAGCCGGGAGTCCAGGACAGCCTTGTCCGCAGTTTGCACCTCGGCATTTTTCGACCTGCTTCGGCGGAGAAATGATCCAGCGGACATGGCGGTCCGCGACTCCCCCACTCACGGCTTCCGCAGGCGGTGGAACTTGCTGCCGACGGCGGGCACGGTCACGGAGATGTGCGTGGCATTGGTGGCGTACGGGAACGCGACCTGCGACCACGCGCCGGTGACGGTGAGGCTTTGATCGAGCACGAAGCCGGTGGCGGGCAGCGGCCAGAACACGCGCACGTTGTTGCCGCCGAGTGATTCCACACTGAGCAACGGCGCGCCGGGAGTTTGCACCGCGCCGGGCAGCGCCCAGAATCCGCCGACCAGCGTGTAAGTCCCGCTGCTCAACGGCCCGCTCGCGTCGGGCTGGCCGATGGTGCCGCTCACGGAATAAACGCCGCCGGTGCTCGTGCCGCCGCCGCCGTCGATGGTGAATTTGTCGATGGAGTAGATCTGGGCTGTGGCGCGCACGGCGAGCAGCCCAAGCAGCGAAACGAAAATCAAGGTTCTCATGGAATGGATGGTTGTGGGTTCAAAATGATGGTTTGAGTTTCACCGGCGCCGCGCTACCGCAGTTGGTGCGATGACGCGACGCAGTTCCGTGCTCACGGCTTGATGACCATGACGTTGAAGGCATCGCCGACTTGCATCGGGGTGGCGTTGTCTTCATGGAAGATCACCCAGTTGGCGCCACTGTAAAAGACACCCACGACTTGGGTATGATACGGATTGGCGGAAGTGTCTTTGCTGTAATTGTGCGTCACGATCAGGATGGCATCGGCGTCACCGTCGCACAACGGATTCACCATGACGGTCTGATGACCAAAGACACTCCCGGCGGTGGCGCGGTGCGTGAAGGCGAAGGTGCCCGTGTTGATCCCCGCGCCTGGAGCGCGCAAGGCACTCGCGGCAATCGTTCCTGCAACCTCCAATTTCGATTTCGGAATGGTCGTGCCGATGCCGACGTTGCCGCCGGGCAGTTGCAGAATCAGGTTGGTGGCCTGGGCCGTGGCGTAATTGTAGGCGTAAAGCTGCCCACCGCCCTGGGAACCCTCAAAAAAAGCCCGCAGCCCGGCCCCGGCGGAACTGGGCAGCAGGCCGCCGTCCGCGCCAAACCAGCCGCTTCCGTTGACGTGCAGTTTGGCGGCCGGGTTGGTCGTGCCGATGCCGACGTTGCCGTTGGTGATGATTTGCGTCCCGTTAAATGTGTTCCCACCGCTGCGCAAGGCCACGTTCGCCGAGAGCCGCGCATCGGGCACAGTGCCGCTGGCGAGCTGCGAGGCGTTGAGCGCGGTGAGGTTCGAGCCAATGCCGAAGTACAGATTGTTCGGACTGCTGAACGTGCGCGGCGTGCTGAGGGTGGCGGCGAGGTTCGCATCCGTCACCTGCCCGATGAGGCTCGAGGCATTCACGCCCCCGGCGAAGATCGAATACGGCGCGGGCGTGAGAGCCTGGCGCGGGACGAGGTTCGTGTAAGCGCTCGCGCTCGCGCCAGGCCGGGCGGCGATTTGCAGCCACCGGTTCGCACCGATGAACACGCCCGGGCCGAAATCGAGCGTCACCGTGAACAGGCCATTGGTGATGGCGAGGTCGTTGAAAATGTTGCTCGTGCCCACCGTGGCCCCGGCGCTGGCCGCGTCGTAGAGGCTGAACGTGAGATCGTTCGTGCCGTTGGCGGGCGAGCCGGCAATGTCCAGCCGCCCCTGATACGTGAAGGCCGTGCCTTGGGCGTGGGCGGTGGAGAGTGGTGAGCTGAGGGTTGAGAGCAGGACGGAGGCGAGGCCGAGCCGGGCGAGAAGCTTTCTGAATTTCATAAAGTTAGTTGTTCTTTCACAGGGTTCTTTCGCGGAAGCGCAGCGGTTGTTTCACAGGAAGTGAAAATATTTTTTGGAGAAAGAAACCGTGGCGGTTCAGCCTGGTGGGTTTGGTCGCGCAGGGCGGGACCAAAATGTAGTGGGGCAGCCGTCTCGGCTGCCACAGAGTTCACGGGCCGTCCCGGCTGGTGTGCTTCAGCCGGGACGGCCAAAGGACTGCGGCAGGCGGGACGCCTGCCCCACTAGGTTCCACCACGCCTGCTTCACCGCTCGACCACGCACTGGGGCCGCGCCTGCTCAAACGCCGCGAGGCCCTCGGGGGTCACGCGGGTGTTTTCCACATGCAAGTTTCGCAATCGGGGCGTCGTCGCGAGCTTGGCCAGTCCGTCATCCGTCAGCTTCGTGCCGGTCAGATGCAAGGTGTGCAGGTTGGTCAGCGTGGCCACCGCAGCCGCGGCGTCATCTCCGAAGGGCGTGTAGCTGAGGCCCAGTTGCCGGACCTGCGTCAACAGGGGCAGCACCTCGACCAGCCCGGGTTCCGTCAGGCCTGGGCAATTGGACACATTCAAGGTCTTGAGCGCCCGGGCCTGGACCAGGGCGCGCAACCCCTCAGACGTGATTCGTGGACTCCCGTCCAGATGCAGAAACTCCAGTTGCGGGCAGACGCCCACGGTGCGCAACGCCTCGTCTTCCAACGCGAGGGCGTTGAGGAACGCGAGCCGCTGGATGGTCGGAAGCCAGGCCGCTCCCGCGAAATTTCGCCCGCTGACCCGTGAGGCGTAATTGAATTCGAGATGCTCCAACTGCTTCAGCCCCGCAAAAAACTTGGGCATCTCGTCGCTGAAACCGCGCGAGCTTTCCAGCTTGATCCATTTCAGATTCGGATTTTCCCCCAGGAACGCGACGTCCTCGTCCGATAAAACCGGCGAGTAACTGGTGAAGCGGCGCAGCGTCTTGATGGCCGACAGTTTCCGAAGTTCCTCCCCGGCCAAGTCCCAGGTGGGGGCGAAGGAAAGGGAGATGATCTGGAAATCGTCCTCGGGAACATCCGACTCGCGCTTCAAATCAAAGTTACGACGCTGATGCATGACCTCGACCACGGCCCGCTGCCGCACGAGCCAGCGCGCGACCTCAGGCACGGAAGAATCATTCGTCCCAGCGCGCGGAGGTTCCGCGAGGGTGGCGGCGATAGGTGCAGGGCCGGGCGCGGTCGGCGTCGTGTTCGTTCCCGCAAACGGGGCGAAGTCCTGAGCTGGGAGACGCCGCCACAGCACCGCCAGAACGGCCGTCAACACCACGGCCACGGCCACGAGAGCGAGGGCGGCCCGGCGGAGTTTGGGCGAAACCGCAGAGGTGGAAAGCCTCGCGCGGCGAGGCGAGTCGTGGCCCACACCGCTCGCAGCGCGAGCGGTTCCACCTTCCACCTGAATCTTCTCCAGGTCGCGGCGCAGTTCCGCGGACGATTGGTAGCGCGCTTCGCGTTCTGGTTGCATCGCGCGGTCGATGATGGCGTCGAAGCGCGCGTCCACGCCGGCCTTCACGCTGGGCATCTTCCACAGGCCGCGCGGCACTTCGCCGGTGAGCATCTGGTAGAGCGTGACGCCGAGCGCGTAGAGGTCCGCGCGCCGGTCGAGCGGCGTGTTCGGCATCCAGGCCTCGGGGGCGAGAAAGTCCGGCGTGCCGATGGCGACGTTGGTTTTCGTCAGGCCGAGCAGCGCGTCGTCGTGATGCTTGGCGAGTCCGAAGTCGGCGATCTTCACCTGGCCATCGCGCGTGAGGAGCAGGTTGGCCGGCTTGATGTCGCGATGCACCACACCGCGCTCGTGCGCGTAGTGCAGCGCGTCGCAGACTTGCGTGAGCAGTTTGGTGGCGAGTTCGGGCGAAAGTTTTCCTTCGCTCTGAATCATCTGCGCCGCGTCCGTGCCGTCCACGAACTCCATGACGATGTAGAGCAACCCGCCCGCCTCGCCGGACTCGAACACGCCCACGATGCCGGGATGGGTGAGCTTCGCCATCGTCAATGCTTCTTGGCGAAAGCGCGCGGCGAAATTCGCGTCCTCATTCTCCAGCAAACTCGCGGGCAGAACTTTGATCGCGACCGGGCGGTGGAGTGAAAGTTGCGTGGCCTTGAAGACCGCGCCCATGCCACCGCGCCCGAGGAGCGCGAGGAAATGAAACTGCGGGAGCAAGGCTTGCATCTCGGCGAGCGACGGCGGCTGCCAAGTGCTGCGCGGCTTGGAGGAGGACGGTGGTTTCATGCGGCGGTGAGCACCGACTTCAGCCACTCGATTTCCCTCGCCACTTCCTCCGGCCCGCCGACCGTGCGGGCGATTTCCTCGCGCAGCAGGTCACGGAATTTTGCGCGCATCCGAAAGACGAGCAGCCGCACCGCCGTCTCGCTGGAATCCAGTTTCAGCGCGACCTCGCGATAGGAGGGCGGGGCCTCCTCCATGAGCAGAAACGGCAGCAGCGTGGGGAACACTTCCGCACGCCCCGTCTCGGCAAACGACTCGCGCAATTTCTGGCGCACGCCGTCAAGGAGCAGTTGCACCCAGGCGCGGGTGAAGAGCCATTCCGGGTCGCGATGGTCCACTGGTTCGAGCGCGTAGCGTTCCTCGGCGCGCAATTCCTCGAAGGCGATGATCTGTTTTCCGCCCCCCCGCTTGAGCGCGCCCTCGCGTCGCTGTTGATCCGCGAGATGGCGGTCGAGAGAGCAGAGGAGAAAGGTACGCAGCCGCCCCTTGTCCGCCTGCGCCGCGTCGAAGGTCTCGTCGTTGAGCAGCTTGGCGAAGAAACCTTGTGTCAAATCCTCCGCGTCATGCTGCGCGTGACCACGTCGCCGGAGAAAGGCGTAGATGGGATACCAATAGAGTCCGCACAATTCTTCGAGCGCCGCCTGCCGCATCGCGCCGCCCTCGCGTACGCGCATGACGAGCGTCCAGTGCGTGGTGGGGAATTCCGGCCCTGGCGCGGGTGCGCCCAACAAAGTCTGGTGGTCGGCTGCGGGATGAGTCATCGCCAATGCACGGAGCCTGCACGAGTCCACGAACGGAATGAAGCCCAATCCTCCTGCCGGTTCACGCGGACGGCCTGAAAAGCCAACCTTGCGGCTCCCCCGCGTCCATTCTACAACCTCGCCCGCAAACAAATGATCATCGCACGTTCTCCACTTCGCATCAGCCTCGGCGGCGGCGGCACGGATTTGCCTTCCTACTACGAACGCTTCGGCGGCTTCCTCATCACGGCGGCCATTGATAAATACATTTACATCACGCTGCACGAGACCTTCGTGCCGGAGTTCATCATCAAATACTCGAAGCTCGAACGCGTGGCGCAGGCGGCGCAGATCGAGCACCCGATCATCCGCGAGGCGTTTCAGATGATGGACATTGACGGCGGCTATCTCGAACTGACGAGCATGGCGGACATCCCGTCGGGCACCGGCTTGGGCAGCAGCGGGAGTTTCACGACGGCCTTGCTCAAGGCGCTGCACGCGCACAAAAAGAATTTGGTTCCGAACACCGAGATCGCGGCGCAGGCGTGCGACATCGAGATCAACCGCTTGCAGGAGCCGGTCGGCAAACAGGATCAGTACATCGCGGCGCTCGGCGGCATCACCTGTTTCAACTTTCACAAGGACGGTCGCGTCGAGGCGTGGCCCGCGAAAATCTCCGAGGAGACGCGCTACAATCTCGAAGACAATCTGGTGATGTTCTTCACCGGCTACAGCCGCAGCGCGGGCAGCATCCTCAAGGATCAGAACGAGAAGTCGAAGCAGGACGACGCCGCGATGCTGGAGAACCTGCATCGTACCAAGGAGATCGGTTACGCCAGCCAGCGCGCGCTGGAGAGCGGCGACCTGCGCGAGTTCGCGCGGCTCATGGACGAACACTGGCAGCGCAAGAAGGCGCGCAGCGGCGGCATGAGCAATCCCAAGATCAACGAATGGTATGACCTCGCCCGCGCGAACGGCGCGCTGGGCGGCAAGCTCATCGGCGCGGGCGGCGGCGGCTTCCTGATGTTCTACGCCGAGGAGGACAAGTCGAAGCTGCGCCATGCGATGCGGAGCGCGGGCTTGAAGGAAGTGCGGTTCCGGTTTGATTTCGAGGGGACGAAGCTGGTGAGTTCGTGAACAATCCAAATCCCAAAGTCCAAATCCCAAACAAATTCCAAAATCCAAATCTCAAACGCCCGTGCGCGGTGCCGGGGCGCGGTTTGGAATTTGGCGACTTGGGAATTGTTTGGGGTTTGGATTTTGGATTTTGAAATTTCCAGCCGATGTCCGCCATCAACTCCTCAATCTCCCCCCTCCCCGTCGCCCTGCTCGCCGGCGGTCTCGCCACGCGCCTGCGGCCCATCACGGAAAAAATTCCGAAGGTGCTCGTCTCGGTGGCGGGCAAAACTTTTCTCGAACATCAGCTCGCGCTCTTGCGGAAGCAGGGTCTCACGCGCGTCGTGCTCTGCCTCGGGCATCTCGGTGAGATGGTGGTGGATCAGTTTGGTGACGGGAGCGCGTATGGGGTGCAACTCGAATACTCCTTCGACGGCCCGAAGCTGCTCGGCACCGGCGGTGCGCTCAAGCAGGCCATGCCCAAGTTGAGCGAGAATTTCTTTGTGCTCTACGGGGACAGTTACCTGACCGAGCCGTTTGTTCCGGTCGCGGAATTCTTCCTCCGCAGCGGCAAGCTGGGACTGATGACGGTGTTCAACAACGAAGGCCAATACGACACGAGCAACGTGGTCTTCGGCGACGGCGAAATAAAACTCTACGACAAGAAGCAGCGACTGCCGGAGATGCGCCACATCGACTACGGCTTGAGCCTGTTCAACCAACGCGCGTTTGACGAATGGCCGGACGATCAGCCCTTCGACCTCGCCGCCGTGATGACGCGCCTCGTCGAGCGCCGGCAGATGGCGGGCTGGGAAGTGAAGGAACGTTTTTACGAGATTGGTTCGCACGAGGGGCTGGAGGAGTTGAACCGGCTTCTGGGAAAATCAAACTGACCGATGGCCTCACGCCCAGGCCGCAAAGGGCGCAAAGGATTTCGTTTCTTTCTTCCTTTGCGTCCTTTGCGGCCTTGGCGTGAGGCACTTTTGTTCTTTTGGCATGGCGAACTCCGGTGTTTGATTCCGCGCGCATGAGTTTCACCCAATCGTATCTCGAAGAAAC
>JBBQYK010000089.1:0-14416 GCA_038208765.1 Verrucomicrobiota bacterium
TTGCTCCGGCCCGCGACGAGATCGGAGTAATCGTAATCCGAAAGTTCGGTCGCGCTGGCCATGACCTTGCCGCCGTTCGACTCGAAGATGACGAGGTCGCGGTGGTCGGAGGTGAGCTTGTATTCGTCTTTGATCTTCAGGGCCTTGGCCACGTCGCGCATGTAATCCACGTACTCGACCTGAATACGAGGGCTGGCGTATTGATACTCCTTGAGCAAGCCCTTCACGCGCGGGAACAGGGGGTCGTTCTCGTCGAAATAGACAATCACCTTCACCGTGTTCGTGAGCGAGGCCAGCACGTCGCGCGTGCGCGAGGAGAGCGCGGCTTCGGCGCTGCGGTTCAGGTGGAAGCGCGTGTAATGCCGGATGGCGAGGTAGTTGAACATCGCCACCAGCGCGAGCACGGCGGCGGCGGCGATGATGAGGTTCAACGTCGCGCTCCAGCGCCGCGCCCAGGAAAAACTCACCCGAGGTTTTGGCTCGTCGCTCATTTCCACCTCCGGCTTTGGACCGACTTCAAGGTGAGGAACAGGAACAGGACCGTGAGCGAGAGGTAGAGAACGACCGGGCGGATGTCCACCACGCCGCGCGCGAAATCGCGCATCTGTTCGACCAGCGAGACGTGGTTGAAAATTTTCATCATCCAGCCCGTCTGCCCGGCCATCGCGTAGGACAGGAAGCTCAACAGATACAGCGACACACCCAGCACCAGCGCGATCATGGCCGCGATGATCTGGCTGCGCGTGAGCGAGGACGCGAAGCAGCCCAGCGCCATGTAGAGCGCGCCGAGCAGCCCGATGCCGAGCAGCGTGCTGCCCAGCGTGCCGGGATCAATGGCCGTGGGATCGTTGCTGAAATGCCGCACGATGAACAGGCAACCGACCAGCGGACTCCACAGCACGAGGTAGAAAAAAAACGAGCCGAAGAATTTAGCCAGCACGACCTGAAGATCGCTGACCGGCGTGGTCATCAGCGTTTCAAACGTGCCGGTGAATTTCTCGTGCGCGAAGGTCCGCATCGTGATCAGCGGCGAGGCCAGGAGCAGAATCATCCACATGAAAAACGACAGCGAGTCGTAGAACATTTCCGTGAGCGGCTGGTCCGACTCGCTGAGGTTCAACTGGTTGAGCAGGATGTAGAACGACAGCCCGAACAGGAACGCCACCGCCGCAATGACGGTGTAGCCCGTCCACGAGACGAAGTAGCCGGCCAGTTCGCGCCGCACGAGGGTCAGCCACACACGCATCAGACTTCGTCCTCCTGGTTGGGCCGCGTGATGCGGACAAAAATGTCTTCCAGCGAATGGGCGCTGCGCGTCAGTTCGCGCAGTTTCCAATCGCGGTCGCGCGTCATCCGGAAGATCTGTTCGCGCACGTCCAGGCCCGGGCGGGCGGTGAGCGAGCAGCGGATGTAATCGCCCTCGGCCGGTGAGAGATCAAAGCTGTCGATCTCGACGGCGTGTTCAAAAACGTCTTCCAACTCGTGGAGCGGCGCGGCGATTTCCGTGACCACGCGGCCGCTCTTGCTCATCAATTTTTCCAGATTGCGCGGCGTGTCATCGGCCAGCACGCGGCCCTCATGCAGGATGAGCACGCGGCTGCACGTCACTTCCACCTCGGGCAGGATGTGCGTGGAAAGCAGCACGGTGTGCTTGCCGGCGAGGTCTTTGATCAACTGGCGGACGGCGCGAATCTGGTTCGGGTCGAGGCCGGCCGTCGGCTCATCGAGGATGATCAGTTCCGGCTCGTGCGAGAGCGCGTCCGCGAGTCCGACGCGTTGTTGATAACCTTTCGAGAGCTGCCCGATGACGCGCTTGCTCACATCGGCGAGACCGCATTGTTCCAGCACGGTATCGACGCGCTCGCGGGAACGCCCGTGGCCCAGGCCCTTGAGGCGTGCACGGAATTTCAGGTAGTCGCGCACGCGCATCTCGCGGTGCAGCGGATTGTGCTCCGGCATGTAGCCGATGTGGCGGCGCACTTCGTCCGCCTCGGTGAACACATCGAAGCCGGCCACGCGCGCGGTGCCGGAAGTGGCCGGCATATAGCAGGAGAGGATGCGCATGATGGTCGTCTTGCCCGCGCCGTTCGGCCCGAGCAGGCCCACGATCTCGCCGGGCGCGACGCGGAACGTGAGTCCGTTCACGGCGCGATGCCCGGCGTAGCGCTTGGTCAAATTGACGACTTCGATCATGAATGGAGCCGCATGTGGCGCGGAGAGTAGGGCAGCGGCTTCGCAGGCGGCGAACAAAAATTCCGGCGGGAAAAGTAAAATGGCGGGAGGCGATGGCCGACGTTGGTGGCGGCCGGCAAGGATGCCGGCCGCCACGAAAAAGAAAGCGGGAGGCGAGTTACCCCGCCTCCCGCCGCTTCCCCTTCTGATCTCGGAGCGGCCTAAGTGCGTAAGCCGGCCCCGAAGCTGTTTCGGTCCTCTTGCGGAGGCCGGAAATTATCGCTCATTCCACGAGGTGATGGTGAAGCCGCGCCAGAGTTCGCTGGTGCCCAGGGATTCGTCGTAGTGAACCATGTAGTGGCCGGTGAACCGGAAGCTCTGGGCGATGACGGCCCCCGAGAAATCCTGATCGCTGCTGCCGCCGCCGTGCATCGTGACGGCCGCATACGGCGCATAGACCACGCAGGTCAGTTCGCCGTTGCCGCCGATGTCGAGATCCTTCAGCGCGGTGGTGCCGTAGATCTGGCATTGTTTCGGCGTGCCGGTGCCGTTGACAATGCCTTGGCCGGTGAAGGTGGCGCTGGCGCAGTTCAGGTACAACTTGAGGTTGGCGTTGGAACTGATGACCAAGCCATCCTGCCCGCTGAATTTCACCCCGCCATCGACCCGCAGGCGGACATTGGCGTTGGGGGCGATGGTGATCTTGCCGTTGAGCACGCTGGAAGGGAGCAGGTAGTCGCCCGAGGTCAGCACATAGTTCGGCCCGCCTAGCGGGGGCAACCAGCCGCCGCTCCCGGCGGGCAGGATCACGTCGGGGAATTCCACGTTCATGTCATCCGTGGACCAGCCGGGCTTGATGCCACTGCTGCTGCCGTTCTGCCAGGCGCTGTCGCCCACCTTGCCGTTCGAACCAACGGACACGGTGCCCATCGGCCCGGTGGCGACGCGCCCCCAGATGTTGGCGTTGCCGACGTTGACGGTGTTGGTGACGGTGTCGTTGCTGGCGACGTCGCCTTTGTCGCGGCGTATGCTCGCGTGCCAGCGGCCATTGATGTGGCGCCCCGGCTTCGAGGAGTCGTAGCTGTCCACGGTCACATTGTTGCCGTTCATGTCGATGCCGTTCTTGGCGACGAGGGCCTTGTTGAAGATGGGGTTGTTCGTGGTGGTGCAGGAAACCATGCGGCGGGAGTAGCCCGTGTATTCCGGGTTGGCCTGGGCCAGCATGGGGCTGGTCGAGCCACGCAGACCGCGCAAGGCGTAGGCCGGCATCTGCTTCACCCAGCCGGTGGACATGATCGACGGCATGTAGGCGGCGGTGCCGTTCCACGACGAGATACTCACCATGTAGAAGTCGCCGCTGATCCAGTTAAATTTATACCACGGCCCGGTCGGGGAACCGTTGTTGTTCCAGCCGTCCGTGCCCAGCCGGGCGAGATTGACGTTGCCCTCGGAGTCGGGCGAGCCGTTCTTGTTCAGGTGCGCGATGGCTTCCTCGACGCCCGACTCCAGGACGGGTATGGAGCGATTCCACGTCTGGGAGCGGGCCACGAGCTGATTCTGCACGGAGACGAGTTTCAAGTAGGCGGCGAGGAGGCTGCCGATGACGATCATCGACACGACCACCGTCGCGTAGGTCATGCCGCGCACGCGCGCGCGAGGAGAGATGAGGGTTTTCATAAGGTTATTGTTTGCGGATGACGATTTTGGCCGTCTGCACGCTTTCTGTGTTCATTTTACTGCCGAGAATGGTCCGGGAACAAATCCAACTGACGCTGATCAGCTTGCACTGCCCGACCGAGGCGGCGGGGAACTGGTTGTAGGTGCTGGCCAGGGTGTTGCGCTGGAAAATCTGGAAGTTGAGGTAGTCCACGTTGGTCAGGAGCATGGAGACGACGCCGCCCTTGGTTTGCAGCAGGACGTTTTCCGTGAAGTTGTAGTTCAACGGGGAGCCATCCTCATCGATGAAGGTTAGCGAGTTCGTCACCGACCGGCCGTTCACGATGCGCGTGCCGTAGGCGGAGAGCGCCTGGGTCTGGCGGATGTTCCGGGTCATGTGGTCGAGCGCGTTCTGGCTCTTCTGCTCGAGGTCCACGTAGTTGTCCATGGCCGCGAAGCTTTTCGCGGCATAGACCGTGAAGGAGAGCAGGGCCGTGAGGATGACGCCGGACACGGCGATGGACATGGACAGCTCGGCGAGCGTGAAACCGCCGCGCGCGCCGCGCCGTCCGCCCGTTGGAAAGGCTTTACCAAACATAATTTTGCAGGCCATTGCGGGCCACGTGGGTGCTCATCTGGCGGGTGCGGTTCGTCGCGCCCATCGGCTCCCAGTCCACCCGCACGGTCAGCTTGCGCATGTCCGAGGCGTAGGAGGGTGTGGGATAAGGGGCGAAGTTGATCGGCTCCAGAATCACCCGCGAGGTGAACATGATGCTGCTGTTCCCGCTGCCCGACGGGTAATAGGCCACGGGGATGGGGTTGGTGTTCAGGAAGCCGCCGGTGTTCGTGAGATCCTTCCACTTGTAGAGCCGGCAGATTTCCATGTGCTCGATCATGATCTGCGTGGCCCGCGTGTTCTCGCGGGACATCTTGATGATGCGAAACCCGCCGTGCAGCCCGGCGTAGAGCGCGGTGAACATGATGCCGGAGATGAGCATGGCGACCAGCGCCTCCATGAGAGTGAAGGCTTGTTGCGCCTTTGTGCGGACCGAGTGTTGGCCTAAAGATATTTTCATGCAGCGATTCCTTCTGACTTGCGACTGGCTCGCCAGTGGGGACTCAGCAACAAGACTGCCAACGGACGGCGGCAGGCGGAGGAAGAACAATCGATCGGCGAACGCCGGAACGCCGCGGTGAGATGCACGGCGAGGTGCGTGTAGGATTTTGCGCCGGGCACCTGTCGGCGCCGGCGAGCTACAGACGTTTTTGCAGTGCCTGCTGGCTCGCGGCGAATACTTCCCGGTGCAAGGAATGGCCGTGGGCATCCATCGTCACCACCGCGGGAAAGTTCTCCACCTCGAGAACCCAGATGGCTTCTGGTGCCCCAAATTCTTCCATGAAATAGACACCGCGCACCGCTTTCACACACTCGGCCAGCACCTGCGCGGCCCCACCGATGGCGTGCAGATAGACGCAGCCAAACTCCTCACAGCCCGCCAACGTTCTGTCCCCCATGCCGCCTTTGCCGATCACGCCGCGCAAGCCGAACTTCCCAATCACCTCCGCCTGATACGGCTCCTCGCGGATGGACGTCGTCGGTCCCGCCGCCGTGACCTTCCACGCGCCCGACTCATCCTTCATCACCACCGGGCCGCAGTGGTACAGGATGCCGTCCTGCAAATTCACTTCCGGCGGCAGCACGCCGCCTTCATGCAGATACTTATGCACCGCGTCGCGGCCGGTGAAGACGATGCCGCTGATGCCCACCTCGTCGCCCACTTTGAGCGCGAGGATTTTTTCGGCGGTGAAGGGGAAGGAGAGGGGAATCATAGGTTCAATTTACGGAAAGATTTTCGTACACGTCGCGGCGATGTCCCACGGCAATCAGGTGCAAAATGTTTTTCGCGAGGTCGAACCGATAAATGATGCGGTAGTCCCCAACCCGCAGCCGGAACGCCTCCACGCCCTGCATTCGCGTGTGTGAAAAAACCCCGAGCCGTCGCCCCATGTCATCAATCTTCGATTCGATGTGGTGTTGCAAAGCAGGAGAGAGGCTGAAGAACCGCTTGTCGAAGCGTTTGGAAAAAACCTGCGTCGCCGCCCCCGTGGTCATGGCTGGCGCGTCCGGCCCTGGCCCTGCTCGATTTCCTGAATGCCCTGCTCGATCTCCGCGCGGAATTCCTCGCGCAAGGTCAGCCGGTCTTCGAGCAGATTTTCCAGCCACTCGCTCAGAGCCTTCTGCTCATGCGCGCTCAACTCCAGGACGCTGGCCTCGATTTGCTGCAACTTGCTCATGTAGGATCCATACTCTCTCCGGCTCGTCTCAACAATCAGTAAAGCCAACGGACAATCCCGGCGGCACCATCCAACTCCACCCCTTGCCGCCGATACGCCCAGCACATGTAACTGATGCTCACGAAGAACGACGCCGGCACCCGGTTCGCCGCGCAAATCTTCACCCCCAGCAACGTCGTCTTGCCGCCGAAACCCATCGGGCCGATGCCCAGCTCGTTCGCGGTTTTCAAAATGTCCTGCTCCAGCGCGTCCAGCTCCGGCATCGGATTGCGATCCGTGAGCAGGCGCAGAAATTCTTTCTTGGAATACTCGTAGCCCGTCGCGCGGTCGGCACCGATGCACACGCCCAGCACGCCGGGGCCGCAGCCCTTGCCCTGTGCCTGAAGCACCGCGTCCAGAATCACCTTGCGGCAGCCGTCCAGGTCGCGGTTCGCGTGCAGCTTCTCGTTCGGCAGCGAATACTGCGCGCCCACGTTCTCGCAACCACCGCCCTTCAGCACCAGCCGCACCTCCACCTCCGGCCCGCGATGCTGATGAAAATGCAACGCCGGCGCGCCCGGCCCCAGATTCGTCCCGTCGTTCTTGCCCGTGATGGAATCCACCGAGTTCTGCCGGAGAAAACCTTTCTTCGTCGCCAGCTTCACGGCCTCGCGCGTCGTCTCCTCGAAGGTGATCTGGTCGTAGCCCACGGGACAATCCACGTAGAAGAGCACGCTGCCCGTGTCCTGGCAGATGGGCTGGGACTTCTGCTTGGCCAGCTCGATGTTGCGCTCGATGATCTTCATCGCGGACTCGGCGATGGTGCCCTTCTTCTCCGCTTCGAGCGACTGCGTGATGGCCTGATGCACGTCCTCGGGAATTTCCGCAGACGCGCGGCGAATGAGTTCAACAAGTGAATCGAGCAAAGCAGCCATGCCCGCCGAAGCTATTGGAGCGCGCGCGCGGGTGTCAATTGGTGGGGTGATGGAGGGTGCGATTAGAAGTGGCGGTCAAGACCGGTCGCGTAGCGCAGAATTGCATTCTGCTGTATCGCGAATTTTCAGTCCGCAGGCTGATCGAACTTCCAACGCCTTCGCCCTCGCCGACGCCCTGCCGAAGGCAATTCGGCGATACCGCAGATTACAAATCTGCGCTACGACTGACCGCCACTTCTAATCACACCCGGTGATGGAGGGTGTGATTAGAAGTGGCGGTCAGTTGCTGGCGAGTTGGGGTTGAGACCAGTAGGAGTTCCAGAGTTGATTGGCGCGGGCCACGCGCCATCCCAGCATCGCTTCGGCGTTGTTTTCTTTCCACCAGGCCCCGGCCAGTTTGAGCCGTTGCTGGAGGACATGCCGGTGCCCACTTTCGATCTCGCCCCGAACCAATCGGCAGGCTCGCCGCCCGCGCCCCCGCGTCGTCCAGTTGCGCCCGCCGTCCGCTCAAAAGCGGTGGGCCGCGCGCACCGGCGCTTCCT
The DNA here is from genome assembly GCA_038208765.1 of Verrucomicrobiota bacterium. Lineage (GTDB taxonomy): Bacteria > Verrucomicrobiota > Verrucomicrobiia > Limisphaerales > SIBH01 > JANNGC01. Next base: position 7,580 of record JBBQYK010000089.1, read on the forward strand.
CCTGGGTCTCCGGTGCCAGGTGCGGGGTCAGGGCGCGCAACACGGTGTCCACCTGGTTTGCCAGCAGCCGCCCTTGTTGACGGTGCCGCCAGACCGGAGCCTTTTTGCGGCGCAATCACGGCCGCCGCCGCGCCGAGGTATTCGCTCACCGGCCAGAAGTCCACCAGGTATTGGCCCGCCCCCCCGAACTGTTCGCCAAACTGCGTGGTGATCCATTCGGCTCCGTCGCCCCCGCCATGCACTTGGGTCTTCTCACCCAGCCCGGCGGCCGGCGCGGTTTGCCGCCAGAGCGCTCCGGCCACGCCCACGCTGCCCTGGGTCGCGCCATAACACGTCGGCGACGGAGTGGTCGAGCGTGTCGAGGATGTGATGCAGACGGGCAGCAACTCCGGCCGCCGGGCCAGCCGGACTTCGAGTCTCCGGCGCGTGGCCGACAAATTTACCGAGGGTTCATCATTCATGAACTTCGCTATTAACACTAAAAACACCTTCGTATAAGGCCATAATGGCACACTCTTAAAAACACCTTGGCCGGCACTTCTAATCCCGAACTCCGAAGTAAAAAAAGGGTCGCCTTGCGGACAGCGCTGTGGGCCTAGGGATTGAGCTTAAAAAACTCGACCAAAACGACCCGCCCGGAAATAACCTTGCTCTTCGGCCAGGCCAAGCTCGTTCTGGATGAAACCCACAAGGCCATCTGCCCCTTCGGTGGGCAAGCTTCATTTCCTTCCTGTTGCGAGATCAGTTTCGCCCCCGGTGATCCAGTGCCAGATGCCTTTCCCGGAACCGATTTCCAACCAACCCGTTCTATACGACGGAGTCGGTCAGTCTAGCCGTGCTTTTCCCCTTCAATCTGTTGAGCCTCGACCAGCATCAGACCATCCCCGGCGGCTCCGTATCGGCAGCCGGGGACATTGCGAGTGGACGAATGTTCCATGTGGAACCTTGGGTGAGGAGGGAACAGTGAGCGCCCCGCCTTGAAGACAGAAGGAAATCGTCGCTGGGAGTTGGGCATATTTCCGTGTGGTCGATGTCTTCAGTGGTTGAACCTTGAAGTAGAACTCTAAGCGTTGAACGAGGAAATCGGCCGTCATTCGGCTTTCAAAGTTGTGCCTCAGCGACGCCGGTTCGTAACCACCGATTTCACGGACGGCAAGGATGGGGGCGGAGAATTCCGTATCCGTGTAATGCGTGGTTAAAGCTTTTCTCTAAACTCCCCCTTCGCAGCTTCGCTCCTTCCAGCGAAGCGACACCAATTTCTGCTTTTTGCTTTCGTCATTTCTGCTTTGATGTGCGCGATGTTTGTTTATGCAAAGTCTTACGACGTGATCGTCATCGGTGCGGGGCACGCGGGTTTGGAGGCGGCGCTGGCCGCGGCGCGCATGGGGGCGGAGACGTTGTTGCTGACCATCAACTTGGACACCATCGGGCAGATGTCGTGCAACCCGGCCATCGGCGGCTTGGCGAAGGGGCATCTGGCGCGGGAGATCGATGCGCTGGGGGGCGAGATGGGCAAGGCGACGGACATGACGGGGTTGCAGTTCCGCATGTTGAACACGAAACGCGGCCCGAGCGTGTGGGCGCCGCGCGCGCAGTGCGATAAGAAGGCGTATCAGTTCCGCATGAAGTGGGTGTGCGAACGGCAGGCGCGACTGGACTGTAAGCAGGGTCAGTCGGCGCGGTTGGTCGTGGAGGGCGGGACGGTGTGCGGCGTGGAGACGACGTTGGGGGTGCAGTTCCGGGGGAAGACGGTGGTGGTGACGACGGGGACGTTCTTGCGGGGCTTGATGCATGTGGGGGCGAATCAGCAATCCGGGGGACGAGCCGGGGAGGGTGCGGCGATGAGCTTGAGCGGGTCGTTGCAGGGGGTGGGGTTGACCTTGGGGAGGTTGAAGACGGGGACGCCGCCGAGGCTGGTGCGGTCGTCGATTGATTTCGAGAAGACGCAGGTGCAGCCGGGGGACGAGCCGGTGCCATACTTCAGCTACTGGAAAGAGGATTTGTTCCATGTGGAACATCAGAAGAACGCGGACCTCGGAACGGGGAACGCGGAACAAGGCGGAGCGCCCAGCACGGCTGGGGCTGGGGGGGCGAGGGCTTACCCACCGGGTTCGATCCTCGCCCAGATTGGTGGTCAATTGCCCTGCTACCTCACCCACACCACGGACGAGACAGCTTCGATCATCCGCGCGAACCTGCACAAGTCACCGATGTATTCGGGGGTGATCGAAGGAGTGGGGCCGCGGTATTGCCCGAGCATTGAGGACAAGATCGTGAAGTTCGCGGAGAAGCAGCGGCATCAGATTTTCTTGGAGCCGGAGGGCATCGCGACGGATGAGATTTACGTAAACGGGTTTTCGACGTGCCTGCCGTTTGAGGTGCAAGTGGACTTGGTGCGGACGATCATTGGCTGCGAACGGGCGGAGATCATGCGCCCGGCGTATGCGGTGGAATACGATTTCGCCGACCCCACGCAGCTCCACGCGAGCCTGGAAACGAAGGTGTGCCGGAACTTGTTCCTCGCGGGGCAAATCAACGGCACGTCGGGCTACGAGGAGGCGGGCGCGCAGGGCTTGATGGCAGGCATCAATGCGGCGCGGCGCGCGGCGGGGCAGGCGGCGGTGGTGCTGCGGCGCGACCAGGCGTACATCGGGGTGTTGATTGATGACTTGATTACCAAAGGCACGACGGAGCCGTATCGGATGTTCACGTCGCGGGCCGAGTATCGGTTGCTCCTGCGGCAGGATAACGCGGACTTGCGGCTGAGCGAACTGGGGCATGAGGTGGGGTTGTTGCCGCGGAGGAACTTTGCGGTGTTCGAGGCGAAGCGGGAGGCCATCGGGCGCGAGATGTTGCGCCTGGCGACGACGCGGGTGGGGGCGGATACGCTGGAGCAATTGCTCCGTCGCCCGGAGATCACTTACGCCACCCTGCCCTCGCGCGACGAGTCGCTCCCGGCGGAGGTCGTGCAGCAAGTGGAGATCGCCGTGAAGTACGCCGGCTACATTGACCGGCAGGAATTGGACGTGCAGAAGCTCAAGACGCTGGAGGCGAAGGAGATTCCGCAGGCCTTCAATTACGAAGGCGTCATCGGCCTCCGCCACGAAGCGCGGCAGAAGCTCGGGAAGATTCGCCCGGCGACCATTGCGCAGGCGGGGCGCATCTCGGGCATATCCCCGGCGGACATCGGGCTGCTCCTCGTGTATCTGCGTCGCGGCACCCCGCCGCCCGAGGTGGTCGACGCCGGGACTTGTGCGCCAGAGTAGGCGAAAGTGGGACACACGGACGCGTCAGGTGTGTGCTGCGCGGTGCAGGGTTCCTCATTAAGTAACTGTAACTAAGATGCTTAACTGAATTTCTACCCGAGCTATCTGGCGGTATCGTCGTTGCTTAAAGGTTGATGCGCTGATTCGATCAAACTGAATCCGCACAACATTTTATGGCAAAGATTTTAGGCATTGATTTAGGAACGACCAACTCGTGCATGGCCGTCATGGAAGGCAACGAGCCGGTCGTGCTGGAGAATTCCGAGGGCAAGCGCACCACGCCGTCGGTCGTGGCGTTCACGAAGACCGGCGAGCGGCTAGTGGGCGACGCGGCCAAGCGCCAAGCGGTCACGAACTCGCGCAACACGGTTTACTCCATCAAGCGCTTCATGGGCCGGAAGTTCGACGAAGTGCAGGAGGAAATTAAGCGCGTCCCTTACAAAGTCGTGCGCGCCAGCAACGGCGACGCCGCCGTGGAAGTCGAAGCCGAAGGCAAGACCCAGCAATACAGCCCGCAGGAAGTCTCCGCGATGATCCTCGCCAAGCTCAAGGCCGACGCCGAAATGCGGCTTGGAGAGAAGATTACCCAGGCTGTTATCACCGTTCCCGCTTACTTTAACGATTCGCAACGTCAGGCGACCAAGGATGCGGGACGGATTGCCGGTCTGGAAGTCCTCCGCATCATCAATGAGCCGACGGCAGCCTCACTCGCCTACGGTCTCGACAAGAAGAAGGACGAAAAGATCGCGGTGTATGACTTGGGCGGCGGCACGTTCGACATTTCCGTTTTGGAGATTGGCGAGGGCGTCTTCGAGGTCAAGGCCACCAACGGCGACACGCATCTCGGCGGCGATGATTGGGACAATCGCCTGATGGATTGGATGCTCGACGAATTCAAGAAGGAGCAGGGCATGGACTTGCGCAAGCAGCCCGACGCCCTCCAGCGTATAAAGGAAGAAGCCGAGAAGGCGAAGATCGCGCTCTCCAGCTCGCAGCAGTATGACATCAGCCTGCCGTTCATCACGGCGGACGCGAGCGGCCCGAAGCATCTCAGCTCGAAGCTGACGCGCGCGAAGATGGAACAGCTTTGCGACGATCTTTTCGAGCGCACCATCGCTCCCGTCCGCAACTGTCTGAAAGATTCGGGCCTCGAAGCGGACAAGATTGATGAACTCGTGCTCGTCGGCGGCATGACGCGTATGCCGCGTGTCGTCGAGACCGCGCATAAGCTCGTCAACAAGCAGCCGCATCAGGGTGTGAACCCCGACGAAGTCGTGGCCATCGGCGCGGCGATTCAAGGCGGCGTGCTCAAAGGCGACGTGAAGGACGTGCTCCTGCTCGACGTGACGCCGCTCTCGCTCGGCATCGAGACGCTGGGCGGCGTGTTCACCAAGCTCATCGAGCGCAACACCACGATTCCCACGCGCAAGTCGGAAGTCTTTTCCACGGCGAGCGACAATCAGCCGGGCGTGGAAATTCATGTGCTCCAGGGCGAGCGGCAATTCTCCAAGGACAACAAGTCGATTGGAAAATTCCAACTCACGGACATCCCGCCCGCGCCGCGCGGCGTGCCGCAGGTCGAAGTCACCTTCGACATTGATGTGAACGGCATCCTGCATGTGAACGCGAAAGACCTCGGCACGGGCAAGGAGCAGAAGATCACCATCACCGCGAGCAGCGGACTCTCGAAGGACGAAATCGAGAAGATGAAGCAGGACGCCGAGGCGCACGCCGAAGAGGACAAGACGCGCCGCGAAGAAATCGAGACGCGCAATGAGGCGGACAGCGCCGTTTATCGCACCGAGAAAATGCTCAAGGACAACGCCGACAAAATCTCCGGCGACTCCAAGAGCAAGATCGAGAAGTGCGTGACGGACGTGAAGGAAGCGCTCAAGGGCAGCGACGCCGCCGCGATCAAAGCTTCGAATGAGAAGCTGAACGAAGCGTCGCAAGCCGTGGGTGCTGAACTTTACAAAGCCGCTTCGGAGAAGGCGAAGACTGGCCCGCAAACAGGTGGCACCGAAACCGGTTCGACCAGCGAAGCGAAACCTGACGCAAAGAAAGACGAAGGCGTGATTGACGCCGAAGTCGTGGACGAAAAGAAATAAGTTTCAGGGCCGCGATTCCAACGAATCGTGGCCCTTCAATTTTCCCGTCCGCTAGTGCGGCGGGACTTGCTTCACGCAAACAAAAAACAAAACGCAACAAACACAAAAGTTATGGCAGTAAATCTCAAACCTCTCGGCGACCGCGTACTCGTGGAAGCAGCCGAGGAAAAAGAAACCAAAAAGGGCGGCATCATCATTCCTGATTCCGCGAAGGAGAAGCCGATGGAAAGCGTCGTCGTGGCGCTGGGCACTGGCAAGACGGACGACAACGGCAAGAAGGTTCCGTTTGAAGTCAAGAAGGGCGACCGCGTGCTCGTGAGCAAATACGGCGGCACCGAAATCAAACTCGACGGCAAGGAATACAAAATCCTGAACTCGGACGACATCCTCGCGGTGATCGAGTAACTCACAACTTTCAACTGATTAACTCTTAAGAAAATTATGGCAGCTAAAACATTGGTATTTGATGAAGCCGCGCGGCAGGCCCTGCTCCGTGGTGTGGAAAAACTTTCACGCGCTGTGAAAGCGACGCTCGGCCCGAAAGGCCGCAACGTCGTCCTCGACAAAAAATTCGGCTCCCCGACGGTGACCAAGGACGGCGTCACGGTCGCGAAGGAAATCGAACTGGAATGCTCCTATGAAAACATGGGCGCGCAGATGGTCCGCGAAGTCGCGAGCAAGACCAGCGACATCGCCGGTGACGGCACGACGACCGCGACGGTTCTCGCGGAAGCGATTTATCGCGAAGGCCTGAAGTATGTCACGAGCGGCGCGAACCCGATCTCGATCCAACGCGGCATCCAGAAGGCCGTGGACGCGGCCGTCGCGCACCTCGACAAGATCGCCAAGAAGGTCAAGGACAAGGAAGAGATCAAACAGGTCGCGACCGTGTCCGCCAACTGGGACGAAACCATCGGCGAGATCATCGCCGAGGCCATGGACAAGGTCGGCAAGGACGGCACCATCACGGTCGAAGAAGCCAAGTCCATCGACACGTCCCTCGACGTGGTCGAAGGCATGCAGTTCGACAAGGGCTACCTCTCGCCGTACTTCGTGACCAACGCGGAGACGATGGAAGCGAAGCTTGAAGACGCGTACGTCCTGAACTTCGAGAAGAAGATCAGCAGCCTCAAGGATCTCCTCCCCCTGTTGGAGAAGGTCGCGAAGGTCGGCAAGCCGTTGCTCATCATCGCCGAAGACGTCGAAGGCGAAGCCCTTGCGACGCTCGTCGTGAACAAGCTGCGCGGCACCATCAACGTCTGCGCCGTCAAGGCGCCGGGCTTCGGTGATCGCCGCAAAGCGATGTGCGAAGACATCGCGATCCTCACCGGTGGCAAGTTCATCAGCGAAGACCTCGGCGTTAAGCTCGAGTCCCTCGAACTGAACGACCTCGGCCGCGCCAAGAGCATTGTCGTGGGCAAGGAAAACACCACGATTGTCGAAGGCCTCGGCAAGAGCAGCGA
>JBBQYK010000090.1:0-14382 GCA_038208765.1 Verrucomicrobiota bacterium
GCCGGAGGCGAACAGTTCGGCGTTCTGGCCGTCCTTGTCCATGCGCACCACGTAACCGCCCGGCGGCTTCACGCCTGCGCCGAAGCCGTTGCCGTCTTCCATGCGCGGCAGCACCACGTCGTCGCGATAATTCTTGTGCGGCGAAGTCGGGAGAATGTCATCCGGCACGCCGACGAAATTCCCGTTCACGATATAGAGCTTGTTGTCCGGCCCGAGCACGATGCCGTGCGCGCCGTGCTCGCCCGCGCCGCCCTTCCATTTCCGAATCAATTCCGGCTCGCCAAATTTCCCCGTCGCGTCCTCGCGCAGCCGGTAGAGATGATACCCCTGCGGTCCCTGCCCGTTGATGTAGAGCGCGTCGAAGGCGTAGAGCAGCCCCATCGCGCCGCTGATCTTGCTGGGAATTTTTTCGAGACTCGCAATCTGCCCCTTCGCATCCAGCGTCACGCGCAGCATCGGCTCGTTGCCTTGCGGCGAAACAATCAGGCGGCCCTTCGGGTCCACCGTCATTGCGACCCATGAACCTTCACCCGGCTGCGCGCTGCGGAGCAGTTCCACTTTGAAGCCGTCGAGGACGGTGAGGGATTCCGCAGGCGTCGCGACCTTACCGCTGCTCGTCGCGGTGGCGGCGGCGATGTTGCCCCACGGTTGAATGCCCAGCTTGCCGAGCGACGTGGCCGCGACCCAGTTCGCGCCCGCGTTGAAGTTCGCCGCCTGCCAACTCGCATCCGCGCTCGTGCCGGCCTGCCACGTTTTGTCGGTGACAACTTTGCTGCGCGTGCCTTCTTCGGTGGCGAAGTCGAGTTCCGCGAGCAACGCCGCGCTGCCGCCGTCGTTCTTCGCTTCGATGGCCACGACATTCACGCCCGGTTTGAGGTTCGCCTTGATGTCAAACTTCGGGAACGCCTGCCACTCATCGCCGCTGCCGACCTTCGTGCCGTTCACGTACGCCGTGAACTGGTTGTCCGCCGACACCGCGAGCGACCCGCGCCGCGCCGCGCCATCGAGCGTGAAGCTCTTGCGGAAGTAGCGCACCTCCTTGTCGGCGGGCTTCGCGCCGTTGTTCGGATGCCAGATCCACTCGGGCGTGGTTTGCGCGTGGGCGCAGGCGGTGACGACGAGGACAGCGAGAATGAGTCGGGCGAATTTCATGGCGTTAAAACGACGATGTTTCAGGAACCGCTGTTCAGCGTATTTTCGCGGGCGCGACGGGCAAGGAGTTTTTCCGGCTCACTGCGCCCAGACTTCCCAGAGCAGATCGTGAATCTCGCGGTCGTGTTTCCGTAAATCCTCGCGCGTGAAGGGATAAAAATCATTCGTGCCAAAGAACGCTTCCGTGGCCTCGGCGAAGTATTCCTTGTGATCCGTGAGCGCGTAGGCGCGCTCGCTGCGCCCATTATTGCGCTCCACGGATTCGTAGCTGCGACCGGATTTTGCCTTCTCGAACGCCGCTTTGATGCGCGGCTCATCAAACCCCAGCAACTGATCGTGATAAGCGTGCGCCAGTTCGTGAAGAATCATCATCGGCTGCTTCGGCGTCCAGTCGATGAACTTGCGCGCATGGCCAATCTCGACGCACTTCGCCTTGTCCGGGTTGTAACCGTTGTTCACCAGCCAGTCCTTCGAGGGATGATACTCGGCGCACGGCGCGTGACCGTCGTTCACGCCTAGCCAGATCGGGATTCGTTTGAGCGCATCGCCCGCCCGCGGCGGAACCGTGTTGGTGATTTCGCGCAGCTTCACCGCGAGCAACGCCAGAGCGTTGCTGCCGAGATCGCTTTGCGTGGTCAGCAACTCGCGGTTCACCCGCACGGTCCAGCCGGCGACGCGGGTGGTGGCGTATTTGGTGGAGGGAACGAAGGGTTTGTTGGTCGCGGTATTTTCGGCGGCGCGGCCAAAATTCCAAATTCCAAAGCCCAAAATCCAAACAAACACCAAGCTCCAAATTCCAAACGCGCTTCTTCGCGAAGGACGCGCCGCCCTGGCTGCGGCGATTGAAGTTTGGAATTTGGAACTTGTTTGGGCTTTGGGATTTGGATTCTGGATTTTCATTTATGGTCAGCAGCTCGTCGGCACTTCCTGCAACACCTCGACGCAATGCGGAATCGCGCCAACGACAAACCCCAGGCACTCGACCGCACCGCTCGGCTTGCCGGGAAGGCAGATGACCAGCGCGTGATCCACCACGGCGGCGAGGTTGCGCGATAGGATGGCGTTCTTCGTGATCTTCATCGACTCGGCGCGCATCACTTCGCCGAAGCCGGGCAACTCGCGCACGGCGATCTCGCGCACCGCTTCCGGCGTCACGTCGCGCAAGGCTACGCCGGTGCCACCAGTGGTCAGGATCAGCGCGCAGCCTTTGCTGATCTGCTCGCGGATGGCGCGCTGGATTTCGCGCTTCTCATCCGGCACGAGCGACTCGGCGACCACGCGCCATTGGTAACCTTCCGCCGCCTTCTTGAGCGCGGGTCCGCCGAGGTCGTCGTATTCGCCGCGCGAGGCACGGTCGGAGATGGTGATGATGCCAACTGGAATTTGCACGGGCAGGAATTAACGCAAAGGCGCGAAGAGGCAAAGGCGCAAAGCAGAATCCTGGTCGGGCCTGATTCGGTGAAGTCAGGCTATCGGTGTCTTTGTTTTGGAAAGGAGCGCCACGTCCGTGATCCGCATCTGTTTATCCACGGCCTTGCACATGTCGTAAATCGTCAGCGCGGCCACGGTCACGGCGGTGAGCGCCTCCATCTCGATGCCGGTCTGCGCGGCGATTTTCGCGGACGCGGTGATGACGATGCGGTCGCGCGCGGCGGGGATTTCAAAGTTCACTTCGCAGTGCGTGAGGGGCAGGGGATGGCAGAGCGGAATCAGTTCGCCCGTTTTCTTCGCGGCCATGATGCCGGCGAGCCGCGCCGTGGCGAGGACATTGCCTTTGGCGATCTGGCTGCTCTCGATGAGCGCGAGTGTCTCCGGGGCCAGAAGAATTTCTCCGCGCGCCAACGCTTCACGCAACACCACGGGCTTGGCCGACACGTCCACCATGGCGGCGTGGCCGGCGTCGTCGAGGTGGCTGAGTTTTTTCATGTGCGAGACAGGGAGAACGAACACCAGAAACGGGAAGAGGAGCAAGCCTGAACGGGCCGGGACGCGCGGGCCGTTCAATGGATCAACTCGGGCAGTTTCAGTCCGGCGAGGCTGAGCACGGCGGCGGCCTGATTTTCCCAGGTGTGTTCCTGAATCGCCGCGCGCGCGGCGCCGCCGAGCAGGGCGCGCTTCATGGAATTCGTTTCCAACTCGCGCAAGGCCTTCGCCAGACCGGGAGCGTGTCCGGGGCTGATGAGCATTCCCGTCAATCCATCGCGGATGACTTCCTCCACCTGCCCAATGCGGCTGGCCACGATGGGCAGTCCCGCCGCCATGTATTCGTACAGTTTCAGCGGCGAGGAATAGAACGTGCCGGTCGCCGGATACGGCGCGACCGCGACATCCATCGAGGCGAGCACTCCGGGAATGGCGTCCGGCCCGACTTCCCCGGTGAAATGCACGCGGCGGATCAACCCGCGCGCGGCAATCTCGCGGTTCAAATGTTCGCGCGCCGGGCCGTCGCCCACGATGAGCAGTTGCGCCTGCGAAGATTCCCGCGCCACCGTGGCGAAGGCGTCGATGAGCGTGTTGAAGCCGCTGGTCGTGCGCAGCGCGCCCACGTAACCGATGACGAATCCGTCCTTCGCGCGCGTTGGTTGGATGTCGCGAAAGCGATCGGGGTTCACCGCGTTCGGCACCACGCGCACGCGCCCGCGCGCGTTCGGATGCTGTTCGATGATGTTGCTCAGTTGCTTCGACACCGCCGTGATGAGTCCGGCCGCGCGGAAGGAACGCATCGCGCAATCTTCCGCGCCGGTGGAATCAATGAGCGTGCCGCGCGCGGCGTGTTCTTCGAGCAGGGGCGCGTTCACTTCGAGCACGGAGGGGATCTGCAACTCGCGCGCGAACTCCATGCCCACATGGCTGTAGAGCGCGAACCGTTCGTAAATCAGGTCAAACGCGCCGTCGTCCGCCTCGCGCTCCAGCGCCGAGCGCACGATGTGATTCATGGCCAGCGGGCTTTGGCCGTAGCGATTCACAATCTTCGGCAGGGGATGCACTTGCAGCGCGGAAAGATCGTAGATGGCCTCGTCGCCCAGCCGCGAAGAAAACAGATGCACTTCGAGTCCGAGCCGCAGCATGGCGCGCAGCACCTCCTGCATGTGGACGGAGCAGCCCAGCCGTCCGAAGACGGGCGCGTCGGGATCAGCATTGATGTAGGCGATCTTCATGAAGCCATTTTGGCCGCTGTTCGGTTATCGGCGGGAAGGGGCGGCGACTTGAAGATTTCGCGGTGATATCGCGGTGAAAATTTTGCGCGGCGCGGAGGTCAGGAATTAACTTCCCCGGTAGGACAGGCTTCCAGCCTGTCTAAACCATCTGAATTGTTTTTTGTGGGACAGGCTGGACGCCGTGTCCTACCGCGCCAGTCGCGCTCCGCGAAACAAGCTCAGATCGAATGGCACTTCCCGGCCTTCGAGGCGCGCGGCGGCAATCTCCCCGATGACGCTGGCGAATTTGAAACCGTGGCCCGAGCAGGGGCTGGCCATGAACACCGCCGGATGTGCGGGATGTGCGTCGAGCAGGAAATGTTCGTCCGGCGTGTTCGTATAAACGCACACGGCGGTCGAGCGCAGCGGGCCGTCCGCTCCGGGCAGGAAGCGGCGGAGCAGGGCGCGCATCGCCTCGGTTTCCTCCGCGCCCACTTCGCGCCGCACCTCGTCCGGCGTCGTGAGTTCACCTTGATGATGCAGCGCCACTTTCACGCCCTCGCCGAGATTTGGGAACGTGTAGAAGAACTGCTGCGGCGCGTATTCCCAGATCGAGATCGGGCAGTGTTCCGGTTGGAACTGTTCCGCGTCGGCGCGCGGTTCAAACCAGTAAAGCACCTGGCGCTCGACGGTGAGCGGCAGCGCGAGTGTGGGCAGGAGCGAACTCATCCACGCGCCCGCACTGAGCAGCAACCGTTCAGCGCGATACGTCCCGGTGGCGGTGAACACACGGACGCCCGCGCCATCCGCTTCCCACCGCACCACCGGCTCGTGGAAGCGCAGCGTCGCGCCGTGGCGCGCGGCCAGTTCGAGATGCGATTGCACGGCGAGTTCAGGAAAGAGAATTCCCGCGCGCGGCTCCCACACGCCGACCATGTTTTCGCCCGGAGCGAACGCAGGAAACTTCTGGCGCAGTTCATGCGCGGAGAAAATTTGATGCGCGAGCCGATGTTCCCGCGCGCTCCGTTCCGCGCCGCCGACCAGCACGCCGTCGCGCGCGCCGATCATTACCCCGCCGGTTTGGTGGAGCAGTTGCCGTCCGGATTCGTGTTCCAATTGTTCCCACAATTCATACGCGCGCTGGATGAGCGGCACGTACAGCGGGTGCTCGAAATACGCTTCGCGGATGATGCGCGTCTGCCCGTGCGACGAGCCGAAGGCGTGCGGCGGTTGAAAGCGGTCCAGCCCCAGCACCCGCCGCCCGCGCGCGGCGAGATGATACGCCGCCGCGCTGCCCATCGCGCCCAGCCCCGCGATGATGACGTCAAAGTCGTGCGGCATGTGACTGGTGAAAAAACAAAACCGCGCCGGAGAGTCAATGGCGGGAAAACCAGCGCGGGTAACGCCGGCTTTCCAGCCGGCAAGTGGCGAGACTTTCCAGTCTCGCGTTGAGATGGGTGTTTGGAACTTTTCCTCCCCGGCCGTGTTTCCATTTGTGTCGCGAAAATATTTTCAGGACACTGAGGGCGCAGCATGAATCCAACCGCACGAGACGTTTCAGAAAGAATCATCACCAACATTGAGCGCGTCATTCGCGGGCAGCGCGACGCCCTCCGCAAAATCCTCGCCGCGCTCGCCACCGGCGGACACGTCCTGCTCGAGGACTTTCCCGGCACCGGCAAGACCACGCTGGCCAAGGCGCTGGCGCGTTCCATTGATGCGCAGTTCAAGCGGCTCCAGTTCACGCCTGATCTGCTGCCGTCGGACATCCTCGGCGTCAGTGTTTTCAACCCGCGCGAGCAGCAGTTCCGTTTTCACGAGGGGCCGATCTTCACGAACATCCTGCTCGCCGACGAAATCAACCGCGCCTCGCCGCGCACCCAGTCCGCGCTGCTCGAGGCGATGGGCGAAGTGCAGGTCAGCGTCGAGGGCGAACGCCGTGCGCTGCCCGAACTGTTCTTCGTCATTGCCACGCAAAACCCCGTGGACTTCCGCGGCACGTATCCGCTGCCCGAGGCGCAGATGGACCGCTTCGCCGCGCGGCTCACGCTCGGCTACGTCTCGCCGGAGGAGGAAGTCGCCGTGCTTTCCGCGCAGGAGAAAGTGCATCCCATTGACGCGCTGACCTCCGTCGTCACTCTCGCCGACGTGCTGACGCTCAAGCGCGCCGTGACCGCCGTGCGCGTGAGCGACGAGTTGAAACGCTACATCGTCGATCTCTGCGCTGCCACGCGCGGTCGTTCCGGCGTGCAACTCGGCGCCAGCCCGCGCGCCTCGCTCGCGCTCATGAAAATGTCGCAAGCCCTCGCGCTCATGGACGGCCACGACTTCGTGACGCCCGAGCAAATCCAGGAACTCGCCGCGCCCGTCATTGCGCACCGCATGGTCATGGAGCCGCAGGCGCGTTTCTCCGGCGTGACCCCGCGCAGCGTGGTCGAGGATGTGGTGAAGAAAACCCCCGTGCCGGCGTGATGAACGGGTCCAAAGTCCAAAGTCCAAAGTCCAAGGCCGGCGCGCTCGCTCACCTTGGACTTTGGACCTTGGACCTTGGACTTCCTCCCCGATGAACCGCCTCGCCTACCGCCTTTATCGCCGGGTGTCGGCGCTCAATCACTGGGCGATGCGGCGGCTGACGCCGGGCGGGTGGATCGTGCTGGTCGGGTTGATTCTCACCGGCGGCATGGCCACGGATACGGAGCAGTCGTTGGGCTACCAGGCGTTCGCGTTTTTGTTTTGTCTTTGCGCCGCGGCGGTGGCGGTCGCGCCGTTTTTTCGCGTGACGTTTTCTGCCGAACGGGAACTGCCGCGCTTCGGCAGCGCGGGGCAGGTGTTGCCGTTTCGGATCACGATTCGGAATCGTGCATGTCGCGCGCAGTCGGGGTTGCAAGTGCTGGATAATCTCACGGACCCGCGCCCGGATTTCGCGGAGTTCGTGGCGGCCTTTCGTGGTTCGCGCGGTGGAAAGTCATCCGGCTTCGCCTCCGCGCCGGACCCGCGACGGGTGCGCGGGCCGAAGCCGGTGGAACTGCCGCCGCTGCCCCTGGGCGGAAGCGCCTCGGTGAAGTTAGAACTGCTGCCGCTCAAACGCGGCGTGCTGCGCTTCGAATCGGTGACGCTGGCTCGTCCCGATCCGTTCGGATTGTTTCGCGCGTTTCGTCATGTCGCGTTGCCGGGCGCGGTCACGATTTTGCCGAGGCGTTATCCGCTGCCGGCCATCACGCTGCCGGGCGCGCAACGCTACCAGCACGGCGGCGTGGCGCTGGCGGCGGCGATTGGCGAGTCGGAGGAGTTTGTTTCGTTGCGCGACTACCGTCCTGGCGATCCCATGCGGCGCATCCACTGGCGCAGTTGGGCGAAGACGGGCCGGCCCGTGGTGAAGGAATTTCAGGACGAATTTTTTGTCCGCCACGCGCTCATCCTCGACACGTTTGCCGCGCCGGAGGAACTCGCGGTCTTCGAGGAGGCAGTGTCCGTGGCCGCGTCCTTCGCCTGCACGATTGACACGCAGGAGTCGCTGCTGGATTTGCTCTTCGTGGGGCCGGAAGCGTTCTCCTTCACCATCGGTCGCGGCGTGGCGCACGCCGATCAGATGCTCGAACTGCTCGCCTCGGTGAAACTCTGCCCGGACAAATCCTTCGCTTCGCTACAACAAATCGTCATCGAACACGCGGGCGCGGTGAGTGGTTGCATCTGCATTTTCCTCGCGTGGGACGACGCGCGGCGGGAACTGGTGCGCAAGCTCACCGTGCTCGGCGTGCCGGTGATGGTGCTGGTCATTCGCGAGCCGGGAGCAATGCCGCTGGAACGCCGCGCCGATGATCCGGAATCTTTACACGCCCTCGAAGCGGGCAAGATTGAGGAAGGACTGGCGAGGCTGTGAACGGTCCAATTCTTAATCCTAATCCCCATCCTGCGCGCGGCTCGCTAGGGGAGATTAAGAGTAGGATTAGGATTAGGATTAGGATTAAGAAGGTTTTGTTGTGAACACGCCTCCGTTTCTGATCGCCGCCGTGCTGCTCTTCTGGGGCTGGCAGACTGGGCCTCTGCTGATCGGTGCGGTGGCGGGCGCGGTGCTGGAATCGTCGCGGCTCGTCCGTTTCCGCTGGTCGCTCACGCAGACGGATTTCAACCGCCTCTCAAACATCTGCGTGGTGCTGTTCCTCGGCGTCGGCACCTTCCTGCTCATCAACGAGGGCACGGTCTCGCTCGACGATTTTTTCGGCAATGCCGGGCGTCGCCCCGAAGCCCTCCGGCAGGCGGGCCGGTCCGCGCTGGTCTGGTTCCAATGGTTCCCGATGATCTTTCTGCCGCTCCTGCTCGCGCAAGTGTTCAACGATCCGCCGCGCGTGGGGCTGGCCACGTTTTCGTGGTGGTTGCGCAAACAGGAATTGCGCCCGCCCTACGCCACGCTGCCGCGCGAGACGGTGGACATTTCATTTTCCTACCTCGCGCTGTCCCTGCTTGCGACCAGTGCGGCGGCGGAGCGCGGGGCGTATTTTTATTGGGGCCTGGTTCTACTAGTCGGCTGGGCGCTGCTGACGCTGCGGTCGCGGCAACGTCCGCTCGTGGTGTGGCTGGCGTTGTTCGCGGCGCTGGCGGGCGCGGGTTTTGGCGGGCATCACGGGCTGCTGGGTCTGCAACGGAAACTGGAGTCCATGAACGTCCACTGGTTCAGCCAGATGGCGGCGGGAAACTTCAGCGACAGCGAAGTCCGCACGCGCCTCGGCTCGATTGGTCGGTTGAAAAATTCCGACCGCATCGTGCTGCGCCTGACCACGGACGGGGGTGTGCCGCCGGAACTGCTGCGGGAAATGAGTTTCAATGAGTATCATTATCGCCCCGATCGCCGCGCCCCCAGTCTTTGGAGGGTGGATCGCCGGGAATTTTTCAACGTGCCCGGCGAGGCGGATCAAAGCACCTGGCTGCTCCTGCCGCGCAAAGTGTCGCGACACACGCTGACCGTCGCCGGATATTTTCGCGGCGGCGAGGGTCTGCTGCCGCTGCCGTTGGGCAGTTCGGAAATCGCGAGCCTCCCGGTCGGCGAAGTGGCGACGAACCTGTTTGGCGCGGCGAAGATGAGGAGCGGTCCCGGCCTCGCCATCTTCAAGGTGCGCTTCGACGGGCGCGGCGCGTCGATTGACTCCGGCTGGACGACGAATGACCTGCGCACTTACGAGGACGTGGAGCCAGCACTGGCCCGCGTGGCGGCGGAACTGCAACTCCACCCCGGCCTGCCGCCGGCCGAGGCCATGCGCCGGGTGCGCGAATTTTTCGCGGAGAAATTTCAATACGCCAGCCGGCTCACGGAGGAGCACGCGGCGACGCGCGGTGAATCGGCGCTGGCGCGCTTCCTCCTGCACGCGCGCTCCGGTCATTGCGAATACTTCGCCACCGCCACCACGCTGCTGCTGCGCCACGCGGGCGTGCCGACGCGCTACGCCGTGGGGTGGTCGGTGCAGGAGGGCCGCGGGAAAAATTACGTCGTGCGCGACCGCCACGCGCACGCCTGGACGCTGGTGTGGGACGGGCAGAACTGGCTCGACCTCGACACCACGCCCTCGACCTGGAACGCCGCCGAAGCGGAGGGCACCTCGTGGTTGCAGCCGGTGAAAGATTTTTTCTCCGACCTCTGGTTTCAGTTCTCCAAATTCCGCTGGGGCCAGACCGAGTGGCGCAAGTGGTTCATGCTCGCACCCGTTCCGCTGCTCATCGTGGTGCTGGCCAGATTTTTCTTCGGCAAATCGTGGCGGCGATTGCGCGCACGCCGCCAGGAGGAAGCGCGGGTGGCGGCGCGGGCGGGCGCGGACTCGGATTTTTATCGCATCGAAAAACATTTTGCCGCGCGCGGCCTAGAACGCGGCGCGAGCGAGAACTGGTCGGAGTGGCTGCGACGGGTGGAGACGGCGACGGTTGCAGGCGGCAGGTTGAAGGTTGAACGTTCCGAAACCGGCAGCCTTGAACCTGCAACCTTCCACTCCTCCCTCCGCCTCGTCCTCACCTTGCACCAGCGCCACCGCTTCGATCCGCGCGGACTAGACGAGGCCGGGCGCGTTTCGCTGCGCGAGGAAGTTTCCCGCTGGCTGGCGCGTGAGGATTCTTCCAAAACTTTTTAACCACGGAAGACACGGAAAACACGGAGTCAGGCCGGAAACGAATCGTGAACGCCGGCCAGAGATTTCTTCCAGCCGTTGTTCGTCTCGATTTTTCTTCCGTGTTTTCCGTGTCTTCCGTGGTTCCTCCCTGGCCTCGACTCGTTGTCCCCATTCAGCTTTCTCCGCAGGCTTCCGATTGAGAAGTGGGCGGGTGGCTTTCCCGGCCTGACTTTTGATGACCGAACAGATGGATGCGATTGAAGTTTTAAGTGCGGCTTCGTGGCCCGTGTTGCTCGTGGACCAGTCCGCGAGAGTGCGGGAGGCGAATGCGGCGGCGGCGGAATTCTTCGGCGAGAAAGTCGAGGGCGGCGCGGCCCCGCTCGTCGCGCTGTGGACGAATGAGAACGGCGTGGACCCGGCAGGCTTCCTCGACCGCGTGACGGCGGGCAAATCCCTCACGGCGGTGCTCAAGCTGCGCGGCAAAGGCCTCGCCATCACGCCCTTTAACGCCAGCGTCTGCTCGCTCGAACAGAACGGCGCGAAATGTTTTCTCTTCCAGCTTTTTCCCAACCCGCCGGTCGGTGCGCCGCGGCCCGAGGCCAAGGGGCAGTCGGTGGAAGTCAACCTCGCGCAAAAGCAGAAGCTCGATTGCGCGCTGCAGCTCACGCGCACCGTCGCGCTCGATTTCAACAACACACTCACCGCCATCCTCGGCCACATCACCCACGTCCTGAGCACGACCGAACCGCATCATCCGTGGCGGCGGTCGCTCACGGAAATTGAAAAGGCCGCCGAACGTGCCGCCGAAGTCGCCAACCAGCTTTCCGCCTTCAGCTCCGAGCAGAAGGACGCCTTCGCGCAAACTTCGGGCAACATCAACAACCTGATGCGCCGCACCGTGGAGCTGTTCCAGACGCCGCAGCACCACGCGCTCGCCTGGTTGATGCAACTCGAGCCGAAAGTTTTCACCGTCAATTACGACGAGGCGAAGATGCAGCAGGCTTTCGTGAAAATTCTGGAGAACGCCGTCCAGGCCATCGCGGCGGATGGACGCATCTCCGTCCAGACGCGCAATCTCGAACTGAGCGCGCCCACGCAGGATCGCACCGCGCATCTGCTGCCCGGCGTTTATGTCTGCATCGAGGTGAGCGACAACGGCTGCGGCATCGAGCCGGCGGTCCTGCCCCGCATCTTCGAGCCATTTTTCACGACCAAGTATGGTCACCGTGGCCTCGGCCTGGCCTGGGTCTATGGCATCGTCACGAATCATGGCGGCGGCGTGGCCGTCTCCAGCCAACTGGGGCAGGGGACTTCGGTGCGCGTCTATCTCCCGGCGATCAAAAAATTCGTGGACGATAAAATCATCAAGGACCACGAACTCGACGGCGAAGAGACGATCCTGGTGGTCGATGACGAGGAGATGGTGCTGACCATGGCGGAGGTGGTGCTCAAGTCCCGCGGCTACCGAGTGCTCACGGCCAGCAGCGGGGAGAAGGCGCTGCAAGTGCTCCAAGACACCAAGTCGCTCATCGACCTGCTCGTCACCGACATGGTGATGCCGAAGATGAATGGGCGCGAACTGATCGAGAAGGTGCGGGTCATGTCCCCCGCCACGAAAGTCATGTGCGCCACGGCCTGCACGCGCTCGCTGGGCATCGAAAAGCAGTTGGATTTCCTCACCAAGCCCTTCACCGCCCAGCAGCTTTTGCGCAAGGTACGCGAGGCGCTGACTGCGCAGACGGCGTAACCGGGGGATGAAGGCGAGTTGAATTTGCCTTCAACGTGCGGTGGAAGCGGTGGCGGTTCCGAGCATCCCCATAAAATGGATTCACCGTCAGGGTTGGCGGGCTTCGTTCCGTTCTCTGCTGTGCCAACCACGACCGGTCAGAATTCCCGCACCCACTGCAAGGCTGACTCGTAATTGTAGAACACGCTGAACTGCGTCGCACCCGCCTCGGCGAAAACCATGAAGAGCCGCGCGGTGCCGTAGTGCTCCGGCGAGCCGACCACGACCGCGCGCCGGGAGTGCCACGCGGGGCCGGGGCGCGTGAGCTGGATGTCGGCCAGGCCGCGCAGCTCGGTCACGTTCAGCACGTTTTCCATTTCGCGGCAATCGACGATCCCGCAGAGGTCGTCAGTGTAATCAGGGTGGGCGAAAATTTTCCCCAGGGCCGCCGCTGCTTCCTCCATGCTGACTGCACCCGAGACTTTCATGTCCAGCCAGCGGCGCGCGGGGTCGATTTGAAACGTGATGGGCATGTGCGCGCGGCCAGTTGACCCGCACTTTTTCCGGCTGTCGAGCCGGGTTCTCGGGAAAATTTTCAACGTGCCCCCGGCGTCCCGCCGGGTGGAGTTCCACTGACGACCAGCGCTGCTCGCGAGCGCAGGTGCTTGAAGTCAGCAAGCCTCCACCCGGCGGGACGCCGGGGGCACGGCGCTGCCGGGTGCGATTAGAAGTGGCGGTCAAGACCGGTCGCGTAGCGCAGAATTGCATTCTGCGGTATCGCGGATTTTCAATCCGCAGGCTGATCGAACTTCCAACGCCTTCGCCCTCGCCGACGCCCTGCCGAAGGCAATTCGGCGATACCGCAGATTACAAATCTGCGCTACGACTGACCGCCACTTCTAATCACACCCTGCGGACGCAGGCGCGACTGGAAGTGGCAGTCAGGCGTCTCGCCTGTCGTAGAGCCGTGGCGTCCCGGCCGGCGGAGCGGGCCACGCCTTTTCCATCAGAAAGTTAATCGATCACGGGGCGTCCCAGGTCCTGAAACCGGATCAGCCTAAGCTGATCCGGTTTTCTGGTTGGCAGGACCGGGTGCAGGAGGCCGCGTGTTTAGCCGGAACTATTCTTTAGCCACGGATGGAACACGGATGAAACACGGATTGGATCAGGCAGGGGTTTGTTTTGCAGGACGGCACCACCACGCACCGAGCAGTGGGTTTTTCCGGCCCATCCATTCAGCCATCCTCGTCCCTCCTCCGTGTTCCATCCGTGTTCCATCCGTGGCTCAACTGCATGGTTCCGGTTTAGTCCGACCGTTCGTGCATTCAAATTGAAATACGCAGCCCGCTGCCGCGTCCATTCCCTCGTGAATGAATGACGCGCCGGATGGTGCGTCAGACCTTCACCGAGACATTGTGAAATGTTTCACAAATGCCTTGATCGAAGAAACATGGATGCTAGGTTCGCGAACCTTTTTATGAAAAAGACACTGACAGTTCTCTCTCTCGCGGCGCTTGCCGCCTCGGTCGCTTCGGCGGCGGAAATCTCCGGCAAGGTCACTCTCGCCGGCACGCCGCTCCCGGAAAAAGCCATCACGCTCGACGCTTCCTGTGGCAAGCTCCAAGCCAAGCCCATCACCACGCGCCATTACGTCGTGGGAGCCGACAAGGGTCTGGCCGACGTGTTTGTGTATGTGAAAGCGGGAGCCAAGCCCGCGCCCGCCCCCGCGACGAAGGGGCCGCTGCTCGACCAAGTCGGCTGCGAATACACGCCCTACGTCATGGGTGTGCAGGCCGGCCAGAAGTTTGATGTGCAGAACTCGGACGCGCTGCTGCACAACGTGCATCCGCTCCCGAAAGTTGCGGGTAACAAGGAACGCAACGTCGGCCAGCCAGTCAAAGGCATGAAGACGGAGTTCGTTTTCGAGAAGCCGGAAGTGCTCGTGCAGTTCAAGTGCGACGTGCATCCGTGGATGTTTGCCTACGTGGGCGTGGTGGATCACCCCCACTTCGCGATCACGGACAAGGACGGCAACTTCAAGATTTCCGGCCTCCCGGCGGGCGAATACACCATCGAGGCCATGCACCGCAAAGCGGGCGCGGCCACGGAAAAAGTGACGGTGGGCGCGGATGATAAGAAGACCGCGAGTTTCACGCTCAAGGTTCCGACGCCGTAATTTCGGTTGGATTGTTTGATGCCGCTGCGGCCAAAGTCGCAGCGGCATCATTCGTTAAAAGATGACTCGCTCCACCCACAACGTCTGGCTGCACCGTTT
>JBBQYK010000091.1:0-14348 GCA_038208765.1 Verrucomicrobiota bacterium
AATCGATCGTGCGTGAGATGTTCGAGCAGTTCCGATCGTTCGCCGATTACATCAAGGACTACGAGTTGCAGCGCGCCGAGGGTGTGCTGCTGCGCCAGTTGAACAGCACTTTCAAAGTTCTCGCGCAAACCGTGCCGGACTCGGCGAAGACGGATGTCGTACGTGAGATGGAGGTTTACCTCAAGACGATGATTCGCCAGGTGGACAGCAGTCTGCTCGACGAATGGGAGAAGATGCGCGACCCGAATTACCAGCGCGCCGAGACGAAGGAGGTGCGTCCGCCCGGTGCCGAGGAAGCCGCCCGCGACATCACGCGGGACACGAAGGCGTTCACCGCCGCGATTCGCAACCGCATCTTCACTTTCCTGCGCGGCGCGGTGATTCAAGACTACGAGGCGGCGCTGGACAGCCTTCGCGAAGCCAGCCGCAAGCAGAGCGCCGAAGCGCTGTTTGCCACTTCCGCCGCCACCGATGCTCAAAGCCTCCCCACGTCGGCTCCCGTGGTTGAGGAATGGACCGCTGAACGTCTCCGCCAGGCCCTCGACGCCTTCCACGCCGGGCATCAATACATCTGCCTCGATCCGAATGCCCGCAATCTTCGCCACACCTACGTGCTGCCCGCCGAGGACAAAAAAACCTGGTGCGTGCAGCAGGTGCTGGTCGATCCAGAAGAACACAACGATTGGATCGCGGAGTTTGAAGTTGATCTCGCCGCCTCGCGGGCCGCCGAGGAGCCGGTCATCCGGCTGGGTCGCATCGCGGCGATTGCCGGTTAGCATGGAAGACGACTGGCCTCCTCGAATGCTCCCCGCTAGGCTCGCGTCGTGAAACTGATTTCATGGAACGTCAACGGACTGCGCGCCGTTCTGAAGAAGAAGAATTTCCTCGAGTATCTTGATGCCGAGCAGCCCGACGTATTGTGCCTGCAAGAAACCAAGGCCAGCCCCGACCAAGTCGAACAGCTCTGGCCCACGACCTACACCACGTATTGGAACAGCGCCCAGAAGAAGGGTTACTCCGGCACCGTCATTTTCACAAAGACCCGGCCTGGCAACATCACGAATGGCATTGGTCACGACGAACACGACAGCGAGGGCCGCGTCGTCACCGCAGAATACGACGGTTTTTTTCTCGTCAACGCCTACGTTCCCAACTCCCAGCGTGAGCTGGCACGCCTGCCCTATCGCCAGCAATGGGACCGCGACTTTCTCGCCTATCTGAAGAAGCTCGAAAAGAAGAAGCCCGTCATCTTCTGTGGCGACCTCAACGTCGCCCACACCGAGATCGATCTGGCGAATCCGAAAGCGAAAATGAAGAACCACGGCTTCACGCCCGAGGAACGCGCCGGGTTCACCACCTTCGTCGAGGCGGGATTCATCGACACCTTTCGTGAGTTCGAGCGGGGCAGGGGACACTACTCGTGGTGGAGCCGGATGCCCGGCGTGCGCGCGCGGAACATCGGCTGGCGCATCGACTACTTCCTGATCAGCCGCGCCCTGCGCCCGCGTCTCCAGCGCGCCTCCATCCTCAAGGACGTGATTGGCTCCGACCACTGTCCGGTGGCGATGGAGCTGGAATAAACGCCGACGCGGTCAATCCTCACCCAGACGGGCGGCGGCAAACTTCGGTACGTTTTCAAACCCTGTGCTGACTAGATTCCTCGCTCCATTAAATTCCCGTGCTGGTCAACGGTGCGTGCTGCGTGGCAGCTCTGGCCGCCCAGAGTTGTCCGTGCTGTGAAACCCATCCTCGCCGCCGCCTGCGTGGACATTTCTCAGTTGCCTCCGTTTTCGACCAGCCGTGCCTTCCGCTCTCTTCAGTAGGGATGCACCCCATAGCGAAAGCCACGCTCACAGGCACAACATGAACGGCGGCACCCGTGCAGACTGCGGAGAAATCGATTCGCGGCGGCACCAAGGCGCACAAATGCGGACAAGGACCGAATTATGGCTAAAACTCTTAAGAAACGCGGCGTCTCGAATCACAGTCGAATGCACAAATGCCCCACCGGCATCAAAGGCTTCGATCAGATTACCGAAGGCGGGCTGCCAAAAAACAGAATCACTTTGATTTCTGGAAGCGCCGGCTCCGGGAAAACCCTTTTCGGTCTCGATTTTCTGATCAAAGGTGCGCTCAATCACCATGAGCCTGGCGTCTTCATGTCCTTTGAAGAGACCGAAGCTGAAATTTACAAAGACGTGACTTCTCTCAACCTGGATTTGCAGGGGCTGGTTGCAAAGAAAAAGATTCGGCTGGAACATGTTGTTTTGGAGCGCAAAGACGTTCAGGCGAGCGACTTCAACCTAGAGGGACTGCTCATTCGTTTGGACCATGCGATTGATGCCATCGGCGCCAAACGCGTCGTTTTGGATTCCATTGAATCTATCTTTGCGGGGCTCACCGATGACGGCGTTTTACGCCTGGAGGTAAAACGGCTTTTCCGATGGCTGAAGAACAAAAACGTTACCGCCATTGTGACCGGCGAGCAGGGACAAGGCACTTACACTCGTCATGGCCTGGAGGAGTACGTTTCCGATTGCATCATTCTGCTGGATAACAGAGTCAACCAAGAGATAGCCATCCGGAGAGTTCGTATCATTAAATATCGTGGCTCCAGTCACGGAACCAACGAATATCCCTTCGTCATTGATCAGGCGGGACTTTCCGTAATTCCCATCACTTCGGCCGGCCTCGATGCACCAGGCACCGCCAAAAGAGTTTCGACCGGAATTCCTTCGCTGGACAAACTGTTCCAGGGTGGGGGTTTTACCCGAGGCAGCACGATGCTCCTTTCCGGAACCGCCGGCACTGGCAAAACCAGCCTCGCGGCGGCATTTGCCGTCGAAAGCTGCAAACGTGGAGAACGCTGTCTTTTCCTGTCGTATGAAGAATCTGCGGGGCAACTCGTGCAAAACATGAAGTCCATCGGTATTAATTTTGCCCCATGGATAAAAAAAGGACTCTTAAAAATTTCCTCTACCAGGCCGTCCTTCTTTGGGTTGGAGATGCATCTCCTCGATTTGTACAAGATGATTGAAGATTTCAAGCCACTGGCGGTGGTCATCGACCCCCTGACCAGCCTCATTGAGGAGGGGAGTGAGCGTGAAATTCAATCCATGGTGACTCGCATGATTGATCTGTTAAAATCCAAGGGCATCACCGGAATGTTCACCAGCCTTGTTTCTTCCAACGCCAAAAATTACACCAGCGGCGAAGTCGGCGTCTCGTCGTTAATTGATACCTGGCTCGTGGTTCGAGAAATCGAAGAAGATGCGGGTAAAAAACGCATTCGTGGAATATACATTGTGAAGTCCCGTGGCATGGGGCACTCCAGCGACGTCCACAAATTGATTTTGAATGATGAGGGAATTTCCTTGGTACCCGTAGATGGAACCCCCAATCAGAAAGAGAAGGATGGTAAAAATAAGTCTGAGAAACAAAACTTGAGTCAAGTGGAAGAAGGAAGCACGGGGAAAGGCTGACCGGTCATGGGAACATCACATCCCAACTTCATGGTCGGCATTGGCGGCTCCGCAGGAGCTTTGAACGCCTACAAGGCGCTCTTGAACGCGCTGCCAGCCAATACCGGTATGGCGTTCGTCATTGTTTCGCACATCACCCCCACCGCCACTAGTCAGTTGGCGCAAATTCTGTCGCGTCACACCCAAATGACGGTAGGGGTGACTCGCAACGCGATGCCGATCGAGGCGAACCACGTTTACGTGATTCCTCCGAACGCGGATCTCCTAATTAAGGGCTATCACTTCAAAGTCGTCTCCCCGCGCTCGAAGAGGAACGTGCAGATTGATTTGTTTTTGACCTCTTTAGCCGAGGCTTTGGGACCGCGTGCGGTCGCCATCATCCTCTCCGGGTATGCGGGCGACGGTTCTGAGGGATGCAAGAAAATCAAAGCCAAGGGAGGAACCACCTTTGCTCAGGACATTTCTGCCGAAGTAACCGACATGCCTCGTAACGCTCAAGCGACAGGCTGTATTGATTTCGTTCTGCCACCCGAAAAGATTTCAGATGAACTCCGAAGACTGGTGAGGACTTTTAAAGATGTGAACGCGGGGGGCAGGGTCTGGATTGACGGTCAGGACGAATGGCCTCGGGGCTTTTCGCAGGGGAAAAAGCTGAAAAGTTTAGAACACCGAACCACGAGGGCAGGCTTCGGTCGGTGTTCAACAGTGCAAAGTTCTGAGGTCAAAGTTACCTCTTCGGGGCCGGCCGGAGGGCGAGCTTATTTTCCCGCCCCCTTCTGAATCGTGAAGTAGTCGCGCACCACCGCCTTGTCATCAATGAACGTGGCGTCGAGGCGCGGGCCGTCGATGTCGAGGACGAGGGAGCCGAGGACGTTCAAGGAGAGGCACATGGCGGGATGCTGGAGTTTGCCGCCGCTGACCTGACCGGAGGAGCCGGCCACGACATAGACCGCGCCTTCGCGCACACCGAGCTTGGGCGTGGGCTTGGTGTAAATGCCCGTGCCATCCGCGCGTCCGTCCAGCGCGCTCTTGAAGTGAACCTTCTCATTCACGTTCGTGGAGTGGCTGTAGAGTCCGTCGAGCAAGTAGGAGCGCTCGTAAGCGTGGCTGTGGCCGACCATCAACAGGTCGAGGCCGTGATTCTCCAGCATGGGCAGGACGACTTCGCGCATCTTGCGCATCCGCGCGTCGCTGTCTTTGTCGCGGTCGGAATCGTGGCTGCCTTTCGTGTAGGGCGGATGATGCGAGAACGCGATGAGCCACTCCTGCTGATTGGCCTCGAGGTCGGCCTGGAGCCAGCGCACCATGAGTCCGTTTTCGCTCCAGTCGCTGTCCGCGGAATCGAGGACCACGAAGTGAATGTTCGCGTAGTCGAAAGAATAATACGCCTCGGTGCCGGACATCATGCCGCCCGCCTGCGCCTGCGACGGCAGCGTGAAAATGTCGTAATACACGCCGCTCTGCGTGGGCGAGTTAGCGCTGCCCGCGTCGTGATTGCCGAGGCACGGCCAGAGGACGGACTTGCGCAGCATGGCGTCATACACATTGAAGACGCCGCCCTGATACTCGTCGTCCTTGCCGGCGGAATAAGCGTTGTCGCCGAGCATGATCCAGAGGTCGGTGCTGCGGTCGCCGTTCCATTTATAATAGGCGTCGCGCACGTGGAACTGTTCCTTCTTGCGCGTGCCGGGATCGCCGAGCACCCAGATGCGCGTGGGCTTCGCCGGGCCAATGGGCGGATGCGTGACGAAGAAGGTGTTCGAGTCCGCACCGGTGAAAGAGATGTTCGTGGTGCCGACCGCGAAATGGCGCGTGGGCTTTTTCGCGCGTTTGCCCACCTCGCCGCCGTCCATGGGCATGATGTGGTCGGAGGTGCTGACCGCGAGCGCGCCATTGCTCACGGAGAGATTGAGCGTGGTGGTGAGCGTGTTGACGAGCAGCGTGCCATTCGTGGTGTCGCGCCGGAACTTCCCGTCCGGCGTGGCGAGGGAGAGCCGCCCGCGCTGGTGGGAGAAGAGCAGCGCGCCGTTGGTCACGGCGGCGATTTCGAGATTGGTCGCACGCGAACTGACGTAGAGCGTGCCGTTCGTCGTGGCGATGCGCGCGAGATCATTCGTGAGCCACACGATGATGGGCGTGTCACGCTCGCCGATGGAGTAGAAGTATTTCGTGTCCGGCTGAAGATTCGTGAAGAGCACGACGTGCTCGGTGAGCGTGCCGGAGGCGCGGGCTTCCTTGCTGAGCCGGTCCGGCGCGCGGCCAAACTTCACCACGCTGGGGCGCGGCTGCGCGGTGCGCCAGCGCACGACCATGCTGTTCGTGGTGCCGAGCTGCAGGTACGGCCCGCGCGTGATGTTCGGGAGATTCTTCGACTGCGGCACGGTGCGGACCTTGGCCTTGAAGTCTTTCCAGAAATCCGGGATGCCCTTGGCGAGCTGGTCTTCATGCGCGCTTTGGAGCCAGAAGGGGAAATCTTCGCTCTCGATTTCCGGGAAGGTGTTCGTGAGCCACGTCGGCAAGCGCGTGCGCGAGGGCGGGTTGACCAGCCAGTCCGGCCAGTGCTCAAACGTGATGGTGGGAAACGTGTTCGTGAGCCACGGCGAGAATTCATTCGTGAGCCACGCGCGCGTGTCGTTGAGCTTCTTCAAGCGTTTGGCGTCCGCGTCGTCCTCGGCGGCGTGGAGGCGCACGGCGGCGACAGCCAGAAGCAGGCTGACGGCGGCAAACTGTTTCAATCGTTTCATGGCGCGGCGTGTGCGGGGCAGGTTCCAAGTTCCAACGGGCCAATCCCAGCCTCAAAAAGCCAGCCGGTCGGAAAAAAGGGAAAGCCGAACCCGCGCCACGAGCGCCGCCCGGAGTTTGAAGTTTGGAGCTTGGAGTTTATTTGGATTTTAGGTTTTGGGATTTGAAGTTTTGCCCGGTCCGCACCTCGCGCAGCGAGCCGGTCACGTTGCTGTCAGTGATTTTGCCCAGGCCGCGCCGGTCCTTGAAAACCTTCTGCCACTTGTTGGTCAGGCTGTCGAACATAGGCGCGGAGGATAGGGCGCGAAGGCCAAAAGCCAAATCAGAAAGCGCGGCGCGGAAGAACGCTGCAACAGGCGCCACTTTTCCTCCGGCCCATTTTCAGAGAGGCGGCACCTTCAAAATGCGCCCATTACGAATCAGTCACGCTTGCGCGCTTTCTTCCGCAGCAGCAGGGCGGCGGTGCCGAGGGTGAGCAAGGCCCAGGTGCCGGGTTCAGGCACGGGTGCGCCGTAGAAGTCCAAGGTGTAGTCCAGTCTTCTGAAATAAACATCATCCGACGCAATGTAGAAGTCGTAGAAGTTGATAACGTGGAACCCGATCTGCGTGATGTGGTAGCCTGCCAAATCAGGTGAAAAGGAGGTGCGTCCCAAGAAAACCTGTTCGGATTGCAAGCGCCATGCGCTGGGATCTCCGTCTTGAAAGCGAACATATCCGTTTACACCATCGCTGATACCCCCGACAAATCCGGCAAATCCGGATTCATTCAGGGCGCTGGCGAAAAAGGTGCGCCCCGCATCGTTCGTACCGAGGCTCATGGAAAAGATTCTTGAGACGGGATTCAGGCTGGGCGGAGTGGCATGAAATCGGTCAGAGACGTGGTCGAACGCAATCGCCCAATTCGCGCCAGGAGGGCCGCTGTTCTGCGCCCAATTAGTCGCGCTCCAAATTAGTCCTTGAGCGTGACTACTCAAAGTCACGAACAAAGCGAAAATGAACGTGGAAAGTACCTTCATGGAAGTCAAATCCCTAGTCATCGTCGGTGATGGTGAGTGTTATTTGGTGGTCCGGCGAAGCAGCCGGTCCGTAGCTGGCGTCGGCTGGATCCGGCAGAACCGTCACGATCACGTTCTCGCTCGCGCCTTCATCAAGCGCATCAGTACTGGGTGTAATCGTGAGGTTGACGGAGGCAACGCCGATTGCCATCGTGACTGTGCCGTCCATATTCAGCCCGCTCACGTTATAGTCACCGCTCAACGTGGCGCTTCCGCCAAAACCCAGCAAAACTTGAATGGCTTGGTCAGTTTGATCGCGGGTAAGCGTGAGCGTCGCGGTTTGCATGCCCGACTCGTTGACGGTGGACGGGGTGACCGCGATGGAAACGCCGGGGGTGTTAAAGACCGAGAGGTTGGAAAATGTCACCCTCGCAGTGCCACCGTCCACAGAGGGTGGATCCGTGTAGTAAGATCCAGCTTTGAAGTAGAAGGTTTGGTTGGCCCAGTCGGCATCATACGGAGCCGCCGTCAAAGTCACCGGTTGTTGAACTTCATTAACCGTGGCGTGAAGGACGATTGAGCTGCCATTGTTGACTAATTGGAGCGTGTAATTGATCTCGTTGCCATCGCCGAGATTCACGCCCGTCAATAGCGTGTAATGCTTGTCCGGCTGATTACCCGGCGTGCTTGGCTCTCCGTCCGACCCGTTTGGATGATATTTAACCGACACGGTAACGTCCTTGGGGCTTGGAAAATTATAGCTGAGAACAACAGCGGGCTTTCCAGCAGTTTTTGAGTGGATTTGCCCAATTATCACCTTCCCTTTGTTATTGGGATGGGGGCTGGACGCGGCCGGGTTGTCACCAGCCTCGTTCACGACACAGGTGGCTGTGAGAATATGTGTGCCCCAAGGCCTCCAATCATGGTTGCTTCCAGTAGCTGTTGTCCCCCGCAATTCGCTGCGAGGCCCTGTGCCATTTTGGGCAGCGCCATCGTATGGCACTTCAAACACCATGGCATTGCCTACACCGGGGTAAAAATATTTTTTTGTGCAGTCAACATACTTGAAGCCTGATTTTAGCTGCGACCGTTCGATCAGTTGAGGGGAACCGCTGAAACTGCCAGAGCCATCCACAGGCAACAAAATCTCCCAATTAAAATTGGCAAAATCGGCGGGCAGCCAAGCACGAGGCAGTGCATTAAATTGCGCCGTGATTTGATCCGCGGTCAACTCGCTATTCCAAAAAGCGATCTGGTCCAACGCACCATTACCCGGACTGCGGAAGGTAGATAAAGTGTTGCCGGAATTGAGTCGGCAGCCCACATACACCGTGCTGCTGTTTCCAACAACCGCAGTGTCCGTGATATTGATGGAACCGGATGACAACGTCCCGCTGACGTGACCTAGATACCATTTGACTTCGCCACCATCGCGCGTTTCATCCCACGTAAGGGCCAGATAGTACCAATTGCCGTATCTCCACCCGTCGGCATCCGGCGGCGGAATTGTTGCTGGAACACCCCCTGGCTGACCGTCGATTTCCACTCTCAGCCCGTTCGCATCAAAATATACCCCGAACTCCTTCGTGCCTTTTTGAGAAAGTAGATAACGCTTGGCAGTGGCTGCGCCGGTAAGCGAACGAAACAGCAGACTAATCGACCCGACGCCTGTGCCATTTCCACCATTGATTAGGTCGCGCCCCGTCTCAAGTCCGTCCGTGCTTGTGTCAAAGACAAAGGTTCCGAACTCTTTGCCGAAAAGGTCCTGGCTGAAGACGCCGCTAGTTGCAGACGATGGTGGGGTCGTCACCAGCGTTGTTTGAGCTAAAGGTGATCCTGCGCTGGTGCCTGCATCGGCCAAACTCGTCGTGTCGGGAGTCGCGTCGGTGTCGTTGAGCTTGAACCACGCGTAGGGGCTCTGGCTTTGAATTCTCGTTTCATAAATATCTTGTGGACAATCGGCACCGTCCCAGTCCGCGAAGTCAACCGCATCAAAGGCGCCGTTCCCGTTCGCATCCTCGAAATAGTCCTCCAAAGTATCGCCATCACTATCAAAAGGCGAGCCGTCGGAGGCGAGGGAAACGTAGTGCAGTCCAATGTCCACCGCTGAGTTCTCCTCTATGCTTTCCAAGCTTGCCTGGGTGGTGAAGTAGTACAGCCCGGCGTCGTGGGCGTCACGGCTGCCGGCATTCTGAAGCGATGTTCCGGAAACGTAATATCGCCCCAGCGGGCCGCTGGCGTACGTGAGGCTGCCGAGAGTGACCGGCGTGGCGTCGAAAGAAAGCGGGCCGGCTCCAGCGACGTAGGCGTTCTTGTCCGCGACGGCCGCGCTCGCATCGTCGGTCACGGTCCCGTGATCGAAGACGTTGTCATTGATCCTCCAGTCGGAATTGCCACCGGTGAAGCCAGAGGGGCCGTTCAGGAACAAATTGTTGTAGGCGTAGAACTTGGCGAGCGAGTTCCCCACCACGCCAAACTCGACGCGACGGAACAGGTTATTGGTGAGACCGACGAGTTGCTGGCTGCCGCCATACAGGGTCAGGGTTGCATACTGTCCGTTCACCAAGGCGCTGTGGGAGATTTCCACCCGGCGGGCATCTTGGACAATGGAGAGCAGATGTGCTTCGTCGGCAAGGCTGGAGAGTTCGGTGAAGCGCAGGGTGAGTTCGGGGTAGAAGCCGCTTTGCTGCTGCCCATCTTGCAGGAGAATGTAGCCGCGCTGCTGAACATTTTCCTGTATCTGACTGGACCGCAGCAGATGGTTCATGCGGGTGGCCGTCCCTTGGCTGATGAGCTTGCCGGGATTCAGGCGCAATGCGGGCGACCAGAGCGAGGAGTTATTGAAAGCGCCCGCGACCACCACGCCGTTCTGCATTTTCAACGTGGCGTTTCCCACCGTCACGTTGCGGACAAGGTAATCCACCGCCGGGTAATGGTAGCCGCGATCCGGCAGGTCAGTGTCACGAATAGCCCGGCGGGACAGCGTGCGATCCGTGGTCAGGGTGCCGGTGATTTCTTCGGGCGCGTAGGTCGTGAGATTGGGCAAAGAAGCGTAGAACTGGGCATCTAGTCCAGTGGTCGTTCCTTGGTTGCGATGGATGCTGCTGGCTGCCAAGTAATGCTCTCCGCCTTCCACAGTCGTGAAGAGACTGGAGTTGTCTGATAAATTAGCCGTGTCAGTTGAGATGTTGTAACTGCCGTAGCCGCTGGGGCTGGCGACTTTTACGAACAGGCTGTTTTTAATCGTGGCCTCAGTGCCGCCTCCGCCCAGTGCGGTGGTGGTGGTGTTATGCACAGTGAGATGCTGGCCCACGAACGTATCGGCATAGGAAAACAGCATTCCTGAATCCACGAACAGGCCGTTGTAAATCGAAATGTCGGTCGTGCCGGAATCTATCACGTAATCCGATTTGCGAACCTGCACGTTGCGAAGCGTGAGGGCATTGGCGCTGCCGCCGCCCTCCATCGCAATGGGGTTGGAAAGCCAGGTGAAGCGGACGTTGCTCAACGCACGCGAGCCGCCGCTGATGAAGTAGAGACCCCAAGTGCCGAGCATCACCGGGCTGCCGCTGCCGATGTCTTCACCCACGCTGTCATCATCGATGCTGGTGAACACGGCGGGCAGATGCTCCGTGGTGTCGCAAACGAGATCATATTCCTCGAAGAAAAACAGGCCGCTGGCCTCGCTGAATTTAATGACCGTGCCGCCCTCGATGGTGGTGGTGCCGCTCAGGCCGATGGAGCAACTGACCCAATACGTTTCGTCGCTGCGAAAGGTGAAATCCGTCTCGCCGTAAATTCCGACCAAGTAGTAGTCCAGCACAAAGGCCGGCGCAGGTGCGGCGGAGGCCAGTTGCACCGTGGCGTCGTCCTGAGCGGTGAGGCGCGCGTGTTGCACGGGCTGCGCCTTCTTGTTTCGCAACGCCGCTTCGCGGGTCTCGCCGGACACAGGCAGAGCGGGCAGGCGGCGGGTGTTTTTCGCCAGCCGTTCCGCTTTCAGCAGCGGGGCCAGACCGGCCTGCCGCACCGCCTTCGTGGCGGGCGGCAACAGCAGCAAAGCCGGACGCACCCGCCGATGTTCCACGGCTTCGATGATGATTTTGCGGTTGTCGAATTCCAAAAAGGACTTGGC
Organism: Verrucomicrobiota bacterium; assembly: GCA_038208765.1. Taxonomy (GTDB): domain Bacteria; phylum Verrucomicrobiota; class Verrucomicrobiia; order Limisphaerales; family SIBH01; genus JANNGC01. The sequence goes on from JBBQYK010000091.1 coordinate 11,352, forward strand.
CACGCGACCGGAACGGGCGGCGGGAGGAACATTCGTCGTGGCCGGAGTGATGAAGGCGCGTCCCGCGCCCATCTTCATGGTGCCGAAGGTCAGTTCCGTATCCACCAAGTGCGGCTCCAGCATGGCGGCGGCTTTCAGCGGGTCGCGCTCCTCGCGCAGCACGGACGACCGTTGCGACGGCCTTGGCCCGGCCAGTTGCTCGGTCAGCATTTCCAGCCGGGCGGAGGATGACAAACCAAACGCCCCCGGTTCCGGCGGGCTTTCGTGGAGCATGAGATCGCTTTCCAAACCGGCGCGCGTGTTCCGCAGGCGGATGGACGCTTTGATGTGCGTGAAGCAGTTGCTGAAAACAATTTCGTTGGAAGCCACGAGCCAGCCGACGGCATTGGTCACGACATCGAGCAGCACACCCTGGCCGTCCACCGGATCGAAGTAGTCAATCGCGAGCGGTTGAAAAACCAGTTCCTCGCCGCCCGGCATGACCACGCGCACGCCTTCGCCCGAACCGATGTCGCCCGGCACGATGACCTGGTGCGCCGCGCCGCGCGCTTCCGCGCCAGTGGGAGTGATGGTGAAGGAAGGATTGGCGGAGACAAACTGGCCGCTGGCGTTGGTGATGTTGAGGCCCGCGCCGAGTTCTACGAACGAATTGGTTCGGTAGCTGGCTTTGCGGGTGACGTTGTTGGAGAGGGTAGTGACGGATTGCCAGCGCGTCTGGCTGGCCGTGCGCTGGACGCCGCTCCACGGAGTTTTGGTGGGAGCGGCCATGCGCGATTCAAATTCGGCTCTCGCTCCTGAAATGACGAATGCGCAGAAGCAAGCGATGTGAAGTGTGGGAGTGATGATTTGCCCGAAGTAATTTTTTGTTTTCATACAGCGGAACCCGTTGTATGGCGAGGAAGCACTGAGAAGCGGATTTCGTCAAGCCCAAATCTTGAGAAAATAAAACGGGCGCTTCGAGGTCATCCAAGCGCCCGATGAAGGCAAGAATTTCTTGTCGTTTCGTTTAGGTCTGGAGCGGCTTGCGCGGGGGCAGACCAAACTCCTTGCGGAGGGCGGCGTTCTCCGGATCGGTGTGCGGCCACTCGGCGTCGGCGGCGAGCTGGATCGCCACTTTGCGATCCTCGATGGACTTGAGCAGCGTCTTCAATTCCGCGCGCGTGCTTTGGGCGGCACTGGCGCTGTCGATCTGAGCGGCGCGGGCGGCAATCCACGCGGCGCGCAGGTTTTTCAGCTTGGTCACTTTGCCGGTGGTGATGCCGGGGAGGGTGTCACTGCCGAGCTTGGTGATGAGGTTCTGCGAGGTCTGCAACAGGTTGGGCCGGTTGCCGTTGAGTTTCTGCCCCACGAAATAGTCGTCGAGGGCGATGCGGTTGGTGCGCGCGTACTTTTGCTTCGCGGCTTTCTGAACTTCCTGCATGGCCGCCAGCAGGAGATGCGCGGCCTTATCATCGGCGGCGGTGGCGGTCTTGGTCGCGGTGCTGTGCTGCACGGCGGCGGCGGCTTGGGCGCGGGCCTCGTCGGTGTCCTCAATGAGGTCGGTGACGAAGGCGGCGGTGATCTCACGGGCGGCGAGGGGCGTGGCGTAATCCGCGTTTTGTGCGGCGTCGGCGACGCTCTCGGCGTTCGTGAGTTTTTGCAGGTGGGCCAGGTTGAGCAGGCCGCGCGTGCGTTTGGGTTTGGGTGTCGCGACCGGTGCGGCCACGGCAGTGCTTTCTGTAGTGTCGATCATGTTTTTAACTCCGTAGTTGCGGCACTGGTGGCCGCTTGCTTTGTGTTCAGTGTCCCCAGTGGCACATGCCGTGGGGACGGCGGGCATGTAGCAACAGCGATGCCAAGTTAGGCATCGCTGCGGAAAGTTAAGGGGTTGGTGTAGGAGAATAGCTGTCTGAGGTAGGAATTTAGTGTGTCGCGGTCGGAAATTAGGAAGCTGCCGTGGAAAGTTAAGGGGTGGCGGCAAGAAATTAAGACAGTGCTGTCCAAAGTTAGAACATGGCGGAGGGTAATTAAGGTTCAGCGGGTCAAAGTTAAGGGATCACCGTCGAAAATTAAGGGGCAACGGTGGAAAGTTAGGCTTCGCCGTGGAAATTTTGACCCATGCGGACTCGGCGGTTCGCGCTTCGTCACTTTATCTTCAACAATTCCTCCTGCGTCCACGAGTCGGCGCGGTCCGCAGTTTGATCGCGCACGCGCTTCACGGCGTTGGTGCTGACGGACGGGTAGGCGTGGCCCCACTCGTTGCGAATGTAAGTGAGCACGGTGGCAATCTGCTCGTCGTCCAGCACGCCCAGCGCGGGCATATCCATCTCGAAAGGCTGGCCCTTCACCTTGATCGGCCCGCGCAGTCCGTGCAGCACCAGGCGAATCACCCGCGCCTCCGACCAGCCGACCCACTCGGAGCCAACCAGCGGCGGGGCCAGACCTTCCTGCCCCAGGCCGTGCGGCTGATGGCACGGCAGGCAGAACATCTCGTAGTTCGCCTTGCCGATCTCGAACTGCTTCATCTGCGCGGCGGAGAGTTTGGGGCCTGTCGGCTTGGGGTTGGCGGCCACGGTTTTTGGTGCGCTGGCGGCGTGGGCGAATTGCGCCGCGCCTTTCACCAAGGCCAACGGACTCTGCGCGAGGGTCACGAGCGCGGCTTGGGCCGCGTCCTCGGCCCCGACCGTGCCGAGCGACAGTGCCACTTGAATCTGCACGTCTGCGGCCGGGTCGTTCGCCAAGGCCAACACTTTCTGCCGCACACGGGCGGTCTCGGCGGACTTCAACATCGGCTCGCTCAAACGCACTGCTGCTGCGCGCACTTTCGGGTGCTTGTCGTCGAGCGCCGCCATGAGTGTCGCCGCGTCGATCTGCTTCAAACCTTCCAGCGTCCACAGCGCGTGCAGGCGCGCGAGCGGGTTTGTGTGCTTGAGAGACATTCCGATCAGTGGCGCGATGGACGCCGCGTCGTTGCGCTCGATGAGCAGCCGTTGCGCGGTGTCGCGCCGCCAGCCGTTG
>JBBQYK010000092.1:0-14302 GCA_038208765.1 Verrucomicrobiota bacterium
AGGTCACTCGATCAGGAATGAAGCGTCAACAGGAAACAGGCGAAGCGGCGCGCGCGGCCCGGACTCTCCCGAGCAGCCTGCGATTTCCTTTGGTTGGCAAAACTCACCGGGAACAAAATGCGCCCCGTGGATGGAACGCCCATGAAACCGGAATGACAATTGTGTCACGCAAGGTTCATCGGGACTTAACCGGCGGCGGCGAGGCTCGGGCGGTGAAGGTTGCAACAGTGGGATACGGGTCGGCGCTGAAAACGATCCGGATGGTGGATGATCGATCTCGCGCCCCGACGCGAAGTTCAGGCGCGCTCCGTCCCCCGACATCCATCACGCCCAACAACTGATTGCCTCAAGGAAACGTGAAGAATAAGCTGCGAACCATGCGCGTGCTCGTCGTGGAAGACGAAAAAAAGACCGCCTCCTTCATCCGCAAGGCGCTGCAGGCGGAAGGTCATGCCGTGGACGTGCTGCACGACGGCACGCAGGCGCTCGCCGCCGTGGCCACCACCCCCTTCGACGTCGTGGTGCTGGACGTGATGCTCCCGGGACGCGACGGCCTGAGCGTGGTGCGCCAGATGCGTGCAAAGAACAACGCCACGCCCGTCCTGTTGCTCACGGCGCGCGGCGAAGTCGGGGAACGCGTCGAAGGCCTGAACGCCGGGGCGGACGACTACCTTTCCAAACCCTTCGCCCTGGCGGAACTCATCGCGCGCGTGCGCGCCCTCGGACGCCGCAGCGGTGAAACCAAGTCCGCCGTGCTTCGCGTCGCGGACCTCACGCTCGACACCATGACGCGCAAGGTAAAACGCGGCGATAAGGACATCGACCTCGCGCGCCGCGAATATTTGCTCCTCGAATTCCTCATGCGCTCCACCGGCCGCATCTGCGGGCGCATGGCCATTGTCGAGAAGGTCTGGGACTACGACTTCGATCCCGGCACGAACCTCGTGGACGTTTACATCATGCGGCTGCGCGAGAAAATTGACGCGGACTTCGAGCCGAAGCTGTTGCAGACCGTGCGCGGCGTCGGCTACGTGTTGAAGGAACCCTCATGAGAATTCGCCACCAACTCATGCTCTGGTACGTGACCATCCTGCTGGCGGGCTTCGCGCTCATTGGCGGCCTGACTTATTATGAAATGGTCGTGGCCCATCCCGTCATCAATCAGGCGCTGATCCGGGAAGGTTATACGGCGCTGGAGGAATTTGGCGAAGTCATGATCTTTGGCGGGTTGCCGGCGCTGCTGATCTCACTGGTCGGCGGCTGGTTCCTGATGCGCCGTGCGCTCTCGCCCATCCGCACCCTCACCCTGGCCCTGGAACGGGTTCACGCGGAGAACCTGCATCAACGCATGGAGCGTTCGGGCAACCACGACGAGCTGGACCGTCTCACCGAGGTCTTCAACTCCATGACCCGGCGGCTGGACGATTCCTTCAACCACGTCCGTGAATTCACCCTCCACGCCTCGCATGAACTCAAGACGCCGCTCACCATCCTGCGCGGTGAAATCGAGACGCGGTTGCGTGATGGCGTCACCTCCACCGCCGACCGGGAATTCTTCGCCGCGCAACTTGATGAGATCGCCCGTCTCGCGAAAATCGTGGATGGACTCACGCTGCTGGCCAAAGCCGACGCCGGACAAGTCACGCTCGCGCAGGAGCCGGTGCGCCTGGATGAACTGGTGCGCGACATCTTTGCTGACGCGCAATTACTCGCCCGCCCCCATCACCTCGAAGTCGAATTGAGCGCCTGCGACGAGGCCGTCATTCGCGGTGACCGACATCGCTTGAAGCAACTGCTTTTGAATCTCACGGACAACGCCATCAAGTACAACCAGCCCCAAGGCCGCGTGACCATTGGCCTGAGCCGCCACAACGGAACCGCCGCGCTGATCATCGCGAACACCGGACCGGGCATTCCGCCGGAAAAACTCCCGCGCGTCTTCGACCGCTTCTATCGCGGCGACGCGGCGCACGGCAGCGACATCGAAGGCTGCGGCCTCGGCCTGAGCATCGCGCGCTGGATCGTCAAGGCGCATGGTGGAACGATTCAACTCGAGTCCAATCCCAAGAAGCTGACGACCGTGACCGTGGAATTGCCGGCGGCTTGACCGGAGCAGCGGACAGCCATGTCCGCTTTTTTTTCCGGGAAGGCAGCAACATTTCCCAAAGATTTGGGGCGGACAAAGAATGGGAATTCAAAATCTTAGTCCGCCCCAAATCCTTGGGAAATGGATTGGTTTGGTGGCCTGCGGACATGGCTGTCCGCAACTCCTTTGAAATGGCCCGCGCCGATTATTTGTTGCGGAACAACTCACTCTGCACAACTTCATGCACGAGCGAGCGCACGCCGTAACTGCTGGAACTGGCGCGCTGAAGAATCTCCTCGATGGTGGCCCGGTCGCTGAAACGGACCGGTGCGCCCGTGGCATAGATCGCGAGTTGTTTGGCGAGATTGCGCGCAATGATTTTTTCGTCGGCGAGCAGCAGTTGCTTGAACTCGCGCACGTCGCGGAATTTTCTCCCGTCCGGCAGTTCGCCGCCGGCGTCCACCGGTAGCGCGTAGTGAAAGGCGAATTTCTGCCCGCTCTTCGCGAGGCCCTTTTCCGGCGGGCCGCCCTCGGCGCGGTAACGCTCGCGCCAGCCGCCCAGCACGTCAAAGTTCTCCAACGCAAAACCGGCGGGATCAATTTTCGTGTGACAGGCGGCGCAGGATTCCAAGTCACGATGCTTGTCGAGCTGCTGACGAATCGTCACCGCACCGCGAATGTCCGGCTCCACAGCGGGCACGCTCGGCGGAGGCGGAGGCGGTTTCTGGCCGAGGATGCGTTCCATGATCCACGCGCCGCGCAGCACCGGCGACGTCGTGGTGCCGTTGGCTGTGACCTTGAGCACGGCGGCCTGCGTCATCAACCCACCGCGCACGCTGTCCTTCGGTAGTGAAGTTTTCTTCAGCGCCACGCCGTCCACTTTCGGCAGGCCGTAATGCGCAGCGAGCTTCTCGTTCAGCATCGCGAAGTCCGAAGCCACGAGATTGCGCGCCGGCAAATCGTCGCGCAGCAATTCGGCGAAGAAGCGCTGCGTCTCTTCCAGCGCGGATTCGACGATCAGATCGTCGAGGTAATAATCCGAATACAACTCCGCGTCGGGCGACGTGGCGTTGATGCGCCGCAGGTCGAGCCAGTAGTCAAGAAAGGCGTCGGTGAACTGCCGCGACTTGGGACTGTTCAGCAGCCGCTCGGTCTGTGCCCGCAACACCTCGGACTGGCGCAACTGACCGCGCGCCGCGACCACGCGCAGTTCGTCATCCGGCGCGGAGTTCCAGAGGAAGAACGCGAGCCGCGAGGCCAGCGCGTAGTCGTTGAGCGGGCCAGGCTTTTCTTCGAGGCAGACGAATTCCGGCGAACACAGCACCGCCGTGTAGCTGGCGAGCAGCGCGTCCGTGAAATTGTTTCCCTTCTTGAGCGCGCTCTGCACCACGGGCAGGAAACGCTTTACGTCCGCCTCGGTCGTGGGACGGCGATAGGCGTGACGCAGAAATTCGCGCAGCAACGGCTCGGCATCGCGCATCGGCTTTTTGGAAATGACTTCGACACCAGCGGGCGACGCGAACTGACGGTCGCCGAAACGGTTCGTCTGGCCGGCGCGACGTTGCTCAACAGCCGCGTCTGTCTTCTTCGCGACCATCGGCAAATCGCCGAAAAGCAGCTTGTGCCCCGCCGTCGGCCATCGGTCGTAGATTGGGCCTTCCACTTCCATCCAGCGGAAGACCACGCCCGGCTGGCCGTTTGTTTCTGCGAGCGGATTCTGCCAGCGCGTGGCGCCGGGGCGCGAGCGGAACAAACGCCCCGCGTCGGGCCGGATGATTTCGCCCGCGAGCAAATGCACCTCGAGTTCATGCACGCCCGGCTCCGGGTTCACATCGAAGTCCCCGAGGTGCCGCAGCAGCCGCGGCGGCGTCTCGGCAGTAATCGTGATGGGTTCGTCGCGTCGTCCGCGCGAAATGTCATCGAGATTCGGGATGAACCATTTGTTCGTCGGCCCCGGCCCGACCCAGACGGAGTAGGCGTTGAAGCGTAATTTGTAGCGGCCCGCGACCGGCGCCTTGAACTGATTGAACTTCGGTTCAATCGGCTCGTAGGCGCTGGCCACCACGCCCACGCCTTCGAGTTCGCGCAACTCTTTGTTCGTGGCCCCGAGGGTGATCGGAGCATCCCCACGACGCACCTCCGGCTGAGCCTTGAAACCCAGCACGGGAAAGGTCGCGCGTTCCGGAGCGGTGTTGAACACAGAAAACTTCATCGGCCCCGTGTAACTGCGCTGGTCGCGCGCGTAGTAACGCACCGTCTTCGTCTCCGGGCGCGTGGCGTGCGTGGCCATCGCCTGGCGCAGCGCGTAATCCGCCGCGCCGAGATAGCGCGCCATCTGGACATGCGACACGTCGAGCGCGTCGCCGACTTTGTTGAAGCGGTGCGACTCACCGTCTTCGGGGAGCGAGTCGCGCACTTGCAGCCACGGCGCGTGCAGCAAGTCGCGCAGGGCATTCTCGTATTCGTAACGGTTCAGGCGGCGCTGCGTGGCGCGGCCTTCCTTGGCCATGCGCGCTTGTTCGGAGGAGACGAGGGACGTGGCAAGGGACGGAAGAAAGGACGAAAGTTCTGCCGCCTCAGGACGCGCCTTCTTCTTCGGCGGCATCTCGCCGCTGCTCACGCGGTCATGGACTAAAATCCATTTGGTGAAGTTGGTGGGATTCGCGAGGTCGAACTTGAGCGCCGTCAAATCCAGCCCGCCCTTCTGCGTGTCGGCGTCGTGGCATTCGGCGCAATGGTTTTGCAGGAACGGTTTGGCATCAAACGACGCCGCGCTGGCGGTTCCGCTGAATGCGCAAGCCACGGCTCCGACGACCATCGACGCGAGAAATTTGGGACTCATCTGGTGAACATTCTGGACGCCGCGGGCGGCGGCAACCTTCAAGTGAATCCGGGCGACTGGTTGACGCCTCCGAGCGTGGCCGGTAGCTTCGCGCACGATGATTTCAGCGTCTGCCACCAATAAGATCGCGAGTGCGCCCAGCTTCCGCGTCGGCGACGAGCGCTTGATCAAAGTTTCCCCCAGTGCGGCGCAGAAGGTGAATTCGCTCCTGACCCGTCAGAACCGTCCGCAGGGCGTGCTGCGCGTGGCCGTGGTCGGCGGCGGCTGCTCCGGGTTGCAATACAAGATGGACCTTCAGGACGCGCCCGCCGCGCGCGACATCCTCGTGGAGAGCAGCGGCATCAAAGTCGTGGTGGACCCCAAGAGTGCGCTCTACGTCACGGGTAGCGAACTGGATTACGTGGACGCGCTGACCGACGGCGGTTTCAAGGTGAAGAACCCGAACGCGGCGACCAGTTGCTCGTGCGGGGAGAGTTTCAGTGCTTAAACACACTTTCACCCAGCCGTTGAATCCCAGTATTTCAGACCCTACCATCTTGCCATGACACCGAAGTCAGCCACCGCTGCGTTGAACGGAGACGACGCCAAATATCTCACCGCGATTGACGAGTGCATCGCCGAGATCGCCGCAATCCGCCTACGCATGAAAAAGAAGGACACGGAAATCCAACGGTTGAAAGAAGCCACACGCCGCAACTTGGAAATTCTTCGCGCCAGCCGCCATGTTGCAAAAGCTGTTTGAGCTGTTTCGCAGCCTTCTTTTTCTTGTTCGTGACGTAGAAAAGAACAAGAGCGACATCGCAGACCTGCAGCGGGAAGTGAAGGATCTTTCCGATGAACTCGTGGAGGTGCGCTCCGAGATGCGGCGCGGCTTCGAGAACGAACGGCACGAACGGGAGAAGTTCATGCTCCGCGTTGAGAATGTGCTGCTACGTTTTGAACGCACCCTTCCGGCCGGCAAGGCCAAGAAGCGGAAGTGAAGTCGATGACGGACTCCTTCGTTCTGCTCGACGAACCTCGCCGCCCGTGGCTGGATGCGGAAGCGTTGAAGCAAAAGTTCCTTCCCCTCTCCAGCGCGGTTCACCCTGACCGCACTCACAATGCTTCGGAAGCTGAGCAACAGGCGAGCAACACGCGCTACGCGGAGTTGAACGCCGCCTACAACACCCTGCGCGAACCACGCGACCGTCTGTTACACCTGCTGGAACTGGAACTCGGCGCGAAACCCTCGGACATCCAGCGCATTCCGCCCGGCACCATGGATTTATTCGTCGAGGTCGGCCAGCTTTGCCGCGACGTAGACGCCTTCCTCGCGCAGCGCGGCAACGTCACGTCGCCGCTCCTCAAGGTGCAGATGTTCGAGCGCGGCATGGAATGGACCGACAAACTTCAGGCGCTCCAACAGCGCATTAACGCCAAACGCGACGAACTCACTGGCGAACTTCAGAAGATGAACGCGGTGTGGGACGCTGCGCCAGCGATCGGTTCACCGGAACGCGCCGCCGCTCTGCCACTGGAACGGTTGGAACAGATTTACCGCGTGTTCAGTTACATCGCGCGCTGGTCGGAACAGATTCAGGAACGCAACGTGCAACTCGCCACTGGGGCGTTTTAGTCACGCAAAGCTGTTCAAATTCACGCAGATTGTCGCTCCATTCGCGTCCCGCCCGGTGACGGTTTGGAAAACTGCTCAGGAAATGAGCGTTGGCAAAGACACTGCTAGCTTCGGCACTTGATGAACAAACACACATCGACTCCACGACTGTGTGACCTACCGTCGGGGCCATCAACGCCTCGGCAGGAATCCATCAGATCCAGACCCGAAAGCGCGCCGGGCCACGCCCGGTGTTCACGCAAGTAGAAACTGAACTGGCGGTCCCGCGCGAGCGGGACCGCCAGCCTACTTTTCAGGCCGAATTTTCTCCGAATTCTCGTTCCCATTCCTCTGCCCCATTCCATTGCTAAGCATTGGCCGGGAAATGGGCGCAAAGAAATTTTTCCCGAGATGAACGGACGAGTGGGGCGTCGAAAGAAAGACTGCGGGCGTGAGACGGGACCCACTGACTACTTGGCCGGAGCTGGCTTGGCGATCACCGCGTCCTTCTTCGGTTCTGTGGACTTGGATTCGGTGTTGACCGGACGCACGGTGATGAACCAGGCGTTGTTGTCCTTGGCGTCGCCGCCGATGGTCAGGACTTCGCCCTTGGGCAGCGGCTTGTCCACACGATTGACCTGTTTGCCCTCGCCATAGAGCTTCACCGTCACGTTGTTGCCTTCCTTTTGCTTCATCTCAATCGTGCATTTCTTGCTCAACACCACGGTGGTGTAGTTCGTGGTGTTGACCGTGAAAGTCTGCCGGTTGACTTCGAAGAAGTTTTTCCACTTGAGCGGCATCTCGCGAAGTTTCTTGGCCAGTTCACCGTCGAGCGGCTTGTGATTCGCATCGGGAGACTTGTCGGCGTTGGTGCCCCAGATCAGGCGCGCTTCCATCTTCCGGTCCGCAGCGGATACAGCAGCAGTCGCCACGGCGAATGCGAGGGCAGCGAATCCAAGCCGGAACATCCGGCGCATGAGATGGGAGGTTGTCATCGACTTACTGAAGTTCCGTCGTGGGCATGGGCATGGGCATGTCGGAGTTTTCCTCCGCATCCACGAACGGGTTGGAAATCCATACCAACGTCATCTGCTGCGACTCCGACCGGAACGAGAAAGAACTGGTGTTATCCAGCGGGTTGTCGATCTCCTCGAACAAGTCGCCGGCCAGGTTCATCTGCAAGACGGCAACCACCACCAGGGCGGCGACCACGGCCGTTCCGCTGACGGCCCGCAGGTTCCGGCGGAGGAACAGCAGCCACGCGGGCGATGATGCGGCAGCGGGCGCAACGTCGAGGCGCTCAATCTCACGCTCGATCTTGCTCCAGTAAAACTCGCGCGACTCGGGCAGGCGGAACTCCGGCTCATTGGCCGTGAGCATCGAGCGTGTCTGCTGCAATTCGGCAAAGAGAGCGCGCGCCTCGGCGTTATTCTCGATGAGCGCCGCGATTTCCTGCGCCTCCCGACCGGTGAGTTCACCGTCGAGCTGCGCCTGCAATTTGATTCCGTCTTCGACTTTCATTTCAATTCCTCACGTTTATAGCTGGCCATCAAGACCGCCATTTTGCGACGCGCGTAAAACAAACGCGACATCACGGTGCCAATCGAACACTGCATCCGCTTGGCGATCTCTTTGTACTCCAAATCTTCAAACTCATGCAGAATCAGCACGGTCCGGTGCTCGTAAGAGAGCAGAGCCAGCGCCTTGTCGATTCTCTGGCGCAGTTCGCTGCGCTCCAACCGCTCCGTCGGGTTCACCGTCACGGCGGGCATCTGCCGCTCCACGCCGCCCGACTCTTCTTCCAAATTTTCAATCGACTCGGCGCGCTCCCGCTTCATCTTGCGCAACCGGTCGAGGCAGAGGTTGATGACGATGCGCGTCATCCACGTCAGGAAACTCGAATCACCCTGAAACTGTTTCAACCGCTGCCAGGATTTTACCCAGGCTTCCTGCGAAAGATCCGTGGCGTCTTCTTCATTCCGAATCATGCTGAAGGCCCGCGCGTAAATCTTGTCACGATGCCGGGCCACCAGCTCCTCGAAAGCCCGCATGTCACCACGTTGCGCTGCTTTCCACAGCCCAACGTCTTCCATGGTCGGGTAATCTTTCTTTTTCGACGCCATCGCTTCTGACGGGGTTTTTCCGGCGCTATTCAAACGCCACGAAAATCTTACAAAAGTCCTTTCGTGCTGGGCAATTCTCCCGCTATGCGCGGGTCACGCTGGCAGGCAAAATCAACCGCCTTGGCGAAAGCTTTGAACAATCCCTCGCTCACATGATGCGGCTCCTCGCCGTAAATCAGTTCGAGGTGCAGGTTGCAACGCGCCTCGTTCGCGAATCCTTGAAAGAACTCACGCGCCAGGCCGAAGCGAAACGCGCTCGACATGTCCTGATTTTTTTCCGCTTTGCTCAAGTTTTTGTACCCAAGTTTGTCCAGCCCACGCCACACGAGGTAGGGACGGCCGCTGAAATCGACGACGCAACGCGCGAGGCATTCATCCATCGGCACATGCGCCTCGCCCCAGAGCGGGTTGCGCGGATCGAAACCGGTGCCGTAGCGACGCAAACCTTTCTTGTCGCCGAGCGCCTGCACGAACGCCTGCCCGAGCGCGATGCCGCAATCCTCGACCGTGTGATGCGCGTCCACTTCCACATCGCCTTTGCAACGGAGCGTGACATCCATCACCGCGTGCTTGGCAAACAGCGTGAGCATGTGATCGAAAAACGGCACGCCGGTCTTGATGGATGACTTGCCTTTGCCATCGATGACCAGCTTGAGCGCGATCTGAGTCTCCTTCGTGACGCGCTTGAGTTGCGCGGTGCGAACTTGCATTCGACGAATTCAAACAGGCGTGGGCAGGTGATTCAAAAGCTATTTTCGGAAACGATGGGAATTACCACGGAAGACAAAGAAGGCACGGAATGGGAAAGGAAGCAGCCGTCGAATCGTTCGCGTCGCTCGCGCAATTTTCCTTTCCGTGTCTTCCGTGGTTCTCTCCGGCTCATTCGATGACTTTGCATTTGCACTTGCCCGCGCCCGCGTTGACGCTTCCGATACCCAGAGCGAAAGGAAAACTATGCCGCAAGCCATCATGGACCCGGAGCAAGTCAGGCGCTTCGCCGACGAACTCCAGCGCTTCAACCGCGATCTCCAGAACCGCATGGGCTCACTGCAAGCGCGCTTCGCCGCGCTCGGCGATTCGTGGTCGGATCAGGAACACACCAAGTTCTCCGACGAGTTCAAGACCACGCTGAAGGCCATGAAGAAATTCTCCGAGATGTCCGACCAGCATGTGCCCTACCTGCTCCGCAAGGCCCAGCGCATCGAGGAGTATTTGAATCAGCGGTGAACTGAATTTTTAACCACGGATGAACACGAATAAACACGGATACAGACACGCTTCGTTCCCTTGCCCCATCCGTGTCCATCCGTGTCCATCCGTGGTTTCTCATTCCTCCACGCATGGCTACTAACGCCAACGTTACCTCCGTCGAAAACATCGCCGCCTTCCGCGCCGCGCTGCTCGTGTACGTGAGCAAGGCCAAGCCCGTGCTGGAGGACGCCTGCGATGAAGCCGCGCGCATGAGGATGTGGCTGCAATCCTCGCAGCGCGTCCATTGGGAGAACGAAGTCCGCAAGCGCACGCGCATTCTGGAGAACGCGCAGCAGGCGCTGTTCAGCCAGAGCATCGGCAGCCTCCGCGATCCCGGCATGGCGGAGAAAATGGCCGTCACGAAGGCCAAGCGCGCGCTGGTCGAAGCCGACGAAAAACTCCAGGCCGTGAAGCGTTGGAACCGTGAGTTCGATCATCTGGCCGCGCCGATGGTCAAGCAGTTCGAGTCCCTCCGGACCACGCTCGCGAACGACATGCCGAAAGCCGCCATGCAACTCGGGCACATCGTGAAGACCCTCGACGCCTACGCGAACGTCTCGCCCGGCGGCGTGTCCAGCACAACGCCGTCGAGCGAACCAAGCACAGCGACTGACGGCACGCCCGCACCCGCAGCCGCGAAAGAGGAAAGCAGCGCATGAATACCAGCGCCAACGGCAAGCAACTCGTCGCCGCCACGAAAGACCTCGTGCGCCGCTGGGAAGAGACCAAGGAATCCTGGCAGGACGCCAAGGCCACCGAATTCGAACAGAAGTATTTGTTTGAACTGCTCGCCGCCATGGAGCGCGCCGCCCCCGTCTTCGATGACCTCGACAAACTTCTCAACCGCATCAGGAGCGACTGTGAGTAAGTATTTTCAATGCATAGGTGGAACGGGTCGCACTGCGAGCCGTGACCTCAACGCCAATAATTTCAACACCTCGCAGCGCGAGGCGCACCACCTCGCCACCGCCAGTTTTCGATCAACATGAGCAGCCACCTGACCGTCACCCAGACCCGCAAACTTCTCGAATCGCTCAAAGGCGTCGTGAGCGACTTCGCCGTCGCCGAGGAGAAGTTGAACAAAGATTTCCGCGTCAAAATCAACGCCACGGAGAAGCAGTTCAAAGATGAGAGTGAGGCGCACGAAACGCGGCTCGCCGCCGACCTCAGCGCGGCGGAAGCGACGTATCAATCTGCGAAGTCCGGCGTGGAATCGCGCTTCAAAGACCGCGCCGAGCGCATCGCCGTCGCGAAGAAGACCAGCCACAAGCTCTCCGCCAAACGCATTGATGACGAGGAAGGCCAGTGGAAACACAAAAGCCAGAAGGGCCTGCTCGACACCGAGCGTTATCGCAAGAATGCGCTCGCGCAGAACGATGGCACGCTCGGCGCGTTCCACCAGCAACTCGCAGACACACGCGCGCAGTTTGTCGCGCTGGAGCAGTCGACGGACGGCGCGTTTCGTGGCTATGGAAAATTCCGCGCGTGGCTGACCAAGCCGGAAAATTTTCGCGAGCCGGATTTGTCAGCGGACGAACATGGGCTGCTCGAACAGCTCGGCAAGTTGCACACCACCGCGAGCGAGAACCTCACCAAGTTTCAAAAACTGTTTCTGCCCAAGCTCTTTCGCGTGTTGCCGCTGTGGCTTTGGATTGGATTCGTGCTCGTCATCGGCGGCGGTCTGGTGCCGGTCATGCCGCGCCTGGGCCATCCTGAGATTGGTCTGCCGCAACTCGGCGCGGGCGCAGGCGCGCTCATTGTGTTGCTGCTCGCGCTCTACTTCATGGGCCGCAGCCAGGCCGCAACTCTCGCTGCGCTTGTGGCGGGCGAATTGGAAACCGCGCGCCGGATGCACGACGCGGCGTTGCAAAAATCCCAGGCCCGCCACGCCGGTGAAGTCGAACGCATCGAAGGCGAGGCTCGCACCAGCAAGGAAATGTTCGGCCAGAATTGGAATTCCGCCGTCGATCAAGCGGAGAAGGCGCGTGAATTGTGGCCAGCAAAAATCGACGAGAAGTGGCGTCATGCCGTCGCCCGGAACGAAACCCAACACAAGGTTCGCAGCGCGCGCATCGAGGGCGAGTACACCGGCACCGTGAACCAGATCCGCGCCGAGGCTGATGCGCGCAAAACGCAGTTCACCGAGATGCATCATTCCAAGGTCGCGAAGTTCAACGCCGACTTCGCGGCGCACTGGCAAAAGCTTGAAGCCGACTGGAAGCAGCAGACGCAGCCGCTTTTCGACGCCATTAACGCCGCGAATGCCAGCGCTGAGCGCGAGTTCCCCGCGTGGGAATTCGGCAGTGCTAGTGGGGCGGCCGTCCCGGCTGCCATTAGTCCGATGGGCGTCCCGCCTGTCGAACCATCAGGCGCGACGCCCAATGGACTGGCGGCAGCCGGGACGGCTGCCCCACTACCTTGGACGAACTGGAAACCGCCGACCGCCTTCAAGAACCTCGCCCGCTTCGCGCACCTCGAAGTGGACGTGAAGAAGATCGTCGAGGCCGCGCCGCACGATCCGCGCCTCGCGTTTCCACCGACGGTTTCCCTCCCGCTGCTGCTCACCTTCCCGCAGCAAGGCTCGATTCTTTTTGAGACGACCAAGTCCGGCAACGAACCCGTGATGGACGCGTTGAACAACATCATGTTCCGCCTCATCGCCACCGCGCCGGCGGGCAAGCTGAGTTTCACCGTCATCGATCCCGTGAAGCTCGGGCAGAATTTCGCGGGCGTGATGCACCTGGCCGATTACGACGACAACATCATCAACAGCCGCATCCTCACGCAGGCCAGCCAGATCGAGCAGCGACTCGCCGACTTGAACGAGCACATGGAGAAGGTCATCCAGATGTATCTCCGCAACGAGTACGAGACCATCGCGGAATACAATCTCCAGGCCGGCAACATCGCGGAGAAATATCACGTCGTGGTCATCGCGGATTTCCCGGCGAACTTCACCGAGACGGCGGCGCGGCGGCTCCTGCACATCGCGGCCAGCGGCGCGCGTTGTGGCGTGTTCACGCTCATCCATTGGGATCATCGCCACACGCCGCCGGCGGATTTCTTTCCCGAGGAGTTGCGCAAGAGCAGCGTGTGCATCACTTCGACGGGCGAGCAATTCACGCTTTCAAACCCGTTCCTGCCCGGCGCGCGCGTGTTGCTTGATGCGCCGCCCAGCGCGGAGTTCGCGACGGAATTTCTGCACAAGGTTGGCGAGGCCAATCGCGGCGCGAACCGCGTCGAAGTTCCCTTCGCGCAAATCGCGCCGCCCGACGCCGACCTCTGGAGCGAGGAGACGACCGACGAATTGCGCGTGCCCATCGGGCGCAGCGGCGCGACGAAACTCCAGTATCTCGCCATCGGCAAAGGCACGCGCCAGCACGCGCTCATCGCGGGCAAGACCGGCTCCGGCAAGTCCACTCTCCTGCATATCATCATCACCAACCTCGCGCTCTGGTGCAGCCCGGAGCAGGTCGAGTTTTATCTCGTGGATTTCAAGAAGGGCGTCGAGTTCAAGAGCTACGCGAACGCGCGCCTACCGCACGCGAAAGTTGTGGCCATCGAGAGCGACCGCGAGTTCGGCTTGAGCGTTTTGCAGAAGCTCGACGAGGAATTGAAACGTCGCGGCGAACTCTACCGCAAACTCGGCGTGCAAGACGTTGCCGGCTACAAGCGTGCGGGTGGCACCGAGCCTATGCCGCGCACGCTGCTGCTCATCGACGAGTTCCAGGAATTCTTCGTCGAGGACGACCGCATCTCGCAGGCCGCGAATCTTCTTCTCGATCGCATCGTGCGCCAAGGCCGCGCCTTCGGCATTCACTGCATCCTCGGTTCCCAGACGCTCGGCGGCGCATACACGCTGGCGCGCACGACGATTGGGCAGATGGTCATCCGCATCGCGCTCCAGTGCAACGAGGCCGACGCGTATCTCATCATGGACGAGAACAATCCCGCGCCGCGCCTGCTCTCGCGGCCCGGCGAGGGCATCTACAACGACCAAGCCGGCATGAGCGAAGGCAACAGCCCGTTCCAAGCCGTGTGGATTGATGACACGGTGCGCGACGAGCGGCTCGAAGTCGTGCGCGAGATGGCGAACGAGAAGTTTGCCGGCCGGTATCCCGGCCCAATCGTTTTCGAGGGCAACGCTCCCGCCGATGCGCGCGAAAATCATTTACTCCGCGCGCTGCTCGATACGCCCGCGACTCAGCCCACCGCGCTCGCCCGTGTGTGGCTCGGCGCGCCAAACTCGATCAAAGGCCCCACCGAAGCCGTGTTCCAGAAACGCAGCGGCAGCAACCTGCTCATGATCGGCCAGCGCGATGAGCCGGTGCTCGCGTTGGTCTCGCTTTCGCTGCTCGCCCTCGCGACGCAATTCCCGCGTGGCACGGTGAAGTTTGTTCTCCTCG
>JBBQYK010000093.1:0-14191 GCA_038208765.1 Verrucomicrobiota bacterium
AGCCGCCGCGCCACGCCCTTGGACGCTTCATCGCTCGCGACCGTTCTCGCCACCGAAAGTTGCGCCACGCCGCTGCCTGCCGGACTGCTGGAGGAGGTGCTGGCGTCCATTGAAGAATGCGCTGGGCGCAGGCCGACGCTCAAACTCGCCCGTCGCACCCTCCACGCGCTGGCTTGGGCGCGCTGGCGACGGCGCGTCATCATTGGGGCACCCAGTTTCGTGCTCGCGCTGGTGATGCTTTTGTTCGGGGTGTGGAAGATCAGCGCGCGCGACGGTCACAGCCGGGCGTTCTCCATGTTCCTTGTCTGGTCCATGAAGAACAAGGCGCGGTCGAACCCTGAGATGGCGCAGCCCGCGCGTCCGTGGCCCACGAATCAGGCGGATCTCATGCGCGCGCCCGGTGCCATTCAATCGTCCGCTGATCTCTACCAGACCACGAACCTCTGGCCGGCTCACTTGAAATTTTCCCGCGCGCAGTGGCAGGCCTTGCAGCCCAAACATATCGGTGCACTGCCGCACATCATGCAATCGAACGGCACGGTGCTGCTGCGGCATCCGGGCGCGCAGCGCAGCGGACTGGCGGGCGTGCTGGGCTACGATTTCGACTGGACGCACACGGAGTTCGAGTTCGATGGCCGCGGGTACACGAATGTTGCCGTGCGCCTGAAAGGCAACGGCACCTGGCTCGGTTCACTCATGGGCGAGAAGCGTTCGTTCAAAGTGGATCTCAACAAATGGGGCGACGACCAGAAACTCGGCGGCATGGACGAGTTCAACTTCCACAACCTCATCAACGACTATTCGTATCTGAGTGACGCGCTCTCGTGCGAATTCTTCCGCGCGGCGGGCGTGCCCGCGCCGCGCACGGCCTACGCGTGGCTGACCGTGAGCGTGGAGGCGAAATGGACGAACCAGCCGCTGGGTCTCTACGCGATGCTCGAGCCGGTGGACGGCGACTTCGCGCGCCGATGGTTCGGCTCGAAACAAGCGCCCGTGTTCAAGCCGGTGACCTATGAGCTTTTCGAGCATCGCGGCGATGACTGGACGAATTACGTCGGTATTTACGATTTGAAAACGCAGGCCACGACCGCGCAGCAGCGCCGCGTGATGGATTTTGCCCGGCTGGTTTCGCGCGCGGAGGACACGGAGTTCGCCGCGCGCGTCGGCGAATTTCTCGACCTCGATGCTTTCGCGCGCTTTCTCGCCGGCCAGGTGCTGCTCTCGAACTACGACAGCTTTCTCGCGAACGGCCAGAATTTTTACGTCTATCTTGATCCGCGCTCGGACAAGTTCGGCTTCATCCCGTGGGACATGGATTTGTCGTGGGGCAGCTTCTTTCTGCTCGGCACGACGGAGCAGCGCGAGCAGGCCAGCATCTGGCATCCGTGGGTGGGCCGGAACCGTCTCCTCGAACGCGTGATCAAAGTGGAGGAGTTCCGCCGCCGGTACCGTGCGCGGCTGGAAGATTTTTCCGAGCGCCTGTTCGTGGCGGAGAAATTGATCCCGCGAATTGATGAACTGGCGGCGTTGTTGCGCGGCCCGGTGGCGGCGGAATCGGATTTCCGGCTGCGGAAGTTTGAAGACTCGTTGCGCGAACAAAGATTAAAACCCGCGACCAAGCGCCGCCGTGCTGAGGAAGTTCCGCCGCCGCACCAGATCAAAGTCTTCATCCAGCGCCGGGCCGCCTCCGTCCGGGCGCAACTGGATGGGAAGTCCAAGGGCGTGATTCTTCAACACAGCCCGCGATGAAGGAGCGCGGACCTCCAGGTCCGCCCGGTGTGTCGGCCGGAACGCGCAGACCTGGAGGACTGCGCTCCCAACGCGCGCCTGCTCAATCCGGCTCCGGCCCCTCGCTCGCGCCGTCCACGTCACTCAAAAAAATCTGCGCGATGGCCGTGGCGGCGTTCGCCTCATCCTCGCCGCTGGCCTCGACTTCCACGACCGCGCCCAGGGAGGCGGCCAGCAATAAAATGCTCACGATGCTGCGGGCGTCGGCCAGTTTGCCGCCGCACTTCAGGAAAATGGTCGAACGAAACGATTGGGCGAGCCGCACCAGTTGCGCCGCCGGGCGGAGATGCAGGCCCGCTTTCCACGGCACGAACACTCGGGAACTTTTCATGCGGTTTGTGACCCCGCTCCGGTCGTTCTGTTCAATGCACGCGTCGAATCTCACTCCGTTCCGCCGGGATTTTACAAACCCGCGCGACAAATGGATTGACCGCGCGCGGCGGTTTCCCGCGAGATCAAAGACCGTGAAGGCCACGCATCGTCATCGACTCCGGATCGGGCTGCTGCTCTTGGTGCTGGCCGGCGCTGGATCGTTTCCCGTCCGCGCCGCGCGCTACGGTGCGAAGGCCGACCCCAGCGAGGAGCTGTTCACCAACACCTTTGTCCGCCACGTCCGCGTCGAGATGGGCGACGACGAAATGAACATCCTCCGTAAGCCCGTGCCGCGCAGCCGCACGGCCGGCCCGCGCCCGTCCGTCCTGGCCACGGTGCGCGAGGGCGCTCTGGTGTGGACGAACGTGTCCGTGCATCTCAAGGGTTCGCTCGGCAGCTTCCGGCCGGTGGATGACCGGCCCGCGCTGACCTTGAACTTCGACAAGCACGTCAAGGAACAGCGCTTTCACGGTCTCGAAAAAATTTCGCTCAACAACTCCGTGCAGGACGCCTCCTACCTCCACGAGAAAATTTCCCGCGAACTTTACGCCGCCGCCGGCGTGCCGGTGCCGCGCACGGATTACGCCACGGTGGAATTGAACGGGCGTCCGCTGGGCCTCTACGTGCTGGCCGAGGGCTGGAACAAACAGTTTTTCAAACGCCACTTCGCCAACGACAGGGGCAACTTCTACGACGGCGCGCACGACGTGCATCAGCCGAAGCCGGCGGAGTTCGGAAACGATCCCACGAACCACGCCGCGCTGAACGCAGTGAAGGCCGTTCTCAACGAACCCGATCTCGCCAAACGCGTGGAGCGCCTGCGCGCCACCGTGGACCTCGACCGCTTCCTCAGCCTGCACGCGCTCGACGTGCTGGTGTGGAACTGGGACGGCTACGGCCTGAACCGGAACAACTACCGGATGTTCCATGACCTCGGCGCGGACCGCATCGTCTTCATCCCACACGGCGTGGATCAGATGTTTCGGAAGGCGAACGGCCCCATTGTCACCGGACGTTCCGGACTCGTCGCCAAGTCGTTGCTGGAGACGCCGGCGGGGCGCGAATTGTATTTGCAACGCTTCCGGGAACTTCGCGCGGAAGTGATCGACGTGCCGGCCATCACCCGGCGCATCACGGAGCTGACCACGCGGCTCCAGCCCGTGCTGCTCAAACGCGGCCTCGGCGCGGCGGCGCAGCAGCAGGCGGCGGCGCAGCAGTTCGCCGGTCTCGTGCAGGCCCGCGCGCGCGACGTGGATGCGCAGCTCGCCAGTGTGCAGCAGTTCACGCCCATGGAACTGTCATCCGCCGTGCCGCTCACCAACTGGATGAAATTTTCCGAGCTGGGCGAAGTGTCCTTCGCCACGACCACGAATGCGCCGCCGGCCTTGCGCGTGAGCGTGCGCGACACGCCGAGCCTGGGCGCGTGGACCACGACGCTCTGGCTGGAGGAAGGCCGCTACCGCATCGAGGGCCGCGTGAAAACGCTCGGCGTCGAAAGCGACGGACGCGCCGACGCGGGCGCGGGCTTTCGCATCTGGAGCACGCGCAAGGAAACGCGCGGCGCAAGCTGGAGCTGGTTCCCGTACGCTTCGGGCCGCGATCCGAGGATGGGCGGATTGATCCCCGCGCTGACCAACGCGCCGCAGCAGCGCCTGAGCGGCGAACGCGACTGGCAGTTGGTCACGCATGAGTTCGAGTTGCGCCAGCCGCTGGCCGACGTGCAAATCCAGTGTGCGCTCCAGGCCAGTTCCGGCGCGGCGTGGTTTGATCTGTCGTCGCTGAAAATCCGGCGCACCGCGCTCACCGTCCGCAGCAGCACGGCGAAGGAGTGACGGGGTTTGTCAGCGTCTTACTCTTCATCGTAATCGTAATCTTCATCTTAATCCCTGTTTGGATGAGTAAGATTAGGATGAGGATTAAGATTAAGATTAAGATTACGACACACCCCTTCCGTTTGGGTGTGATTAGAAGTGGCGGTCAGACCTGGGCGGTTCCTGGAGGTTTTCCGTGAGGGAAGAAAAAATCCAAAACCCAAAACCCAAATCCCAAACAAATTCCAAGTCCACAAATTCCAAACCGGACGCTGGCTCCGGACGCTGGCGGAGTGGTCCGCAGGCGTCACGGGCGTTCTGTCGGGCCCAGCGAGAGGTTGCGCGCGTCGGGTTGGAATTTACGAGTTGGGAATTTGTTTGGGATTTGGGATTTGGGTTTTGGAATTTCGGGCCACGGTTCACTTACGGGAAAAGGTTGCAGACCCCGGCGGCCGTGCCCGCCACTTCCAATCACACCCCTTCCGTTTCCCTGATTTGACCTGCCCCCGATCTTTTTGCGACGCTTCGCGCATGGGCAATTCGTTTGGTCATCTCTTTCGCATCACCACCTGGGGCGAATCGCACGGTGGTGGCGTGGGCGTCGTCGTGGACGGCTGCCCGCCGCGCCTCGCGCTGACGGAGGCGGACATCCAGCCCGATCTGGACCGTCGCCGGCCCGGCCAGTCGAAGATCGTCACGCCGCGCAAGGAGAGTGACACCGTGCAGATTCTCTCCGGCACCTTCGAGGGCCAGACGCTCGGCACACCCATCAGCATGTGGGTGAAAAACACCGACGCGCGTCCTGAAGCCTACAGCGAGATGGCCACGAAGTTCCGTCCTTCACATGCGGATTACACTTACCAGGCCAAGTATGGCTTTCGGAACTGGCAGGGCGGGGGCCGTTCCAGCGCGCGCGAAACCATTGGGCGCGTGGCGGCGGCGGCGATTGCCAAGAAGATTTTGCGCGAACGCTTCGGCGTGGAAGTCCTCGCCTACGTGAAACAGGTGCAACGCATCGTGGCCGACGTGAATCCTGAGACGGTGAAGTTCAAGGACGTGGAATCGAACATCGTGCGCTGTCCGCAGGCGGCCACGGCGGAGAAGATGATTCGCCTCATCGAGAAGATGCGACGCGCGGGCGACAGCGTGGGCGGCATTATTGAGGGCGTGGCGCGCGGTGTGCCCGCCGGCTGGGGCGAGCCGGTGTTTGATCGGCTCGAAGCGGATCTGGGCAAAGGCATGTTGAGTCTGCCCGCGTCCAAGGCGTTCGAGATCGGCTCCGGCTTCGGCGGCATCCTGATGACGGGCCGCGAGCACAACGATGCGTTCCGCGCGCGCGGTGGGAAAGTGTACACCCTGACCAATCGTTCCGGCGGCGTGCAGGGTGGCATCTCGAACGGCGAGACGATTTGCTTTCGCGTGGCGTTCAAACCCGTGGCCACCGTTATGCACGAGCAGGAGACGGTGGACGTGAATTTGAAAAACACCACGCTCAAAGGCCGTGGCCGCCACGACCCCTGCGTGCTTCCGCGCGCCGTGCCGATGGTCGAGGCGATGACCGCTCTGGTGCTGGTGGACCACGCGCTGCGGCATCACGCGCAGTGCGGGTAGGCCGCCCCAGAACCAGGCCGACGGCCATCAACCTGTTATTTTTCTTCGCCTCCGTCATCGGCTTCGCGAGACTGCCGCCGCATGAGCCGCCGCCTTGAACTTACCGTTGCCGACCGGCTGAAGTCCGCCGCGCCCTTCGGCATCGGACACCATAAGCCCAAGCACTTCCGCGACATGATGCGCGTCGCCTGGGCCAATCGCGATAATCTCGGCTACGCGTGGAAGGTGCTCAGCAAGGGCGTGTGTGATGGCTGCGCGCTCGGCGTGGCCGGTTTTCACGACTGGACGATTGAGGGCACGCACCTGTGCATGACGCGGCTGAATCTCCTGCGGCTCAACACCATGCCGGCGCTCGACGTGAATCTGCTCTCCGACGTGGCGAAGTTAAAATCGTTGTCGAATGCCGAGCTGCGCGAACTCGGTCGCCTGCCGTACCCGATGCTCCGTTCGCGCGGCGAGGAAGGCTTCCGCCGCATCTCGTGGGACGACGCGTATGCGCGCATCGCGCAGCGCATTCGCGCCAGCGCTCCAGACCGTCTCGCCTTCTTCTGCACCTCGCGCGGCGTGACGAATGAGATTTATTACATGGCGCAAAAAGTCGCGCGCTTCCTCGGCACGAACAACGTCGATAACGCCGCGCGCCTCTGCCACTCGCCGAGCGGGGCGGCCATGAAGTACGCGCTTGGCGTCGCGGCCAGCACTTGCAGCTACAAGGACTGGTTCGGCACCGACCTCGTCGTCTTCTTCGGCTCGAACCCCGCCAACGATCAACCGGTCGCGACGAAGTATCTGCATCTCGCCAAAAAACTCGGAACCAAGATCGTGATGGTGAATCCGTACCTGGAGCCGGGCATGAAGAAGTATTGGGTCCCGTCGAATGCCGATAGCGCGCTCTTCGGCTCGAACCTCACCGACTACTGGTTCCCCGTCTCGCAGGGCGGCGACATCGCGTTCATCTCCGGCGTCTTGAAAATTCTCGTCGAGCACGGCTGGGTGAATCAGGACTTCATCGCGAAGCACACGGCGGATTTCCCCGCTCTCAGCGCTCAACTTTCCACTCTCAACTTCCCCGACTTGGAGCGCGCCAGCGGCCTCACTCACGCCGACATGCTGGAGTTCGCCGAACTGTTGCGCGACGCGAAGAACGCCGTCTTCGTCTGGAGCATGGGCATCACGCAGCACACCTACGGCGGCGATGGCGTGTCGATGGTGCTGAACCTCGGCCTCGCGCGCGGCTATGTGGGACGCGACAAAAATGGGCTGATGCCCATCCGCGGCCATTCCAGCGTGCAGGGCGGCGCGGAGATGGGCGCATACGCCACGGCCTTTCCCGGCGGCAAAACGATCAACGCCGAGAACGCCGCGTGGCTCTCGAAGGAATACGGTTTCCCTGTGCCGACCGAAGAAGGACTCGACGCTGTGGAAATGGTCGAGGCGTGCGCGCGGGGTGAGTTGGATTTGCTCTACTGCCTGGGCGGCAATTTTCTCCGCACGCTGCCCGATCCGGATTACGTCGCGCGCGCGATGGCGAACGTCCCGTTGCGTGTCCATCAGGACATCATTCTCACCGACCAGATGTTCATCGAAGCTCGCGAGGACGTGCTGCTGCTGCCCGCCAAGACGCGCTACGAGCAGGACGATGGCGGCACCGAGACGACGACGGAGCGCCGCGTGATTTTCTCGCCGGAGCTTCCGCGCCAGATCGGCGAGGCCAAGGCGGAGTGGAAAATTCTCCGTGAACTGGCCGCCGCCGCTTATCCCGAGCGCGCGCATCAACTGGGCTGCGAGACGGGGCAGGGGATGCGCGACGAGATCGCGCGCATCGTCCCTTTCTACGACGGCGTGCAGCATCTCAAGAAGAGCGGCGATCAATTCCAATACGGCGGCCCGCATCTGTGCGCCGATGGAAAGTTTCCGACGCCGGACGGCAAAGGACATTTCCGTGTCGTGAACATTCCCAACACCGCTCCGGCTCTCAACTCTCAACTCACAACTCTCAACTCCTTCTCCGTCTCCACCCGGCGCGGCAAGCAGTTCAACACGCTCATCTACGCTGAGATTGATCCCTTCAACGGCGCGGCGCGTGACGCGGTGTTGATGAACGCGGACGACGCCGCCGCGCTCCAGTTGCAGAACGACGAACTCATCACGCTCGTCAGCGACGTGGGTCGCTACGAAGGCCGCGTGTTCTTCGCCCCCATCGCGCGCGGCAACCTGCAAGTCCACTGGCCCGAGGGCAACGTCATCATCCCGCGCGGGGCCGTGGACACGCTCGGCGGCGTGCCGGATTATAACGCGACCGTCCGGGTGGAAAAGCTGGCCCGCGCCGATTGACGCCCGGCCTGACGCAAAATATCGTTCCGCCATGACCGCCACCGAGATCATCAAAGAGTTTCAGGCGTTGCCGCTGGAGGAGCGCCGGAACGTGGCGACCTTCATTCTCACGGAGGACAAATCATGGATTCCTGATTCTTTCCGTCAGGGCATGGCCGAGGCCGACGCGGGTCAGTTTATCGACATGGACCTGGCGCTGAACGGCAAGCCTCCGACGAATTTGTGACCTACCAGTTCAAGACGGTTCCCAATTTCTGGAAGAAGTTTTACCAACTGCCCGCTGCGCAGAAGGAGTCCGTCCGCCACGCCTGGAAAATCTTCAAAGTTGACCCGTTCGATCCACGGCTCGGCACCCACAAGATCATTTCCCTTTCCGCCGAGTACGGTCGGACCATCTACGCGGTTCGAATCGAGGCTGATTTACGCGTGGTCTTCTTCATCCGGGGCGCAGAAGTCATCACCGTGGACATTGGCTCCCACGACATCTACAAGGCCTGACGCGTGAATGGTGGAAGCAAACAGGTGACAAGGTGGTTCGCGGAAGCCGCACCGACCCGATGCCGCGACGAACTCGCCATCGAGGAACCGCTGGAAATCCGTCTCGAGACGCGCCCGCTCGTCGTGACCATGCGCACGCCCGGACACGATGAAGAACTGGCTGCCGGCTGGCTCTTCACCGAGGGGTTGATTCGCACGGCTGCGGATCTTCGCGCGGTTCGACGCAACGCGCGGAACAAGGACGGCAACAGCCTCGACGTGTTTCTCGCGCCGGACGTGAAAGTGGATTTGTCGCGGCTGGCCCGGCGCGGCGTAGCCGTGTCCAGTTGCGGCGTGTGCGGCAAGGAATCCATTCGCGCGGTGCGGCGGCGGCTCCAGCCGGTTTCATCGCGCCTGAAGGTGAGTGCCAAGTTGCTCGCGCAACTGCCGGAGAAACTGCGCGCTGCCCAGCCGACCTTCGAGCGCACGGGCGGACTCCACGCCGCCGGCATTTTCACGCGCACGGGCGAACTCGTGGTCGCGCGCGAGGACATCGGACGGCACAACGCCGTGGACAAAGTCATCGGCTTCGGATTGTTGAACGACCTGCTCCCGTTCGATGAACACCTCCTCATCGTGAGCGGACGGGCGTCGTTTGAAATCATGCAGAAGTCGCTGGCCGCGCGGCTGCCCATCGTCGGTGCGGTTTCCGCGCCGTCGAGCCTGGCCGTGGAGTTTGCGCGCGCCAGCAAGCAGACGCTGGCGGGATTTCTGCGCGCCGAGCGAATGAATATTTACTCGGGCCGGGAACGGGTCGCTCTCACCCCTTGATTCACACCTACAGTTTGCGCAGCCGGTAAAACACTGCGGGGCCGGGGAATTTTTTCCGTTCGATTCGCTGACACGCAGTCCTGCGACCACCGCTGCCTCGGCCGCGCGCGGAGCGACGACGCCCGACCAGCGATTGGCTTTCCGTCACCCTCGCCGGTTAAGAACAGTGGCCAGATGCAGCCAACGGTGGTGTTCCGGTCGCGAGACTGGAAAGTCTCGCAACAAGCCGGCTGGAAAGCCGGCCCAACGTCAGAAAAAAGACGCCGTCAACGCGACGGCGTCTTTGCGAAAACTTGGCTGGAAAATTATTTCGCGCCCTGTTCGATCCACGCGCGCACGAGACCGACTTCTTCCTTCGTGAGCTGCGCGATCTTGGCCTTGTTTTCTTTCGGCGGCATGTACATTTCCTCGTCCTCAGTCTGCCAGGCGATCATCGCCAGGATCGGACTCTTGGTGAGATCGTTAGGCGTGACGGCCGCGCCCTCGCCGCCGCCTTTGATGACGTTGGCGGCGGAGTCGGAGCGGAACTTGCCCTTGGGTTTTTCCACGTCGGCTCCGTGGCATTTGGCGCAACCCTTCTCGAAGAGCGGTTTGATGTCGGTGGCGAAGTTCACGCCTTTCTTGGCCGCTGCGGGAGGCAGCTTGCTGACATCGACTTTGATTTCCGCGTGCAGCGCCAGCGCGCTCACGGCCAGACCCAGACTGACGGCAATGGTTTTCATGTTCATAAAGTTGTCGTGTTGACGTTGTTCAGACGAAACTCATTCAGGATTCAGGCGCCCTTGACCTTTTTGACCTTCTCCCAGCGCTTCGTCTTCGCGGATTTGAGCACGGCGTCGGTCACGTAGTCCGTGGCCAGTCCGTCCTTGAACGTCGGCGCGGCCATCTTGCCGCTCGACAATCCCTGGATGAAGTCGGCGACCTGATGCACGAAGGTCTCAGCGTAACCAATCGCCAGACCCGGCACCCACCAGTTCTTCATGTAAGGATGATCGCCGTCGGTGATGTGGACGGATTTCCAGCCGCGAATTTTGCTCTCGTCCTTGTAATCGAAGACCTGAAGGCGGTGCAGGTCATGCAAGTCCCAGGCGAGCGAACCGTTCTCGCCATTGATTTCCAAGGTGTAGAGCGCCTTGTGGCCGCGGGCGTAGCGCGTGGACTCGAAGGTCGCGAGCGAGCCGTTGCTGAAGCGCGCGAGGAACAGGCTCGCGTCATCAATCGTCACCTTCTGCATCTTGCCGGTCAGCGTGTGCTTGCGCTCTTTGATGAAGGTCTCGGTCGTGGCGGTCACGGTGTCGATGCTGCCGTTCAACCACATCGCGGTGTCGATGCAGTGCGCGAGCAGGTCGCCCGTGACGCCGCTGCCGGCCACTTTCGCATCAAGACGCCACAGGCCCGCTCCGCCCTGCGGCAAGTCAGCGCTGATCGTCCAGTCCTGCAAAAACTTCGCGCGGTAGTGGAAGATTTTTCCAAGGCGGCCTTCATCGATGAGTTGCTTGGCGAGCGTGATGGCGGGGACGCGGCGGTAATTGTACCAAACCATGTTCGGCACTTTCGCCTTCGCGACAGCGGCGACCATCCTCTCCGCTTCGAGACCATTCAGACCAAGCGGCTTTTCGCAGAGAATCGCTTTGCCGGCTTTCGCGGCGGCGATGGCGATCTCGGCGTGGACGTTGTTCGGCGCGGCAATGTCAATGACGTCGATGTCGTCGCGCTCCACGAGCTTGCGCCAGTCGGTCTCGATGGATTCGTAGCCCCACTTTTTGGCGAAGCCCTTCGCCTTCTCCGCGTCGCGCGCGCAGACGGCCTGGAGGACGGGCTGGTATTCGAGGTCGAAGAAATTTTTGACCTGCGTGAAAGCGTTGGAGTGCGTCCGGCCCATGAAGCCGTAACCGATGAGACCGATGCGGAGTTGTTTCATTTGCGTGGGCGTGAAGAAAACGGTTCAGCACGAAGCGGACAAGTCTAAAGATGAATCGGTCCCGCGCGATTTTTGACAACTTTGTCACGATTCCAGAGTTGTCGAAAGGCCGTCCGCTCGTTATGAATCCGCCCCGTGTTCAAGCCCGATTCTCACAGCGCCACTCCGTCGCCGTTGCCGCCGCCGCGTCCGCGTGTTCTTTCGCCACTCGCCATCACTGCCATCTGCCTCGGGGCCGACCTGGTCGTGCTGCTGATCGTTGGCGTGATCGGCGCGGGCATTTTTCACGCCCAGGCGCAAGACAGCCGCAGGCCGGCCCGCCTCGCGCCGCAGCCGGCGATGGTGGCCGAGGCCGCGCCTGTCTTGCTGGACGAACCCCGCGCCGCCCGTCCTACGCCCGCGCAGGCCGCCGCTGGCCCCGCCGGTGTCACCTATCGCAACCACAAGCTCACCACCGACGACGGCCAGCCCTGGTCCCTGCACATTCTGAAAATTGATCGCTCCCGCAAAGACCTCGGCTTCTACTCTGCCCACGCGCGCGACCAAGTTCTGGCCGTCAGTTACATCAAAGACCAGGCCGCCGCCGTGCCGCCGGAAGTCGGCGAGGCCATTGCCGGCGTCAACGGCGATTTCTACACGCGCGACCAGCCCACCTACGCCGGCGATCCGCGCGGGCTGCAAATCATGAACGGCGAACTCATCAGCGCGCCCGACACGGTGTGCGTGTGGTTTGATACGAACGGCCATCCGCAGTTGGATGAAGTGAAGGGACTGTTCTACGCGACCTGGCCGGATGGAAAGAAGACGCCGTTCGGCCTCAATCAGCAGCGCCGCGCCAACACGGCGGTTCTTTTCACCCCCACGCTCGGCCCCTCGACCCGCGCGACGGGCGGGCCGGAACTCATTCTGGAAAAAGATGGCGACGGCCCGTGGCTGCCGCTCGAAGTGGGGAAAAATTATCGCGCCCGCGTCCGCGAAGTGGCGACCAATGGCAACGCCCGCCTCGCCCCCGGCACGATGGTCTTCTCGCTCGGCGCGCAACTGCTCGCCGACCTGCCTGAACTCAAGCCCGGCCTGGTGCTGCAACTCGCCACCACCACCACGCCGAATTTGTCCGGCGTGAAAGCCGCCATCGCCGGCGGCCCCGCGCTCATCAAGGACGGCAAGGCGTTCACGGCCAGAAGCCGTCCGCCCGATGCCCCCCGTGGTTATGCCGAGGAGTCGAAATATCAGCGCCACCCGCGCTCCGCCGTGGGCTGGAGTCCGACGCACATTTATTTCATCACCGTCGATGGCCGGCAGGCGAACCTCTCCGTGGGCATGAAGCTGGCGGAACTGGCGGAATACTTCGTGACCCTCGGCTGCACCGACGCGATGAATTTCGACGGCGGCAAGTCCGCGCAACTCTGGATGGCGAACGGCAACATCAAGAACAGCCCCGTGAACGGCGAAGATACCGTGGCCAGTTCCCTCCTCGTCATTCGCAAGCCGGAAGCGCGCTAGAAGTGGGCGGAGCAGCGGACAGCCATGTCCGGTGGAGGCGGCTGGCACTGCGGACATGGCGGTCCGCAACTCCTGTCAAACGAGTTCAATTGAAGCGCCCCGGCTTCGTCTCCTTCTGCTTCTCCTCCTCGAGTTTCTGGCGGAGCACTTGCAGCGTGGCGAGCGTCAGTTCGCGCAGTTCGTCGCTGCGGTTGGTGAGTTGGCCTTCCAGTTCGGAGATGCGTGTTTCATACGCCTGAATGCGCTCCGGCAAGCGCAGCGCCACGACGCGCGCTTCGAGTTGCGCCAGTTCTTTCTGTGCCTTCTGATGCGTCTCCAGCAGCGCCGCCCGTTGCGAATAAAGTCCCTGCACCAGACTTTGCTTCGCGAAATCCGTCAGGTCGGCCAGCGCGCGTTCCTTCAACGCCGGATCATTCGACGCGCCTCCTGCCGTCAAGGCACCGGCCGTCGCGGCGGGCAGCAGTTGCTTCGGCGTGCCCAGTCCGCTGCGGCGGAGCATCATCATCAAACACGCCAGCATCGCCACCAGCGTGATCAGCGAGCCGGCGATCCACCACACGGCGGCGTTTGAACTCGTCGCAGGCGCGGCCACGGCCACCTGAATCGGCGCGGCCGCCATCGGGGGAGCGTGGGAAACCGCCGGCGTGGCGGCCATCGGAACGGCGGGCGGCGGCCTTACGGCCACGATCGGCGCAACAGCGGGCGCAAGATCCAAATCCACCGTGCCCACGCGCGCCTTGCCGATCAGTTTTCCGTGATGAAACTCCGGCCCGGAATCGCTGGCCGTGCCGTCGTCGAAATTCCACAGATGCGTCAAGCCCTCCTCCGTGCCGTGCATCCGCTTGAACATCCCGTCACGGATTTGCGCCAGCGTGCGGCGATGATCCCACACCCGCACCTCATCCAACTCGCCACGAAAATCCTTGTCCATCAGCCCGCGCGCCAGACCCCGGCCGAGCACGTTCGTCTGGGAAACCTTAATGTCCGCGAAGGTCAGCGCGTTCGTGTGCTGCGCCACGAGACGTCCGTTCGCGTAGAGCTGCATCCCGCCCGCGCCACTCACGGCCGCGAGGTGAATCCACTCGTTGGTGCGCAACAAACCGAGCGCGGGCGCGGTGAACATGGACGACCGATCATTTTTCGCGTAGCGCGGGTAGATGTTGAAGCGCAGGTCCGAGTTCGTCATGTGATTGAACAAACTCACCGACTGATACCCCGCGCCGAACTCGAACACGCGCGAGTACCACGCGAACTCCTTCCACTTCGCCCACACCTCGACGGTGGACTGCGTGAGGTCGCGGAAAATGTCCGGCGGC
Source organism: Verrucomicrobiota bacterium (assembly GCA_038208765.1). GTDB lineage: Bacteria > Verrucomicrobiota > Verrucomicrobiia > Limisphaerales > SIBH01 > JANNGC01. Next base: position 13,965 of record JBBQYK010000093.1, read on the forward strand.
AGCACCACGTAGCTGCCGAGGCCGTCGAGCTTGAGCGCCTTGTTCGGCACGTCCGCGTTTTGCGCAGAAACGGCGAGCGGCGCGAGGAGCAGCGCGAGCGCGACGGCGCGCGCGGGGAAAAATTGTCGGAGTGGGGCCGGTGCTTTCAACCAGTGCATGGCGAAGTTCAGCACCACGAAAAACTTTTGGCAAAACAAAGTGCGCGCGGAAAGTTTCTTGTTTGGTTT
>JBBQYK010000094.1:0-14136 GCA_038208765.1 Verrucomicrobiota bacterium
CACGGTCGAAGTGCTCGGCGCGCCGAGTTTCGCCAGCAGCGTGCTCACCGGCGACAATGTGGAACTCACCTGGGGCACGCGCGCCGGGAAACAATACGCCATCGACTACAAGGACGACCTGAACGCGGGAAGCTGGACGCCCCTCTGGACTAACACCGCCCTCGGCGACTTCCTCTCCTTCACCAACGCCGCGACCAACTCGGCCCAGCGGTTCTTCCGCATCCGCACGGTGGACTGAACGAACTTCTCCTTGTGCCCATCCCCTCCTGCGCAAGCGGGAGGGGATTTTTGATTTTGGTGAAGGGAGAAGGAGCGGCGAAAAAGGCCCCGCGCGTGGCACTCCGTTTGAAATTTGAGCCCGTTGGAATTTGTTTGGAATTTGGGATTTGGAATTTCTCCCCGCGTCCTGTTGTCCTCTGAACTCCCGCCGAAATTTCCGCGCCCGCTCTCACGCTCCAACACTGTCGCGGACTTGGACAGCACAGGACACCACGAGGCAAAGCGGCGGGACAGTGGCGGGCCGTCGGCGAAGACTAGCGGCAGACTTCTTTGATTTCTTGAATTCCTACAGGGGCATTTCGTGCTTCTCCCGGCCTCCCGTTCACGTTGGCAAGGCCGCTGCTAAAGCCCGTCCGGCTATGCAAACGCAATTAAACTCAAACAGTGCTGACAGCTCCGGGTTGAAGACCCGCGCTGCTCATGCGGGTGCGTGGCTCAACAACCAAAACCAAAAAACGCTCGCTCCTATGATCCTCAACCTCCAAGTCCGTGACGAAAAGAAATCCGAACGCCTCGCCCGCGAAGCCGTCCTCTGGAAAAGCTACGCCTGCAAATCGACGCGCGAACAGTCCGAGGCCGGCCTCGTCGAGCAGTTCCTCCCGCTCGTGAAGACCGTCGTCGGCCGCCTCCAGATGTCGCTGCCCGCGCACGTCGATGCCGAGGACCTTTACAGCGCCGGACTCGTCGGTCTGCTCGACGCGATCCGCCATTACAATCCCAAGCTCGGCTCGACCTTCGAGACCTACGCCCGCGTCCGCATTCGCGGCGCTGTGTATGACGAACTGCGCCGCATGGACTGGGTGCCGCGTTCCATCCACAGCAAGGCGAAGAAAGTCCAGGAGGCGATCAAAATTCTCGAACAGAAAAAACGCCGCGTGCCGACCGAGATCGAAGTCGCCAACGCCCTCCAAATCTCCCTCAACGATTACCAGCAGCTCCTCGAAGAAATCCGCCCTGCCACCTTCGTCTGCCTTGATGCCGCGCTCGGCGATGAAGGCGACAATTCACCCTCGCAATACGATGCCTTCGCCGACCCGAAGCAGGAGAACCCGCTCGACGGCGTGGCCCGCAACGAAATGGCCGAAATCCTCGGCGAACATCTTCAGGAACTTCCCCAGATGCAGCGTCAGGTGCTCGCGCTCTACTATTTCGAGGACATGCGCCTGCGCGAAATCGCGGAGATCTTCAGCCTCACTGAGTCGCGCATCTGCCAGATTCATTCGCAGGCCATCCTCACGATGCGGGGACATCTTCAGACCTACCGCGAAGCGTGAAGTTTTCCGGCGCGAGCCGGTTTTTGGTACCCCAAGACGGGGGTGTTGTGGCGGGCGCGTTCAAACGAACGCGCCCGTTCGTTCTTTCTGAAACTCTTCATTCATCAACCGCGCCGCCACCGCGCACCGTGGAACGATGCTGCCCCTGACCGCGAAGCGTGCCGCACTCGCCAGCCTCCCCGCTTGAAAAAGCAACCGTGTGGAGATGCACCCCGGGCACCCGGGTGCATCTTGCCACTGTTGTCGTTGAGCCTCGGCAAGGGCTTTTGGTCGCGGAGCGACCGCAGGAAATTAGCCCGGCACGAAGTGCCGGGTGGGCGGTGGGAAAGTGTTTTCGTCCCGGCGGGACTCCACCGTCCTTTCAGGACGCACCAGGGTCGATTCCCATACCAGACACTTCGTGTCTGGCTAATTTCCTGGGCCGCTTCGCGGCTGGCCAGCAACAGGGGCAAGATGCGTCCCGGCCACCCTCGTCCGCGAAAACTTGTTTGACTGCCCACGCCCTTCCCCGCCTTACTTTGCGCCCTTAAAAATTTATGAGCGACCCGGCACAAGTGTTGAAAGATTTCAAACCCGCGAAGGAATTCTTCGTCGGGATCGATTCCGACGGCTGCATTTTTGACAGCATGGAAATCAAGCACAAGGAGTGCTTCACGCCCATGTTCATCAAGCACTTCGGCCTTCAGGCCGTGAGCAAATACGCGCGTGAGTGCTGGGACTTCGTGAACCTTTACTCGAAGACGCGGGGCGCGAACCGCTTCCCCGCGCTCGTGCGCGCGCTTGATCTCCTGCGCGAGCGTCCGCAGGTGCAGGCGCGCGGCGTGCAGGTCCCGGACAGCGCCGCCGTGCAGGAATGGATCGCCCGCGAGACCAAGCTCGGCAACGCCACGCTCGCCGCCGAGGTGAAGAACGGGAACCAGGGTCTCGAACAAACCAAGCGCTGGTCCGACGCCGTGAACGCGCAGGTTGCGGACATCGTCCACGGCGTGCCGCCTTTCCCGCTGGTCGTCGAGTGCCTGAAGAAGATCAACGCCCAGGCTGACGCCATGTGTATTTCGCAAACCCCGGTCGATGCGCTCCAGCGCGAATGGTCCGCGTCGAACATCGAGGGTTACGTGAAAATCATCGCCGGCCAGGAGATGGGCACGAAGACCGAGCATTTGAAATTTGCGGCCAAGGACAAATACGCGCCCACGAAAATCCTGATGATCGGCGACGCGCCCGGCGACTTCAAAGCGGCCAAGGGCAACGGCGCGCTCTTCTTCCCGATCAATCCTGGCCAAGAAGAAGCGTCATGGCAGCGACTGCACGACGAAGCGCTGGAGAAATTTTTCAACGGAACCTACGCCGGTGATTACGAGGCGAAGCTGGTCAAAGAATTCGATGCGTGTCTGCCGGAGAATCCGGGCTGGTAAGCCGCTCCCCATTTTGAAAACGAGAGCGCAGCGCAGCCGCTGCGCTCTTTTTATTCACACGACAGACCGTAGAGGGGCAGCGTCCCGACTGCGTTGCTCCACCAGCCGGGACGGCCAGTGGACGAACGGCAGCCGGGACGGCTGCCCCACTACACATTTACCTTCGCTTAACAATTCTCTCGCCAAACGAAACAGAACCTTTACGTCGCGGCCGTCTCATGTGGTGAAGGCGACCAACACGGTGGCCACGAAGAAAGAAAAGATTATGAAGAACACGACCGCACTTTTGATGGCGCTGGGGCTTGCGTTGCCAGCGATGACTTTCGCCCAAGACGCCGAGAAGCCCCGCCAGTCGCGCGGCGACCGTCCGCCTCAACGTGAAGGCGCTCCCGGTGACGCCGACCGTCCCGGACAGAATCGCGAAGGTGGCCCCGGCGCTCCCGGCGGCCCGCGCGGCCAGATGGTGGCCCCGCTCTTCGCCGCGCTGGACGTGAACAAGGACGGCGTGCTCGACGCCGACGAAATCAAGAACGCCTCCGCTGCGCTCGCCAAGCTGGACAAGAACGGAGACGGCAAAATCACGCCGGAAGAAATGCGCCCGGCGCGCGGCGCGGGAGACCGCCCGAACCTCGGCGAAGACGGGCGCGAAGGACAAGGCCCGCGCGGTCAACGCGGTCCCGGCGGCGAAGGCCAGCGCCCGCCGCGCCGCGAGGCCGCGCCTCCGCCCCAGTAAGAACCAACACGACTCGTCAAAACAAAACAGCGCAGGTGAAAACCTGCGCTGTTTGTTTGGTTGGAAAGGGCGCGCGGCTCAATCCACGTAGATAAACTCGTTCAAGTTCAGCAGCGCGCGGCACAACTCGGCCAGGCTGCGCTGGCGGACGAGTTCCGTGCAGGCCCGCTGCTCTTCTTGGTCAGGCGCGCGTTGCAACGCGAGGGCAAAAGCACGGTTCACCTGCTTCGCGAGATCATTTCCCGCTTCACGTTGCACGCGGCTGGCGAGCGCGCGCGACGTCTCGACCGTGAGCGAACTGTTCAGCAGCGAGAGCGCCTGCGGGGCCACGATGGACTCGTTGCGGCGGGCGCAGGAGACGGAATTCTCCGGCAGATCGAACGTTTCCATGAACGGCACGCGCACCGTGCGCTTCTGAATCAGGAAGACGCTGCGCACATTTTGATTCGTCTTCGGCGACGGATACCAGCCCTTCGTTTTCGTCTCGTTGTCATCAAGGAACGCGGGGTTGGCCTGCAAAATTTCAGGCGGCAAATCCGGCCAGATGGGCGGGCCGCCCGCGTGTTCCCGCTTTAACAAACCAGACACGGCGAGCAGCGCATCACGCAACTGTTCCGCGCTCAGGCGGCGGATGTTTTGGTGGGAGAAATCAGTCATCAGTGAGTCAGTAACCGGCGCAGCCGCGTCGCCCGCCTTCATTGATTTACGGATCACTGACTCACTGATTACTGATCCCCGCCGGTAGGTCGCGCTCGTCACCATCAGCCGGTGCAACTTCTTCACGCTCCAGCCCTCACGGACAAATTCACCCGCCAGCCAGTCGAGCAACTCAGGATGCGTCGGCTTCGCGCCGGCGAGGCCGAAGTCATTCGCCGTCGCCACCAAGCCGCTGCCGAAGTGCTGCTGCCACGCGCGGTTGACGAACACGCGCGCGGTCAGCGGGTGGTTCGTCGAAGCAATCCAGTCCGCCAGCGTCAGCCGCCGGCCCGTCGTCTTGGCGTTGCGCGACTTCTTGATTTCCGCCGGATTGGGATCGAGCGCGGAAATGAAGCCGGGCACGACCGCCTCGCGTGGGTCTTTGTGGTTGCCCTGGAACAAAACTTTCGTGACGGGAATTTTCTCCAAGTTGTCCGTCATCAACAGCGCGAGGGTGAAGGCGCGGCGTTCTTTCTTCAGCGCATCAATCTGTTTGGTGAGCGACTCATGTTGCTTCTTCTGATCCTCGGTGAGCGCGCCCTGCACTTCCTTGTCCTTCGGCTCGACCTTCTTTTCCAGCGCGGCAAATTTGTCCTTCAAATCATTGGTGCGTTTCTCCTTCGGCGTCTCCAGCAGCGCGCGCTCCTCGGGCGTGAGCTTGGCAACTTTCTCTTCACGCAACTTCTTCTTCACGCCCGCGAGAAGCTGGTCGCGTTCGGCGGTGAAGGGCTGGAGCTTTTCATCCAGCGTCTTGTTCTGCGCGCGAATGGCGTCCTGCTCCGGCGCGACATCAATGGGCACATCATCCGCGAATTTCACCGGTTCGAAGAAGGCGCGCATCCGGTAATGGTCGGCGTGGGAGAGCGGATCGTATTTGTGATCGTGGCAGCGGTTGCACGAAAGCGTCATGGCGAGAAAGGCGCTCGCCGTCGTCTCGGTCAGGTCGGCCATCAGTTCGGCGCGGCTGCGGTCCTGCTCGTTGAAGGCGCCGGCGGAATTGTCCTGCGGGCCGAGGCGCAGGTAGCCGGTGGCGACGAGCGCGTCCTGCTCGGCTTCATTCTTCGGCGCGCCTTCGAGCAATTCGTCGCCCGCGAGTTGTTCGCGAATGAACTCGGCGAAAGGCTTGTCCGCATTGAACGCGCGGATGACGTAATCACGGAAGCGCCATGCCTTCGGGCGGAACTCGTCCCAGTCGAAGCCGTTGCTGTCGCTGTAGCGGATCACGTCCAGCCAGAGCCGCGCCTGATGCTCGCCGTAGCGCGGCGAGGCGAGCAGTTGGTCCACGAGGCGTTCGTAGGCATCGCGGCGCGAGTCGCGGAGAAATTCGCCCAGCTCCTCCGGTGTCGGCGGCAGGCCGGTGAGATCGAAGTAAAGCCGCCGCGCCAGCGTGCGCCGGTCGGCCTCGGGCGCGGGCGTGAGTTTCTTCTCGGCAAGTTTCGCGTGGATGAATTGATCGATGGGGTGGCGGGGGGAGTAATCAGTCATCAGTGAGTCAGTAATCGGTGAACGCATTGCACCGCCCTTCGCTCCACTGATAACTGACTTGCTGATTACTTTTTTCCCCACCGGCGGTTCCACACGCCGCACCGGCTGGAGCGACCACAAATCCAGCCGCTGCCCGCCGAAAATTTTCACGATGGGATTGCGCGGATCACTCCACGCGTCGCCGAGGCGTTCGCCGGGTTTCAATGGCGCGGCGGAAATTTCATTGGTCGGCGCGGCGGGCCACGGTGCGCCGTCAGCAATCCAGCGGCGCAACACCGCGATGTCGTTCGTGGTGAGCTTTTCCTTGGGCGGCATTTCCAAGTCAGGCTTGGCGTGCATCACGGCCTGGAGCAGCAGGCTGTCGGAAGGTTTTCCGGGCATGACTGCGGGACCGTTCTCGCCGCCTTTCAGAGCTGCCGCGCGCGAGTCGAGGCGCAGCGCGCCCTTCACCTTGTCTGAGCCATGACAACTGATGCAGCGCGAATCAAGGAGCGGTTTGACCTTGTCGTGGAAGTGCCGGTCCGCCGCATCATCCGCGCGCGTGCCGCACGCGCCAGCCAGAGCCAGCGCGGCTAAGAATGAGCGGAACGGGAACATGCGGAAATGATTACGCCGTGACCGCGCGGGGCGCAATCACGGCGTAGGGCACGTAAGGTAGAGTTTGTCGCGCTGCGACAAACCCGCCCGCGCAGAGCGGGCGGCGGGAGAGGTGCAACGGGCCGCACACGTCCGGTTGTTCTCTCGCGCCGCTCTGCGCGGCGCGACTGGTCGCAGCGCGACAATTACGTAGTGGGGCAGGCGTCCCGCCTGCCGCCGTCCTTTGGCCGTCCCGGCTGAAGAACACCAGCCGAGACGGCCCGTGGACTCCGTGGCAGCCGAGACGGCTGCCCCACTATGGTTTGGTCGCAGCGCGACCAGTTCCACCATCAGACAATCCCCAACTCACCAATGATCGGAGTGGTCTGCACCAACCCGCCGTTCAGCAGGTGCTCAGTGGATTCATTCGCGTAGGCCGGGATGATGCGGTTCAACTGATTCTGCGTCGCGCCGAGGTGATCGCGGATGATTTCGCCGAGCACGCTGCGGTAATCAATGGTGCGGCGCAGGTAGCCGACGTTGGTGTCGGCGGAGTAGAGCGCGCCGGTCTTCAGGCCGTTGCCGATGGCCCAGTTCGGAGCGCCGCCGAGCTTGGGATTGGGGTTCACGTCGCAGCCATGGACGCCACCGTTCACCCCGCCGCCTCCGATATACATCACGCTGGCCTCGGCGTGGTCGGTGCCCATCGAGGCGTTTTCCTCCGAGGTGCGGCCGAACTCGGACATGGTGACGATGATGGTGTCGTTCCAAAGATTGCGGCCTTGAATGTTGTAGGCCGGATTGCTGAAGAACCGCCAGAGCGCGTGATAGGTCCAGGCCAGCCGCCGCAACAAATTGGCGTGCCCGCCGAGATGCGGACTGCCCGCCGTGACCTGACCGGTATGCGTGTCGAAACCATCGAGCTGCGTGCCGCAAATCACCGCGTCAGTGTTCGCGAGAATCTGCGCGCACGACTTGATGTTCTGCATCAAACCGTAGGCGCCGCTGCCGAGACCGCGCTGATCGGACGCGGCACTGATCGGAAAGAGCGAGGTGGTGCCATTCGTATCGAAGAAGGCGTTGGAGGCGAACAGCGGGTCTTGGAAAAGTTCCAGCGTGTCACGGAACTGCGTGCCGAGCGTGTGAACCAGCGGGCGGTTGTCCTTCTTCGGGTAGGGCTGGGTGTTCGCGGCGTCGAGCGCGTTGAGCATCTTCACGCGGTCGGTGTTGGTGGAACCGTTCGCGCTGTGGACGCCGAGCGTGTTGTAGCGGCTGATGGAACTGAGGTTCGTCATCGGCTGCTCGCCGCGCATGGAGGCGGGCATGTTCGATTGAATCGAGACGCCGGAGAGCGCGTGCGTCTGGTTCCAGCCGGATTCAATAATTGTGCGGTACCAGATGCCGTCGGTGACGGCGCGGTTCGCTGACGTGCCGTCGGTGCCTTTTTCCCAATACTGTTCGGAGTCGAAGTGCGAGCGCGAGAGGCTGCGGTAGCCGGCGCGATGCACGAGCGCAAGGTCGCCTGCGTTGTAGAGCGGCACGAGGTCAGCCATCGCGGGATTGAGTCCGGCGAAACCGTTGTTCAACGACAGCGCCGCGCCCGGCGCGAGCGGATCGACGCCCAGCACACTGCCCGGCCCGCCGGTGCCGAGATAGAAGCTGTCGCCATTCGGATGCTTCGGGATACCGATGCCGGGGCGCGTGCCGAGGTAGCTCGGATCAAGGATCGGCAGAATGTTGTTCACGCCGTCGTTGCCGCCGCGCAGGAAGATGAAGAGCAGCTTCTTGCCATTCACGCCCACCGCGCCCTCGGCGAGGGCGCGGCGCAGGAAGGGCGGCAGAGTCGTGAGCGAGGCCAGGCTGAGACCGATGGCGGCACGACCGGCGTTACTGAGGAACGAGCGGCGGGTGATGATGTTGGGCATAATGTTTCTCCAGTTAAATTATTGCTCCTGAAAACGAGGCAGGCACATGAGGAAGCCAACCATGCTGCGCACGCGGCCGTCGTAAGCCGCGCCAGACAGGCCGTTGAACGGCGAACTGCCGGTGCCGGCCTCGTCCGTGTTCAAGTAATTGATCGCGGCCTCGCGGTCGCGTCCGAGATTCGCCGCGCCTTCACCGGGAAAGAGCAGGCCGAGGAAGAAGTCCACCACCGCGCCGTCGTTGTTCCAACTTGCGCCGGGCAATTTCGCACGGAGCAAGGCCACCGGGTCCGATGTGTTCCGCAAACCAGAGCTGCCGTAGTCGCTCGTCTTGAGGGAATTGTTGTTCGCCATCAGCAGGTGCTGCGCGAATCTCATGCGCTCGCAGAGGTTCGCCGTGTTCATCCAGATGCGGCCAAACTCCGACCAACCGTCCGGCTCCGGCTTGTTAAACAGGCCCATGCCGCCCATCCGGCTGAGCGGATACGTGTTCCCGTTCGTGCCGGTGATGCCGTAGCCGTCGCTGTCGGCAGTCGAACTCACCCAACTGTTCGTGTCGGTGCTGGTCATGCGCAGGGCGCGCACCGCGCTCACCGCAAACTCCAGCGGCGTCTTCACCTTCTGCTGCGATGCGCCGTGGCTGCGGAAGAGCGCGGAGTTGAAAATCGTCGTGAGCACGCCGCGAATGTTGCCTTTGCGACCGTCACCAGCGGGCGTGTTCCACGCCGTCATGCAGTCTTTGATCAACTGCGCCTCGGGCGAAAGAGTCGCCAGCGTGTAGTCATACTCGCCGTAGTGAAAATCCTCATGCACGAACACGCGGCAGAGTTTCACGCTCAGATATTCCATCGTGTACGGCAGGTTCGCGAGATGTTGCGCGACCTTGTAGCCCTCGGCCATGCCGTTCGTGCCGGTGGCGAGCGTGTTGCTGAGAATGAGCGAATAGGAAGTGCCGCCACCGAACGCCGCTCCGAAGCGAGGATGAATCACATTGTTCGTGAACAGCACCTTGGTGCCGAGATGGTGCTGGTTGGTGTTGAAGTGCAGCACCCAGACGCCCGGCGTGTCCGCGAAGTTCGTCAGGTTCGCGTGCGAAATGAACGGCGCAAAAGGATTGTTCGCCACGCTGGCGTCCTTCTTGTCCACGCGCCAGCCGGTCCAGACCTTCGCCAGTTCCACGATGTCCTGCTGGATGTAGCCGTTGTCCGCGCCCATCGTGCCCAGTTCCATGATCTCGCGGGCGTAGTTCTGATTCGGCGCGGCCTTGCCGCTCAGAATCGTGTCGAGGTAGATGATCATCGCCTCGCTCTCAATGCTGATCTTGAGCAGGTCATGGAAGTTGCAGTTCGGATTCAGCAGCGCCTGACGGAAGCGACTGTGCTCCCGCCAGTGCAAATCGAGCGCGAGATTTTCACGCACGATGGCATTCGTGTACTGGCCCGCATTGAAATTGTTGTCGAAGTACTCATCCGTCTTGGAGAACTGTGTGGTGAAATGGTTCTGGAAAAATTGCGCGAGCACCTCGTGCAACTGCCGCTGGCTGTGAATGGCGCGGAAGACATGCCACGCGCGCAAATCTTCGAGCCGCGCCGTCGTGTTCGTGAACCGCTCATACACATGACTGATGGCCGGCGGCGGCGTGGGCGGAGTCGGAGGCGCAGGGTCCAGCGATGGCAACGTGGCCGTGCCGACGGTGAGGCTGCCGGACAAACGCAAGGTGAGGACATTCGTGCCGGTGTTCTGCACCGGCAGATACGAGAAGCTCAACGTGAAACGCTGGGTGGAAGAAACCGTGGCGTTCGTCGTGAACGGCTGCCAGAGACCGTTGCCCAGCGTGGTGTTGCCGGCGCTCGCGACGAGGCGCAAACATTTGTCACCCGTCGCCGCCTGGCCGTCCACGGTCGGGCTGTTTGTGATCATCGTGTTGGCCGCGCTGATGGAACCGCCGATGCGCCAGCCGTTCGTGACCGGCTCATTCTCGAAGTCGCCGTTCGTGACCATGTTCGTCCCCACGTCCGCGTTCGTGCCGGTGACGAGCGTGATGTTGTCAATGAACACGGTCCCCGCCGCGCTCAGGTAGATGCCGAAATTCGGACCGGTGGCCGTGCCGGTCACGGAGCGACGGATCCAGTTCGTGAGCGGATGGGGCGGCGTGGGCGGGATGGGCGTGTTCACGATCCGCGTGTCGGTGTCAATGGTCTCGGGGATGAGTTCGCCCGCCAGTTGCTCCGCGATGTAGGCGTCCGCACCGATGCTGCGGATGCGATCAATGTCATCCGGCGTCGGCCCGTAGGTCAGGCGGTTCAGCACCGTGGCCATGAACAGGTCGTTGCTGCTCATCGGCACCGCGCCTACTTTGAAAAATTTTCCCGGCGCGGGATTGGTCACGATGAACGTCGGCCCGAGAAATCTTCCGGACGTGCTGTCCGGCGTGTACGGCCCGGCCGGGTTGTCCGCGCTCAGGATTTCATACGACTGCGCGCCGGGATACGGAAAGACGAGGCGTGGCTGGCCGTTGCTGGTCTTGTCGCCGGTAAGGTGCGGCGGTGCGGGAATCATTTCTGCCGCGCGCAGGATCGGCAGGAGCGGGAACAGACCGAGCAAAGCAAGGCAGGCCGTGAGGCGAAATTGGGTTTCGGGCTTCATACAAATTTATTCTGTCCCATGTTCATGCACCTTTGACAACCAACATTCCTGAGGAAGCACCAGAAAGAACCAGCCACCGTCGCACGGCCCGCCGTTCGCAAATGCCGGGCCAGCGCGCGCGGCGTGTCCCGTGGTGCGCGCCACGCACAGAAGAATCCTGAGAAGGAAAATCTGCGTCGTGAGAAACCGCGCGAATGAACTGATTTCAAAGGTCGCGCGCGCTGTGGTGAGGACGGGATGCAACGCGCGCGAACAACGCGGACGCGGTAGAAATTTTCCTGCGCGGCCAAACACCCGCCAGCAACAAGACACTCCGCGTCCTGACTGTCACAAAATGTGATCGTCCCTTCCTCGGCACTCAGTCCGTCAAAGTTTCTTCACCTGGATGTTCCGCCACGCCGCCGCCGTGTTCCAAGTCGCGAATCCGAGCGGCGTGCAGGACTCCGTCTCGATGCGCAGGCCGATGACTTTCTCCGCCGTGTCCACGTCCACCACCTGGTCGTCGTCAATCCACGCCAAAATCTTCCCCGGCACCACGCGGACACGGACCCGGAACCATTTGTTGTTCGCGAAGTTCATATACTTCGTCGTCTCGTTCTGCGACGCGTCCTCACTGTTGATGTTGGACAGCCCCACCACACCCCCGCCCCAGCCGCCGACGATGAGGCTGCAATGATCCTTCCCAACCGGAAACGTCACCGCGCAAAAAAAATCACTGCCATCCACGCGCATGGCCTCAAGCGAGACTTCGTAATTCATGCGCGGCAGATCGTTCGTGTTCGTCAGCGTGATGCCTGTCATGTGCCCCAGGCCGACCCGGATTTCGCCGTTGGTCGCAAGGACCGTTCCGTGCCCGGCGAAGTCGGTGATTTCCCAGCCGGTCAAAGTTTTGCCATCGAAGATGACGCCGACAGGCAGCGTGGTGGAAACGGCTGGCTTGGCTGGTGCCGGTGCAGGCGGCGTGGCGTTCACGGCCGGGGCCGGTTCTTTCATCGTGCGGCTGCAACCGGCGGCAACGAGCAACGCGGCCAGTGCGAACGCGCCCGTCGCGCCGTGGCGAATCATGGGAATCATCATGCCGCTGATTGAACCGAACCCAGCGCGCGCGGAAAGACAAATGTTCGGACGGAGCGCCGGCTTCCAGCACGGCTCGTTGAATGCGTAAACACGAACGCGCCGTGCTGGAAGCCGGCGCTCCGCTATCCTTTCGCCTGCGCGAATAAATTTTCCCACGCACGCGTGAAGGGATACTTCACCACCGTCTCGATTATCACCGCACGCACTTCCGCGCGGCTCACCTTCACGCGCTGCGCGGCATCGAGCGGATTCTCCTGGCGCAGGCGCGCCAGCGTCTTCATGCCGATAAGCACGGGCCACGCGCACGCGAGGCGCACGCGCACGGCGGAACGCGGCAGAGCGTTCGCATATTCCCAGCCGGCGCTTAGGTGTGTCTCGGCCAGATCAATCAGTTCGTCGTAAATCGGACGCAGCCGTCGCGCGGACGCCGGATTGAGCAAATCGTGCGGCGCGAGTTGCACGCGCCCCAGTTGTTCCAGCGGCAGGTAGCAGCGGCCCGCACGCAAGTCGCGCGGCAGGTCGCGGAGAATGTTCACCAGTTGCAGACCCTTGCCGAAACACACGCCGTCGTGAAGAAGCGCGGCGTCGCTCAAGGCCGCGTGCGGGAACAAATGCGCGCGGCACATGCGCGTCCAGAATTCCCCGACGCAGCCCGCGACGCGATACGTGTAGTCGTCCAAATCCTGATCTGAGTGCAACGCCACGATGTGATCCGGGCGCGCGGCGCTGAAGCGTTGCAAGTCCAGTTCCTGCCCGCTCGTGATGGTCGAGAGCACGTCGCGAATGAGTTTCCGATCATCGCTCCGGCAGTGCGCCAGCAGGCCGATGGCTTCCTCCACGCGTTCGAGCAGCACGCGCTCGGCGTTGGTGCCGCCGCCCGGCGCGTCCGGTTGCGCCGCCGCCAGAGCGCCGAAGTCCACCGGCTGCGCGCGCGTGCCGAGGATGCGCCCGCGCAATTCGTGCAGCGCCGCCAGCCGGAGCGCGACCGGCACAAGTTCCGTGTCCGCAATGGTGTCCGTGGTGCGCGCGAGGAGGTAGGCCAGCCCGATTTGCGGACGCACCGCCGCAGGCAGCACGCGCAAGGTGAGGTAAAACGAGCGCGACACGGCCTTCAACAAATCCGTGAGAAGCGGTGTCGCGCTTGATTGCATGGCGACAAGGCAAACATGAATCGGCGGGGCTGTCAGGAAGGAACTGTATGGGCAGGAGCGCGGACCGCCGAGTCCGCGAGTTCATCAAGCCGCATGACATAATCACATCTCATTGTGACAAGACCACGCGGACTCGGCGGTCCGCGCTCCGCAAAATCTTTGACCCCATTCCCCCCGCCGCTCATCTTCGCGCGCATGTCGCCTGCTGAAATTTATCTCTCCCGCTGTCGCGCGCTGGTGGACGCCGTGGCCGCGCAACGTGCCGCCCTTGAGCAGGCGGCGGACTGGTTTGCGCAGACGATTCTCGCGGGCCGCATGGTGCATCTCTTCGGCTCCGGCCACAGCCGCATCCTCGTGGAGGAAATGTGGCCGCGCTACGGATCATTCCCCGGTTTCAATCCCATCGTGGAACTCTCGTTGAGCTTTCACAATCTCGTCGTCGGCCCGAACGGCCAGCGGCAGGCGATGTTCCTCGAAAATGTTTCCGGGCTGGCCGAGCGCATCCTGCGCAACTTCGATTTGTCGCCCGTGGATTGCGCGCTCGTCGCTTCGTCCGGCGGATGCAACCTCGTGCCCATCGAGATGGCGCAGGGCTTTCAGGCGCGCGGGTTGAAAGTCGTCGCCATTATTAGCCGCCTGCATTCCGAGGCCAGCACCAGCCAGCACACGAGCGGGAAGAAACTCCAGGACTTCGCGGATCTCGTGCTCGATACCGGCGCGCCGGTGGGCGACGCGATGGTGAAGATCGATGGACTCGAAACCCCGGTCTCACCCGGCTCGACCGTGGGCGGCTGTCTGCTGGTGAATGCCATCAAGGCCGAAGTCGCGGCCCGGCTCACGCGCGCGGGCCAGCCGCCGAAAGTGCTGACGGCGGGCGCGGTC
>JBBQYK010000095.1:0-14114 GCA_038208765.1 Verrucomicrobiota bacterium
AACGACAACGCGCTCGGCATCGCCATCGGTAATTTTGCCAACGAGCCGAACGCGCTTTACGTGGCGCAGAATGATTCGCTGCTCTTCGCCGACGAGGCCATCACCGAGGGTCTCGGACCCGCGAGCCGGCAGTTGCTCAAGTTCGGCCTCTTCTTCTTCGACTACGATCTCGATGGCCGGCTCGACGTGCTCACGGCCAACGGTCACATCGAGGAAGAGATTTCCAAAATCCAGAAGAGCCAGAGCTATCGCCAGCCCGCGCAATTGTTTTGGAACGTGAGTTCGAGGAAAGGCGCAGCCTTCGTGCCGGTGCCGCCGGAGAAGGCGGGCGCGGATTTGTTCAAGCCGATCGTCGGTCGTGGCTCGGCCTACGCGGACATCGACGGCGACGGCGACCTCGACGTGGTGCTGACGCAGATCGCAGGCCCGCCGCTCTTGCTGCGCAACGATCAAAAACTCGGCCATCACTGGTTGCGGTTGAAATTGATCGGCGCGAAATCCAACCGCGACGCCATCGGCGCGTGGGTGAAGGTGCGCGTCGATGGCCGCACGCTCGCGCAGCAGGTCATGCCGACGAAAGGCTACCTTTCGCAATCGGAGTCCGTGCTGACCTTCGGCCTCGGGACCGCATCAAGCTTGGCCGCAGTGGAAATCACCTGGCCCGGCGGCGCGGTGCAGAAGGTGACGACACTCAGAAGCGATGCGGTGAACGTCGTGCGCCAGGTGCCGTGAGGGTGCGGCGGTTCCATCGAAGGACAGCCACCGTCTCGTCTCCGTGTCCAAGCAGACCATTTGATCACGACGCGGGTGCCCGCGGTCGCGGCTATCGTGGAAGCAAGCGCAGATCGGCAAACGTGGCCGCCCATTCAAACCCATGCTCCATTGAACAGAATGTTTCTCCTGATTGATCTGGCCGCCGTTGCACCGTTGAATCGGTTGGATCACGTTCGCCTCGAACCGTGAGCATCCTGCCCGGCCACGCGCCATTTGGATGTTCAACACGGAGCGAACCGGCCCGGAGGTGATTTAATGACTTCGGAGGCGATGCCGATGGCTTGTCTCAACGGTTGCGACCAGCGTCCGCCACTTGAGCGGAACCCCTTGAAGCGAAGAGCGGCAGCGCCAAGGTCTCCGCCTTTGGCATTGGCATGAAACATTCAACACCGTCGGCGCGTTGCTTCCTCAACGGCCATTGTCTTTCTTATCTCCAATCGCTCGCCGGGCGGGCGCCGCTGGCGGCCTGCGCCACAATTCAATTCACTCCCGCTGCTTTTACAAACGAATGAAACAACCACCGCTCCTCGGCGCGCGCCGTGTTTGCAGCGCCCGTCTCCTCCTTTGGCCCACCCTGACGAGAGGCATGCGCCTGGGGTTCGCAGCCTCGCTGGCTTTTCTGCTCGTCACGGATTCAGCCACGAGCGCGCCGCCCACGGTGCCGCCACCGGCGGAGTTTTGCGGCACGATGCAATCCTGGATGGCCAGCCCACAAGGCAAGGACTTTAGCCGGAAGGCCAGCCTGACGGGGACCTGCCTTCCGTTCGGGGCCTGCGACACACCGGCGAATCGTGACGCGGCGATTCCCAATGGCAGCACCGCGGTGAAGCTCGTGCGCTTGCGTTTCCAAGTGCTGGCGAATGACGACGGCAGCAACGTCGCCGTCACGCCGGCGGAAATCGCCGCGCAGGTGGACAAGCTCAACACGGACTTCGAGGCCTCGCGCATCCAGTTCGTGTATTCGATTCGCACGAACCTGAGCACGCTCTACCGCAACTGTCCCAGCAACGCGGAGCCGGCGCTGAAGGCGGCGTTCAGCGAGAATCCCGCCCAGCAGTTGAATGTGTTCGTCACGCGCTACACTTTTGCAAATTGCGGCATCGCCACGTTTCCATTCTCCCCCTCGTCGCTGACGAGCAACGGCGGAATGTTGCTGCAAGACTGGTCGGTCGCGCCCGTCCGCACCGGGTTCGCGGCTTCGTTCTTCGGCTGCTCGAGTCACGAGATGGGCCACATGCTCGGACTGCTGCATACGTTTCGCGGCACGACGGAATGGACGACCGATTGCCAGAACTGCAAGGAACTCGCGGGGCGCAACACCTTTGATGGCGATCGCACGGGCGATTTTTGCTCTGACACCGCGCCGGACCCAGGGGTGACCGTCATCACCGCGCCGTGCAATCCCACCGGCACGGACAGTTGCAACACCCTGTCGTACACCAACATCGATACGCTGAACATCATGAGCTACTACATCGGCTGCCAGTCGCGCTTCACGCCGCAGCAGATGGGCCGGATGCACTGCTGGATGGGTTCATCGCTCTCCTCGACCTACTTCTTCGACGCGGTGAATCCGGGCGTTGCCATTCTCACGCCCACGAACGGCACGGTGGCCCCAAGCGTTTCCATCGCGACGGGCACGGCCTCGGACGACAACGCGGTCAAGCGTGTGCGAGTGGCGCTGGCCCGCACGGCGGACGGCTGGTGGTGGGATTGGGTCAATGGTGTGTTTGCCACCAACGTGTTTGATTTCGTGCGCCACACCAAGTGGGCCGACGGCACGACGACCTGGACGAAAACGCTGCCATCGTTGCCGTCGGGTGCCTACCAGGTCCACGCGCAATCGATCGATCTCGCCGACCATGCGTCCGTGTGGCAGGTCAATCAGTTCACCATCGACACCTCCAGCCCGACCATTGCCTTCAGTCCGCTGACCAACCAGCAGGTCGTCTTCAACTTCGAACAACTCGGCGGGACCATCAGCGAAGCCGCGACGGTGAAGTTCAAGATCGAGTGGTTCAAGGCAGGCGGGAACGAATTCTGGAACGGCGGGAACTGGAGTTCGTTCGCGGGCGCTGGGGCGGAACTGGCGGCGAACGTCGCGGGCCTGAACTGGACACCGGCACCGGGGACTTTGCCGCCGCGCGCGCAACTCGCCCAGGCGAACTACATCATTCACGCCTACGTCACCGACGCCGCCGGCAATACGAATTACCACAACCTCGTTCTGTCCCGCTCGCCGCTCGATACGACCCCGCCGCTCGCGACGATCAACATCGGCGAGGGCGAGGTCTTCACGAACAACTTCCTTCCTGCGCTGCAAGGGCTGGCCGGCGATGCTGAATCCGGCGTGGACCTCGTGACGATGTACTTCGCCCGGCGGGTGGCGGGTGGCTTCGAGTATTGGAACGGCAGTTCGTGGTCAGACTCCTCGTCCGTCATTACGTTGAGCTATCAGGATTTCGTTTGGGGAATGCCGGGTGGCACGCCGCAGCCCGGCGGCGCGAATCTGCGCAACGGCAGTTACAACATCCAGGTGATTGCCCGGAACCGCGAGGTGCCCGCGCTGAGCGGTTCCGTCTCCGTGAACTTCGTCGTGGACTGGCACCCGGTTTACATCTGGACGGCCGGGAGTTTCAGCGATGGAGATCCAAACAATAACAACTACAACTGGGACAACCCGGCGAACTGGAGTCCGTATGGCCTCCCGCCCGCGGAAGCCAGCGTGTTCATCAACGGCAACCCGGAGGCGCGCCCGTTCGCGTTCATCAACGTGTATGGACTCACGCACTCGGGCGGTACGCTTTACACCTCGAACCTCAACGTGAAGTTTCTCACCCAGCACGGGGGACGCATTCACTGCGAGAATATTCTGCAACTCGGCAGCAACGGCGTGTTCCGTTGGAATGGCGGCGAGTTTTACGGCGGGGCTGCGAAGCTCGGCTCGCTCAATGTGCCCACGAGCGGAACCGTGATCATCACGAACACCGCGGGCAAGGCCGTTTACTCCGCCACGTTCAACAACTCGGGTACGGTGCGCTGGTTCGAAGGGCATATCTACGGCGACGAGTCGGTCATGAACAACGGGCCGACCGGGTTGTGGGAGGCGAGCGGGCCGTACGCGCTGAACCTGTATCCCAGCTTTGGCGCGGGCAACCGCGGCCTCGTGAACCACGGCACGTTCCGGAAACTCGGCTCCGTTGAAACCGCGCACCAGGGATACTTCAACAACTTCGGCGTGCTCGAAGTGCAGGCGGGATTGTTCACGTTCTATGACGCGATGCGCTGGGAGAATGGCAGCCGCATCACCGGCGCAGGCACGGTTCGCCTGGTCAACGGCTGCTGCGGGGCGACGGCCCAGCTTTCCGGCACGTCCACGCTCGAGGCGATTTTTGAACTATCAGAATACAACACACACTTGCGCGGCCCCGGCGTGGTGAACCTCGGCAGCACGGGCGTCGTGCGGCTCATCAATGGTTACGTGGATGACGCCGTGACGTTCACCGGCAGCGGCACCGTGGACTTCGTGCGCGCCGGCTTCACCGGCACGGCCACGATTGATCCGGGCGTGACCGTGAACATGACCAGCAACGAGCGGAAGCAAATCGGGGCCAGGCTCCTCAACCGCGGAACGATCAACTGGAGCGCCGGATGGATCGACGGCGGCATCCTGGAGAATTCCAGCGCCGGGCTGCTGACCGTGCCGCCCTCCGGCGTGGTGACGATTTATTCCTGCGTGGTGACGAACAATGGAATGCTGCGCCTCGCGACGAATGCGCAGTTCTGGGGCGGCAACAGCTCGCGCCTCGACAACCGCGGCGTGGTCGAAATGCTCGATGACAGTTACTTCGCCTACAACAACTCGGGCGGCAGCATCGCGTTCAACAACCTGCCGGGCGGCGTGCTGCGCAAAGTCGGTGGTGGCGTTGCGCAATTCGCGGGCTTCTACGGTGGATGGTTGCTCAACAACACGGGCAACCTCGATGCGCCCGCCGGGACGCTCCTCCTGCAAAATTACACCAAGAACCTCTACACCGGCGGGACGACCACCGGCGCGGGCCGCGTCAAAGTCAGCGCCGGCCGCATCACGCTCGCCGGCGTCACTCAACTCACGTCCGGCTCGACGCTGGAGCTGGCCACCGGTGCGGAACTCGTCGGCACCGGAGCGCTGGCCGGCCCCGGCACGTTTGTGTGGTCGGGCGGCTCCGTCACAGCGGGCGCGAATGCCTCGCTCGAAACGAATGTGCAAATGGTCATCAGCTCGTCCGATGGCAAATGGTTGAACGGCGGCTCCACGTTCA
Organism: Verrucomicrobiota bacterium; assembly: GCA_038208765.1. GTDB lineage: Bacteria > Verrucomicrobiota > Verrucomicrobiia > Limisphaerales > SIBH01 > JANNGC01. The sequence continues at coordinate 5,076 of JBBQYK010000095.1, forward strand.
CGAATCACGGCACGGTGACGGTGCTTGGTTCCGGCACGATCACGTTCTCCAGCGGCTCCGTCTTCAACAATCGGGGGCTGTTCAACCTGCAAACCACGAATGTCATGTTCTTCTACGACAACGGCGGTGCGTACCCGGCCTTTCGGAATCTGCCGGGCGGCACGCTGCGAAATGCGGGCGGCGTGACCGATTTCAACCCGAGTTACGGCGGCATTGCCTTTCACAACAGTGGACTGGTGGAGGCGACGGCCGGCGCTCTGAAACTCGGCGGCGGCGGCACGAGCGACGGTGAGTTCCGTGCGCAGGCGGCTGGCGTCATCGAGTTCACGGCCGCGACCCACACTTGGAACACGGGCGCGAAGGTCAGCGGCAATTCCCTCACCCGCATCGTCGGCGCGGCGGTGAATCTCGGCGGCACCGTGGACGTGAGCAGCACGCTGGAACTGACGACCGGGTCACTCGGCGGCGCGGGAGTGTTCACGGGCGGCGGATTGATCCGCTGGAACGGCGGCGCGATCTACGCGACCGCGACCTTGCCCGCGACGATGACCATGAACATCCAGAGCAGTGCGGGAAAATATCTCGGCGGCGGCCAACTCCAGAACTTTGGCACCGTGAATCTCCTGGACGATGGCGTGGTCACCTTTGGCACCGGCGCCAGCTTCACAAACAGCGGCGTGTTCCACGCGCAAGGCCGAGCCGCCCTCGACTACAACAACGCCGGAGCCGGCGTCGCCTTCTACAATCAGCCGGGCGCGGTGTTGCGCCAGACCGGCGGGATGACAAACACGTTTGCGGGCGCTTATGGCGGCGTGCGCTTCTACAACCAGGGCGCGCTCGACATCCAGGCCGGAGTGTTGCAGCTCGACAATGTCACCAAGGTCCTGGGCGATGGCGGCAGCGTGAGCGGCGCCGGACGGGTCCGCTCCCTCAACGGGACGCTCTCGCTTGATGGACTCACCACCTTCAGCGGGGGCACGGTCGAGTTGGCGACGGCGAATCTGAGCGGCCTCGGCGCGTTCCAAGGCACCGGCACCTTCGAATGGTCCGGCGGCGCGCTGGTGGGCGTGAATTTCACGACCGGCTCTGGCATCACCACGCGCATCACTTCGGCGGCGGGCAAATGGTTCACCGGCGGTTCCGTGGTCACGAACTTTGGCACCGTCCTCGTGACGGCCCCGGCGGTCACCTTTTCCCAAGGCTCCGTCTACCACAACGCGGGCTGGTTCGAGATGCAGGCGAACTCCACGTTCGATTACGACAATGGCGGCGCCTACCCGGCGTTTAAAAATCTGCCGGGCGGCACGTTCCGCAATTCCGGCGTGCTGGCAAATTTTCATCCGAACTACGGGGGCATTTCCTTCCACAACCACGGCCTCGTGCATGGGTTGGGCGGCACGTTGCAGTTCGGCGGCGGCGGCGGCACGAGCAGCGGCGAGTTCCGTCCGGAAGGCGGCGGCGTCATCGAGTTCACGGCCGGGGCGCACACCTGGAACAACGGCGTGAACGTCAGCGGCAATGGTTTCACCCGCATCGTCGGCGCGGCGGTGAACCTCGCCGGCACCGTGAATGTGAGCAGCACACTGGAACTGACGACCGGGTCGCTCGGCGGCGCGGGCGTATTCACAGGCGGCGGACTGATCAACTGGAACGGCGGCGCGATCTACGCGGCCGCCACCTTTCCGGCCACGATGACGATGAGCATCCAGGGCAACGCGGAAAAATATCTCGGCGGCGGTCAGCTTCAGAATTTCGGCACTGTGCAACTTCTGGACGCAGGTCCGCTGACGTTCGGCACCGGCGCGCGCTTCACGAACAGCGGCGTGTTCGTCGGGCAAGGGAATGCCGCCATCGGCTACAACAACGCCGGTGCCACGACTGAGTTCTACAACGAACCGGGCGCGGTGTTCCGCCGCGTGAACGGCGCGACCACGAACACCTTCAGCCCGGCCTACGGCGGCGTGGCCTTCTACAATCGCGGGACCCTCGATATCCAGGCGGGCATGTTGCGCCTGCAAAACGGCTGGAAGGTCTTGTATGGCGGCACGGTGATCTCCGGCGCAGGGCGCGTGCAAGTGGACGGCGGCACCATCAATCTCGCGGGCACCTCGACCTTGAATGGTGGCACGCTGGAGTTTTTTGCCGGCACGATGAACGGCGCGGGCACGTTTGCCGGCAACGGGGTCTTCGATTGGAGCGGCGGTTCGATAGCCGGCGCGACCATTACGAACAGCCCGTCCACGCTCATCCTCGCGAGCGCGGGACCGGGCCGATGGTTCGGTTCATCACGACTGGAAAATCTCGGCACAATCCGGGTGCTCGATCCGGGCAGCTTCACGATGTCGCAAGGGGCCGTGCTGAACAACGCCGGCCTGTTCGATCTGCGCACGAACACGGTGGTCTTCTACGACAACGGCGGCGCTCCGCCGTTCTTCAACAACCTGGCCGGGGCGACCCTCCGCAAATCGGCCAGCACTGGCGTGGCCTATTTCTCCGGCGCTTATGGCGGCGTTCGTTTTCAGAACGACGGTGTGGTGGAGGTTCGAGACGGAACGCTCGGGGTTGACACCATTCACGCGATGGGAGGCGGTGCTTCGACACGGGTCGAACTGGGCGGCGCTACACCCGGCACGGGCTACACGCGCGAGACCTACGCCGGCACCGCGAACCTCAACGGCAGCTTGGAAGTGTCGCTCCGCCCCGGATACGTCCCGACGAATGGCGAAAGCTTCAACGTCATCGGATACGCGGCGCGGAACGGCGTCTTCCAATCCATCGCGCTGCCGGTTTTGCCTGCGGGTTGGGAGTGGAAGACGCGCTATGACGCCACCGCGCTGACGCTCAGCACGAAGTTGACCCCGGCCTGCTTGAACCTGACGAACGGCTTGATCGCCTGGTGGCCCGGCCACAGCGGAACCAACCTCATGAACTCAGGCGACGTCGCGCCGGTGAACGGTGCGACCAACTCCCCTGGCTACAACGGCACCGCGTTTCTCCTCGATGGCAACAACGACTATTGGTCAGTGCCGGACTCGACGAATTTCCGGCCCGCGAACCTCACCGTGGAAGGCTGGGTGAACTTCAGCGGCTACGGCGGGCTGCGCACCTTCTTCGGCAAGCCTTACGGTGCCGGGGTCTTCGACTCGTTCACCGTGTGGCTCCAGGACACGACGTTGCACGGCGTCCTCACCACGCCCAGCGGGTTCGGTCCGATTCTGAGTTATCCCCTCACGCCGCAACTTGGCCGCTGGTACCACATGGCCTTCACGTTCGACGACACGAACGACACGCAGACGCTCTATCTCGATGGCGTGGCGGTGGCAGCCAGCGCGGTGACCGGCTCCATCGTTTACGACACGCGCCCGTTCATCATCGGTGCGGACATCGAGAATGGATCGCCCGCCTTCTTCCACCACGGCCAGATCGACGAAGTGACGCTCTACGACCGCGCGCTCTCCGCCGGGGATCTCGCGGCAATCTACGCGGCGGATTCAATTGGCCGCTGCGCGTTGACGATGCCGCCAGCGCCCGTCGTGCGACTGCTGAACTCGTCGTGGAGCAACGGTGTCTTCCAGGCGGTGATCACCGCGCCGATGTCCGCGGCCAGGGCCATCGTGGAAGCGAGCGGAGATTTGCAAACGTGGACGCCGATTCAAACCAATGCTCCATTCACCGGCATGTTTCTCCTGGTTGATCCGGCCGCCGTCGCACCGTCGAACCGGTTTTATCGCGTTCGCCTCGAACCGTGAGCATCTTGCCCGGCCACGCGCCGGCTGGATGTTCAACACGGAGCGAACAGGTCCGGAAGTGTTCCAGTGGAGCGTGAGCTAATGTTGCTGCGAGGCGCCGTAGTTTTCGTAACGACGTCTCAGCAGAGCGCCGCCATCTAAAAATTATTGCGGCGGTCTGCGGACACGCCGCTACACTCCGCTTCCATGCACTCAGAATACATTGAACGTGTCGTGGACCTCACCGACCCGGCGCTCAACCGTCTCTACAATCTGACCGTGGAGGAGGCGCGCGCCCGCGTGCTGGCGAATGACGCCGACGGCGTGCGCGCCATCGAAGGCTCCTTCGCCCTGCTCGCGCGCGATGGCAAGACGGTGCGCATGGCGCGCTCGCTCGACCGTCCGATGCGCTACTTCCTCGCCAAGCGCGCCGCCGGCCCCGCGCTCATCGTCGCCGACCGCATTGACGCGATTCACGAGCAGTTGAAACGCGAAGGATTGGCCGAGCAATTTCATCCGAGTTACACGCGCATGGTCCCGGCGCATTACATCATCGAGTTGCAACTCATCGGCTGTCCCGATCCCGATCCAACCTACACGCGCTTTTTCAATCCGCAGCGGAACAAGCTCTCGACGGACCTGGATGAAATCGGCCGCGCTTACATCGGCGCGCTGGCGGAAGAGATTCGGAAGTGGCTGCAGCGTGCCGCCTGTGCCCCCGGCGTCCCGCCGGGTGGAGACTCACTCACTCCAAACACCCAAGCGAGTTCGAGTAGCGCAACGAGCTTCCATGCTCCGACCCGGCAGGATGCCGGGGGCACACCCATCGGCGTCTGCTTCTCCGGCGGCATCGACAGCGGGGCGGTGTTGCTCACCACGTATCACGTCCTGCGTCAGTTGGGGCTGAGTCCGTCGCGGCTCAAGGCTTTTACACTGAGTTTCGGCGATGGGCCGGACTTGCAGCAGGCGCGCGAGTTTCTGAAACGGGTTGGCCTCGAAATGTTGCTCGAACCTATCGAAGCCGACCTCGGCAGCATCGACGTGCGCGAGACGATTCGCGTGCTGGAAGATTACAAGCCGCTCGACGTGGAATGCGCCTCGATGGGCCTCACGCTCTGCCGGGGAATCCGCGAGCGTTATCCCGATTGGAAATGTTTGCTCGATGGCGACGGCGGCGACGAAAACCTCAAGGACTATCCCATCGAGGAGAACAAGGAACTGACCATCCGCAGCGTGGTTCACAACACCATGCTTTATCAGGAAGGCTGGGGCGTGGGGCGCATCAAGCACTCGCTCACCTACAGCGGCGGACTCAGTCGCGGCTACGTGCGGACCTACGCGCCGGGGCGGCATTACGGCTTCGACAGTTTCAGCCCCTTCACGCAACCGAACGTGATCGAAGTGGCGGAAGGCATTCCTTTCATCGAACTCACCGATTACAGCGTGGAGAAACTCTACGCGCTCAAGGGGGAGATCGTGGCGCGCGGGGTGAAGGCCGTCACTGGCATCGACATGCCGGTGTTTCCCAAGCGCCGCTTCCAACATGGCGCGCTGCCCGTCGAGCAGCTACGCCAGCGCGTGCCGCAGCGCGAGGTAGATTTCCGCAAACAGTTCCTCGCGATGTACCAATGAAGGCGGCGCTTTCCACGCCGATGGTCTGCGACAATAGAAAGTGTCGTCGGGACTTCCATGCTGGAAATTCCATCAAGAGGTTGGTCCTGCTCCTTTGGGTCGCGATGGCGGTATTGGCGCCTGCTGCCCTTCCCGCTGTCGAATGCCACTGCCGCGATACCGTGGTGCTGCTGCACGGCGTGGGCGGTGCGCCGTTCTTCATGAAACGAATTGAATGGGCGCTGGAGAGGGACGGCTACAAAGTGAAGAACCTCTCCTATCCTTCCAGGCGCCATCCCGTCGAAGTTCTGGCGCGCGAATACGTCGCGCCCGCCGTGCAGGGAATCACGGTCGCGCCCGGTGGACGAATCCACTTCGTCACGCACTCGATGGGTGGCCTGGTTCTCCGGCAATATCTCGCGGCAAATCCGCCCGAGACTCTGGGCCGCGTCGTCATGTTGGGTCCTCCGAATCGCGGCATCGAAGTCACCGACCGGCTGGGCGGGAACTGGTTCTACAAGTGGATGCTTGGCCCCAGCGGCCAGCAACTCGGCACGGGCGCGGAGGATTTCCCGCGCCTGCTCGGGCCGGTGAAGTTCGAGTTGGGCGTCATCGCCGGCAATCGCTCCCGTAATCCCTTTTTCTCGCCGCTGCTGCCCGGTCGCGATGACGGCATGGTCTCCGTCGCCAGCACGCGGGTTGAAGGCATGAGTGATTTTGTGGTGATGCGCTACGCACACAACGCGTTGATGTGGCGGGGGCCGGTGATCAAACAGGTGAAGGCATTTCTAGAAGCGGGGCATTTTCGCCACGAGGCCACGGCGGCCACGAATTGAAAGAATCACTTTCAACACCCGCTCATGCGCGGCCTTTTGACCCGCTGCGCCCGCAAAGTTTTTTCGTTGAACGCGAGCACACGGTGTCGGGCGAGGTGGTCCATGTCGCCACCATCTTCCTGACCAATCGCGAGTGTCCCTGGCGTTGCGTGTATTGCGATTTGTGGAAAAACACGACGACCGAGACGGTGCCGGTCGGGGCGATTCCGGTGCAGATTGATTTCGCCCTGAACGAGCTGGCGCGCGCGGCGGAGTGGCGGACAGCCATGTCCGTAGTGGGTGTTCGAGGCGGACATTCTGCGGACATGGCTGTCCGCAACTCCGCTTCGCAGATCAAACTCTACAACGCCGGCAGCTTCTTCGATCCCAAGGCGATTCCGCCGGAAGATTTTCCCGCCATCGCGGAAAGAGTATGCGGATTCGACCGCGTCATTGTGGAATGCCATCCGGCGCTGGTGGGCGAATCGGCGGCGCGCTTCCACGATCTGCTCACACACCACGCGCCACACACCACGCTGGAAGTCGCGATGGGCCTCGAAATCGCGGACGACGCCATTCTCGCGAAGCTGAACAAGCGCATGACGCTGGCGATGTTCCGGCGCGCGGCGGAGTTTCTGCGTGAACACCGCATCGCGATGCGCGCCTTCATCATCGTCAAGCCGCCGTTCGTGCGGAGCGAAAACGACGCGCTGGACTTCGCCAAACGCTCGGTGGATTTCGCCTTCGACTGCGGTGCCACGGCGGTGTCGCTGATTCCCGCGCGTTTCGGTTCGGACGAATTGAAGGCGCTGGCGGCGAGCGGAGACTTCGCGCCACCCCAGCTCGCGACGCTGGAGGCGGCGCTGGATTACGGCGTGGCGCTCCGACGGGGCCGCGTGTTCGCCGACTTGTGGGATCTCGAACAGTTTGCGGACTGTCAGGAATGTTTTCCCGCCCGGCGCGAGCGGCTAGACCGGATCAATCTTCAGCAACACCCGACGGCACGCGTGGTTTGTGAATGCGGCCGGTGAGAAGAAAGAACAGAAGGATTGGCCGCAAGAGAACGCAGAAAACGCCGAGAGCGCATGGAAACAATATCAACGGGCGGGCATCCGCAGAGGCCCGGAGGGCCGGCCAGAAATTAGCCGGTGGCGTGAGCCACCGGAACAAGACGGACAACGGAACCAGCCCCGGCAGGGGCGAAAGAATCTTTGGGAACATCGCTGGCTTCCAGTTCCGCCCCTTCAGGGCTGGCGGCTCGTTTGGCTTTTCCGGTGGCTCACGCCACCGGCTAATATCCAGCCGGCCCTCCGGGCCATCATCTACTGTGCCGAGTTGCACTCAATTCGGGTCCGCGGCCCTGCGGAGTGACGGCTCACCAGCCTTGATGTCCATGACTTGAATCCGCCTACTTTGCGTTCCCTCGTCCTTCGCGACCATTCCCTCCTGGATTTAGTTTCAATGCCTGGCCCAAGAACTTCGTCGATTTCATCGCGGGTTGCCCTTAGCTTTGCCGGGATTCCCGAAAACAACACCATGATGCCGAAACGAGTCACGAGTTCGCGCGCCGCACGGTTCGTCGCGCTGATGCTGCTGGCGTTCACGCCGCCGGGCTTTGCCGCCAGCAATCCCAAGGCGGCGAAGATCGATTTCAACCGCGACATCCGGCCCATCCTTTCCGACAACTGCTTCGCCTGCCACGGCCCGGACGACCAGGCGCGCAAGGCCAAGCTGCGGCTCGACACCAAGGAGGACGCCTTCCACGCCGCGAAGTCCGGCGAGTTCGCCATTGTGCCCGGCGACTTGAAGAAGAGCGCGCTCGTCGAACGCGTCACCACGAAGAACGAAGACGACGTGATGCCGCCGCCGAAGACCGGCAAGAAACTCACCCCGACGCAAATCGATCTGCTCAAGCGCTGGATTGCCGAAGGGGCACCCTGGCAGACGCATTGGGCCTACGAAAATCCCAAGCGCCCCGCCTTGCCGGACGTGAAGGACAAGAAGTGGGCGAAGAATGAAATTGACCGGTTCGTGCTCGCGAAACTGGAGAAGGAAAAACTGAAGCCCGCGCCGGAAGCAGACAAGACGACGCTGATTCGCCGCGCGAGTTTTGATCTCACGGGCTTGCCGCCGACGCCCGACGAAGTGGACGCTTACCTCGCGGACAAATCACCAGCGGCCTACGAGAAGGTCGTGGATCGATTGCTCGACTCACCGCGCTACGGCGAGCACGCGGCCCGTTACTGGCTGGATGCGGCGCGCTACGCGGACTCGCACGGCTACCACATTGATTCCGAGCGCAGCCTGTGGAAGTACCGCGAGTGGGTCATCAACGCCTTCAACAAGAACATGCCGTTTGATCAGTTCACCACCGAGCAGATCGGGGGGGACTTGCTGCCCGAGGCGACGGTGGATCAGCAGATTGGTTCCGGCTACGTGCGTTGCAATCTCAGCACCGGCGAAGGCGGAGCCATCGTGGAGGAGTATCAGGCGAAGTACACCTTCGACCGCGTGGAGACGACGAGCACGATCTGGATGGGACTGACGCTGACCTGCGCGCGCTGCCACACGCACAAGTATGATCCGATCCGGCACAGCGAGTACTACGGTCTCTACTCGATCTTTAACAACCTCAACGAGTCGGTCATGGACGCCAACGCGCCCAATCCCGCGCCTTCGATCAAGGTGCCCTCGATGGATCAAACGCGGCGGCAGGGTGAATTGAAAACCTTGCTCGCGGATGGCCGGAAGAAGCTCGACGCGCCGATGCCGGAACTCGATACGAAACAGCCTGCGTGGGAAGCGCAGTGGCGCAGCAAGCTCAGCGAAGGCTGGACGGTGTTGAAACCGGAGTCGGTGAAATCCACGAACGGAACCGAGTTCAC
>JBBQYK010000096.1:0-14091 GCA_038208765.1 Verrucomicrobiota bacterium
CCCCGGCTCCCGTTCTCGCGTGGGCATGGCTCCGCCCGCACGGCCCACTCGGGCCGTTGGCCCCCTAACCCCCATCACGCTTTTTTGGCTCGCTCCCTGGCCCGCCGCACCCGCGCCAGTTCCTCGGCCAGCAGCCGCTCCAGTTCGTCCAGCCGCGCGATGCCGCTCAGGTAAAGTTGGATCAATTCCATCATCCTCTTGTTGGGGCGCTGCCCCACGTAGAGTTGCAGCAGCACCGCCGCGATCAGTGCCAGATACACCTGGATCGTCACGCCGCGCTGGCTCTCGGCCAGCCAGTGCCGGCAACCCAAGGTGCATTTGATCCACCGGAAAAACAGTTCCACCTCCCAGCGCTGCCGGTACATCCGCGCCGCCAGTTCGGCGCTCAACCGTTCCGGCCCACAGTCGGTGACCAGCCGGATGAGACACTTGGGCGTCTGCACCTCCACCACCCGCACGCGCCGGCTCCGGTCTTTTTTGCGGCGACCCAACGTCGCCCAGCCGTCACGCACCACGCCGGCCGCGCGGTCCGTCGCGCTCAGGGGCAACTCTTCTTCCCAGTTGATCACCGCCTCGTCGCGCAGCCGGATAATGTAGGAGCAACCCGCCGCCGCCAGTTCGTCGAAGATGCCGTAGTCCTCCGCGTAGTAACGATCGGCCACGTAAAAATCTCCGCGCCGCCATTGTTTCCGCCACAGTTTGCGTTCGCAGGTTTTGCCCGGGGCGACGACGGGGAGTTGCGGCACCTGGCCCAGCACATGGAACTTGAGCTCCAGTTTGACGGCGCGCTGGGTTTTGTTTTGCGTGCGCCAGATCGCCCAGCTCATGCGCGGCAGGGCTTCCCAGAGCGTGGCATCGACGGCGCACAGCGGGGGCAGACCGCCGGCGCGCGGGGCGGGATTTCGGGCCAGCGCCTCCGCCCCCAGTTCGGCCAGGAGCACGCCCAGCAGTTCGGGATCGAGCAGGTGCTGGGTGTCCGAGAAGCTGGCCTGACTGACGAAGCGGCCGCAGACCTCCTCCTGGACGCGTTGGATTTTCGAGGCGGCGGACAAGCCGCGCAGCGCGCGCACCGTGGGGTTAAGCAGGCCGAAGAGAAAGAGGCTCAGGTAGTCGGAGACCTGGAGCTTGCGGCGCGCGTCGGCGAAAGAAGGGTGGAGGGGGCAGTCGCGGGCCAGGCGTTCGAGGCGGGCGCGAAAATCCTCGAGGAGCCGCCAGCCGGAAAGCTGGGCGGGATCGAGACGGAGATCGTCAGCGCGAGCCACGGGGCCAGTAAAGCCGGGCGGGGAACGAAAGTACAATGAAAAGGGTACATGGGGGCGATCACTTTCATTCATGGCCCTCCGCGCACTTCCGATGCCGAACACAACTGGCGGGACGCCCGCAGAACGCGCGGCAGCCGGGACGGCTGCCCCACTACGGGCCTCGTCGCTCCACTTTCACAGCAGCCCGCGCTCGTCCAACTCGTCCTCGTTCAGCCCGAGGTAGTGGCCGAGTTCATGGATGTAGGTGATGTGAACTTCTTCGAGGAATTCCTCCTCGTCGCCTTCCACCATGTCGAAAATGTTTTCGAGGAAGAGAATGATCTGCGCGGGCAGCGGCACCTGATCCTCGTGTGCGAACTCACCACCGACAAATAATCCCAGCGTGTCCGGCTCGACACCGTCGGCGATGATGTCCTGTGCCGGCACGCGCTCATAACTCACCGGCAAGGCCTCCGCGCGCGGGCGCAGATCCTCGGGCAGTTCGGCCATCGTCGCGGCCACTTCCTCGCGCGCGAGATCGACGAGGCGCGGCCAGTTCATGGCGCGGCGGCCGGGCGGGATTTGGTGAAGCGTTTCAGCACGGCGGGATTCTCCTCGAAGAACTGCGCGAGGTCGGCCAGCACCGCCACCGTGGCCGGGCTGAGATGATGTTCGATGCCCTCGATGTCCTGCTGCTGCGTCTCCGCGCTCAGGCCGAAGAGGGAAAAAAAGCGCGAGAGTGTTTCGTGCCGGTTTTGGATGCGGGTGGCGACTTCGCGGCCCTGATTGGTGAGCGTGAGGCCGCGATACTTTTCGTATTTCAGGAAGCCGAGTTCATCGAGCTTCTGCACCATGCTGGTCACGGAGGCCTGCTTGACCTTGAGTGACGAGGCGATGTCCACGACGCGGGCGTAGCCCTTCTCCTGGATCAATTCGTGGATTCGTTCCAGGTAATCCTCAGCGCTCTGGCTCGGTCGCGGATCGGGCATCGCCGGAATTAACCACGACGCGGAGAGACGAGGCAAGCGCGGTCATTCTGGGGCAGCGTCCAAATCTTCATCTTCATCGTCATCTTGAATGACTGAAACAAAACGAGGGGATTAAGCCGGAACCATGCAGTTGAGCCACGGATGAAACACGGATGGAACACGGAGGAGAGACAAAGATGGCTGAATGGATGGGCCGGAAAAGCCCACTGCTCGGTTCGTGGTGGTGCCGTCCTGCAAAACAAACGCCTGCCTGATCCAATCCGTGTTTCATCCGTGTTCCATCCGTGGCTAAATAATAGTTCCGGTTAAGAGGAAGATTTGGATTAGGACACAGCCCATTCCAGGGGCGGCAGGTAAAAGCAAGGAGCCTTCGTGACGTAAATCTACGGGCCGTTTCGATTGACCAGTTAACTTGCGACACCGCGCGAATTTTGCTTACTCTGCGCGCAGTGTTGAAAGCAAACCGCATGGCCCCGGCCGCGAATTTCCTCCGTCCGGCACGTTGGCTCCGACTCACGCTGATATTTCTCGCGTGTGCCGCCGTCCTCGCGTGGCCCGCGCGGGCGGCCGTGAAAATCTGGGACGGCAGTTCCAGTGGCAATTGGAGCACCTCCGCCAACTGGACGAACAACGCCGCGCCGGCCAGCGGCGACGACGTCATTTTCCCCGCCGCCAGCGTGCGCTTCACGCTCACGAACAACCTGCCCAACCTGCGCCTGCGCTCCCTCACCTTCAACGCGCCGAGCAACTACACGATATACGGCAACGCCATCACGCTCTCGAACGGCATCCAGTCGCTCCAAACGGCAGGGTTCACGAACCGAATTTTTCTCAACATCACCAACGCCGGGACGCAGAGCATCAACGTCTCGAACAGCGGCGCGTCGCTCGAGCTGAACGGCCAGATCGCCGGCAATGGCGCGCTCACCAAGACTGGCGCAGGCCATCTGCTTTTCGGCGGTGCGAGCAACAACACTTACACCGGGGTGACGACGGTGAGCAGCGGAGTATTGGAGTTGAATGACATCGCGCTCGCCACGCAGATGGTGCCGGGAAATTTGTTTATCGACTCCGGCGCGACCCTGCTGCTCACCGAGGCCAATCAGATCGCCGACAGCGCGCAAGTGACCGTGAACGGAACCGGATTTCTCAATCTCAACAACTACAACGAAACCTTCGCCGTGCTCACGCTCACGAACGGCGGCGATGTGAGCAGCGGCTTCGGCACGCTCACCGTCACCGGCCGGCTCGCGGCCAGTGCGGTGTTCAATGGTGTCCTCGATCCGGCGACGATCAGCGGCGTGCTCGCGCAAGGCGCGGTGACGCGCATGATTGACGTGACCCTGAACACGAACGGCGGGCCGGAGTGCATCATCTCCGCGAATCTCACGGGCAGCGGCGCGGCGGGCTTGATCAAAGCTGGCGGCGGCACGCTGCGCTTGAGCGGCACGAACACGTATCCCGGCCTGACGACCATCAGCAATGGCTTCATCCACGCGGCGAGCGCGCTGGCTTTCGGCGGCAGTGCGTCGGGCACCGATTTGCGCGGCGGCAGTGTGCGATTGGAAGGTGTCGTGATCGCGAACGAGGGGCTTACGAACCACTTCGCGCTCGCGACGCTCGAAGGTGCCGCCGGTGTGACCTCCGCGTGGTCGGGCCACGTCCTGCTCAACGCCAGTCTCACCATTCCCGTGTTCACCAATGGCGTGCTCGATCTCGGCGGCGCGATCAGCGGCAGCGGCGGCGTCGCGAAAATCCAGCCCGGCACGCTGCGCTACTCCGGCGGCGTGGCGAACAGTTACAGCGGCAACACCACCGTGAGCGCGGGCACGCTGGAGTTCGCGAAATCATCCGTCGGTCTCGCCGCGATCAGTTCCGGCCTGCTCACCATCGGCGACGGCGTGGGCGGGCCGAGCGCGGACGTGGTGCGCTACTTCGGCGGTCAGCTCTTGCTGGGTGTCAACATTCACATCAATGACAGCGGGCTGCTCGACCTCAACGGCCTCAGCGACAATGTGGGCGGCATCAATCTCGTCGGCGGGCGCATCGACACGGGCGCGGGCACGCTCGGTCTGTTCAACACCGTCAACGCCACCTCGAGCACGAATTTTCCCGCGCTGATTTTCGGGAACGTGGAACTCAACGGCCCGAGCCGGACCTTCTCGGTGCCCGCCGGCGGTTTCATTCCTGATCTGTATCTTGGCGCGCGGGTGTCGAACGGCGGGCTGTCGAAAAACGGCGGCGGCTCGTTGATGCTCGCGAATTCCAACTTTTTCACCGGCCCGATCCTGGTCACCGCAGGCGAACTGCGTCTGCTCAATGATTTTGCCACCGGCACCACCAACGGCGGCGTGACCCTCGTCGGCAATTCCACGCTGACGCTGGAAGGCGGCCTCGCCGTCGGCGCGGAAAGTCTGGTGCTGAACAACAATGTGCCGGGCGCGACGGTGCTGAACAGCGCGGCGGACGTGACCAATTCCTGGGCGGGCGACATCGTGCTGCAAAGGAGTTCCCGCCTCGCCGTCAACAGCGGCGGATATTTGGAACTCCGTGGCGTGATCAGCGGCGCGGGCGAATTGATCAAGGAGTCAGAAGGCGTGCTCGCCTTCTCGGGCGCGGGCGCAAACACGTTCACGAACGCCACCACGGTGGAGCGCGGCACGCTGCTTTTGAACAAGAGCGTCACGGACGGCGCGCTCGTCGGTCCGCTCATCATTGGCGACGGGCTGGGCGTCGCGGACTCGGAGGTGGTGCGTTACGCGAGCGGCGCCGGATCACAAATCGCGAACACCGCGCCCGTGCTCGTGACGGTTTCGGGGCTGCTCGATTTCGGCGGCGGCAGCGACAGCATCGGCGCGCTCTCGGGCGAGGGCCATGTGGTGATCGATGCGGGCGGCAATCCCGGTTTCGGCGCGGATGGCAGTTCCAGTTTCTTCGACGGCCCGATCAATGGCGCGGGCGGTTTCCGCAAACTCGGCGCGGGCACGCTGACGTTGAACGGCAACAGCACGAACTCCGCCGCCGTCACCGTCAGCGCCGGCACGCTGCTCGTGAACGGCATCCAGCAGAGCAGCATCACCGTGGACACAAACGCGACGCTCGGCGGCGACGGCATCGTGGGCAACATCACTGGCACGGGCGGACGAATCGCGCCGGGCGGCGGCGTGGGCGTACTGAGTTCCGGCAACGTGTCTTTCTCTGGTTCCAACTCGGTCTTTCAAGTGGAACTCAACGGCCCCGCCGCCGGCTTGCAGCACGATCAGTTGAACGTGCGCGGCACCGTCGCGCTCGGCGGCAGCGTGCTTCACGTCTCGCCCGGAAGCGGCTTCTCGCCCAAGGAAGGGCAGTCGTTCCTCATCCTGTCCAACGACAGCACGGACTTCATCACTGGAACTTTTTCCAATCAACCGCAAGGTTCCGTGTTCACGGTCGGCGCGTTGAAATTTCTCGTGCGCTACAATGCCGGTACCGGCAACGACGTGGCGCTGATTTTCACCAACACCCCGCTGAAAGGCAGCGCGGGGGAACTCACCGGCGGCAACGGCGACGGGCTGATCCAGGCCAACGAGTGCAACCATCTCCGCGTCGCGCTGACCAATGCCAGCGGGACGGTCCTGTCGAACATCACAGCCTCGCTCGCCAGCACCACGACGCACGTCATCGTCGCGCCCGTGCTGTCGGGCTATGCCGATCTCGGCGTGAACGCGCGCGGCACGAACGCGACCCCGTTCCAGATTTCCACGCTCCCGGGCTTTGCCTGCGGCTCGCTGATCCAACTGGAACTCACGGTGCAGAGCAGCGGCGGGAGTTTCGTCACGGGCTTCACCGTGCCGACGAGTTGCGGCGTGGGCAGCGGCTTCTGCGGCACCTGTCCCGGCTTCGTGACCAACGCCATCACCACGAATGATCTGGCGAACAGCACGCGGCTGGCGCGCGTGTTCGACGTGGGCGGAACGTGCGCGACGCCGCTGGAATGTCCGGGCGAATTCAACGGAGCCAGCGCCACCATCCGCTACGATGTCCACAGCTTCACGAACGTGGGCCCGGCCGCGTGCTACACCGTTTATGTTTCCAATCCTTGCTCGAATCTTTTTGCCGCCGCGTATCTCGGACGTTTCCTGACCAACGACATTTGCGCGAACTACCTCGCCGACTCGGGCAACAGCGGCGCGTTCCTCGCGCTGTCCTTCGCCGTGCCGGCCGGGAGCAACTTCGTGGTGGTGGTGAATGATCTCGGCGCGTCGGGCGCGGGTTGCAGCTACCTGCTGGTCGTGAGCAGTTCGGAATGTGCGCCTGAGTTGCAGCTCGCCACGCTGCCGGCGAATCGCGTGCGGCTGGCCTGGCCCACGGCGGCGGCGGGCTATCAGCTTGATGCCACGCCAAATCTGGAAACAACGAACTGGAGTGTCGTGACCAACCAGCCCCTCGTCAGCGGCACCAACTTTCTCGTGACCAACAGTCTCTCGGCCAGCAACCGCTTCTACCGGCTGCGCAGGCCGCAGTGAGGAAGCGCGGTTCGCCCGTTCAAACCGTTTTCACTTCGATGAACTGCCGCTCGACGTGGCCGTCGCGGGTGCGGCACAGGAAGTAACCCCTCTCCGTGGTCTTGTCGTGATTGCCGCGCGCGATGGAACAGCACTTGTTCGTTGTGAACACCGCCTGCCGGATGAAGCGCTCCGTGAAGCCGTGAAAATGTCCGCTGAACACCGCCACCACGTTGCAGTCCTGGAACCGTTCGATCAACGCGTCGGCGTTCTGCGGGCGATACGTCGTGTTCGGGCCGAGCGGGAAATGCGTGAAGAGAATCACCGGCTGACGGCGGTCGAGCTTCGGCAGAGTGTCATCCACCCAGCGCAACGTGTCGGGCTGGATCGAGGTGTTCTGATATTTCAATCCCTCGCTCGAATCGAGCCCCATGAAGTTCCACCCGCGATGGACGAAACGATAGTTGAGCGACTTCGGATACAACTCGTCCCACGTCGCGCGGCTCGACTGCGGGCCGTAGTCATGATTGCCAACCACCGCGTGATAAGGAATTCCCAGCCCGCGCAACACGTCGCGCATCGGGCCGAGTTCCTCCGTCGTGCCGCGCTCCGCGAGATCGCCGACCATCAGGCACAGCTCCGGCTTCGGCGTGTGCGCCTGGATGCTGGCCGTGACGCGCGCGAAAAAGTCCGGACACTTCGCGCTGGAGAAATGCGCGTCGTTCATCTGGATGAACGTGAAATCCTCGCCGTGCCCGTTATCGCCGAAGCGCGCGCAACCGGGCCACAAGCCCAGCGCCAGCGAGGCGGCGGCGGAGTTCCGAATCCATTCCCGGCGGGACGAGCGGCGTGGTGTGATGAGGTTCATGAATTTCGCGAAGTTGGAAGCTGGCGATTCTGTCCGTATTCAACGGCTCCATGGCGCTCGGCACTACTCCCGCCATTCGGCGATGTTCTGCGAGGGCTTCCCATCCGCCGTATCCAGCCCTCCCACAAAGAACACTGAAGACTCAGTGGTGGCCGCATCGAATGGGTTGGCGTAAGAGCCGTGCACGCGAAGTCCGCCGCCCAAAGCAGACCATGAAGCACCGTCCCAGCGGATGACACTTTGAGCGGGCACGCCCGCAAAAGTGGAGAACTCGCCCGCGAGATAAAGTCCATTGGGTGTGGCGGTGATGAGTGTAATCATGCCGTCAGCGGTGGTGGCAACTGACCCAACCGCAGTCCAGTTGGTGGCGTTCCACTTGGCGATATTTTCCGCAGGCACGCCGGCAAATTCCGAGAAGACACCTGCCACATAGAGTTCATTACGAAACACGGCGAGACTCTTCGCCACACCGAAGTACCTGGGGTATTGGGCGAGCACGGACCAGTTCAGGCCATCCCATTGCCACACCGCTGCCTGCGGGTTGGATATTGGTCCGGGGAGGTCCGCCAAGATGTAAAGCGAACCTGCGTGGTAAACCATCACGTCGGCCAACGACTGGGGTTGGACGGGCATGGGCAATCCGTCGCCCAGTGCAGACCAGTTGGTGCCATCCCAACAGGCGATGTTTTTCGCAGGGACACCGTCAATGGACGTGAAATGGCCGGCGGCAAAAAGCCTTCCTCCACCGAACGCCAACGACGCGATGTCGCCTGGGAAAAGATAGTTTTCATTGAAAACATTTCCGAGCGAACGCCAGCGCAGTCCATCCCAACGGGCCAGATTCGTGATGCCAGCTTCTGACAGACTGAAAAAGCCTCCGACGAAAAAGTTGGAGCCGTCGGCGGCGGACGAGCGGAGATCGCCGCCCGGGATGCCGTCCGCGAGCCGATGCCATGTCTGCCCATCCCAGCGCGCCACACGTTCGACGCGGTTCGTGCCAGCAATGTTAACAAACTGGCCGGCCACGAAGACGTTGCTGCCGCTGGCGGCCACGGTGTAAGGAAACTTGAGCGGAGCGCTGCCGGAACCTTCGCCAAGCCCATGCCAACGCTGGCCATCCCAACGGGCAACATTGGCCGGCCGTGTTTCATCAGCCAGACCATGTTCACCGCCGATGAACAGGCCTCGCTCCGTGATCGCCATCGCGGTCACTCCCGCCTGCGGCCCGCGCCGGACTTCCGGTCGGCCACTGAAAGGCCAGAGGGCGAGATGCGTGCGCCTTTTTCCGTTGAAGCGGTCAAAGCCGCCACAGACGAACAGTTTTTTTCCGTCTGGCTCGAAATGGTTGATCGTTCTGCTGCTGCCAGAAACTCCACGCCCGATCCGCACCCAACGACGACCGGTCCACGCGGCCAAGCCACTGACGCGACGATGGCCGGCTTGGAAGAAATTTCCTCCGACGATGAGTTTCTTGCGATGCACGGAGAGAGTGTTGACCGCGCCGGAATGCGTCTCGCCCATAATGACGATCGCGTCGTCGCCTTCCGCAATGCCTTCCCGGAGCGGCAGCCATTCCTGTCCGTTCCATTGCGCGATGTTGGAGCGAGGAAGGCGATTGGCATCACGGAAAATTCCCCCCGCGTAGAGATGGCCCCGATACATGGCGAGCGAGCGAATTTCCCCGCCTTCATTGGCGACACCAGAACCCAGCGCGTGCCACTGATCACCATCCCAGAAGGCCGCATTTGTCGTCGCCACACCGTTGATTTCCAAAAACCGTCCCGCGACATAAATTCCGTTCGTCGCGGGAAGAATGGCCAGCACTAACGGAGCGCCCGGCGAGTTTTCGTCCGTTCCGGAAACGTCGCCAATGTTTCGCCATGCGGTTCCATTCCAGACGGCGAGGTTTCCGGCGGCTATCGTCCCTGCGCGGCCAAAGAGTCCTCCGACGTAGAGATTCGTGCCGCTGACCGCCAACGACAAAACGTAGCCGTTCACTCCGCCTGCGAACTGGTGCCAGTTTGTTCCGTCCCAACGTGCGAGGTTCGTCGCAGCCACACCTCCTGCGCTTACGAAGTGTCCGCCGACAATGATGTCAGAGCCATACGCGACCATGCGAGTGACCTCACCAGCCACTCCCGGCGGTGGAACGAATTGTTCGCTCCACGAACCAGCTCGGAGTTTGATGGACAAACCGGTTAAGAGAATCAGGGCAAAAGTCCGAAGCATTGGAGTTGATCATAACGGGGGAATGGCTAACACCAAATGCGTAATTCTCAGGCTTGGTGTGGTAGCGGTTTCATGTGCCCGGCTACAATCTGTTATCGTTCTGCGATGGGGCATTTCCCTTTTGAGTCTCCGGCGCACGGAGATGAAACGGGAATTAAACTGGCATTGAACCATTCCGGCGCGCGCGCATTCCACTGAGGACATGAACACACCCGCTGGAAGCAGGAACAAATTCTGGATCGTCATCCTCGGCCTGCTGGTGGTCGCGGTCTTGGTCGGTCGGCAGCTCCTCGTCCGGTCGGCCACGACGCCAGCGCCTGCGACCGAAGCGAGGGAAGCGACGGTTCCCGCAGTATCACCGGCACCCGCGCCCACCGTGCCGGCCAGCATGGCACCATCGACTGAACCGCCCGTTGCGCCCGCGGAGCCGCCCCAGACCGTGCTCCAGCGCATCGTGAGTCACGACACGAACGTGTTCAAACTGTCGCCCGCCGAGTTGCAGAAGTTCCTGACCCGCAACGCGAGCAATGCAGAGAGCCTGCTCGCGGCTTTCAACATGACGAGCGACAAGGAGTATCTGCGCGAGGCGGTGCGGCGGCATCCCGAGAGCGCGTTCGTGCTCGCCATGGCGCTGGCCGGCGGCGCGTGGCCGGAGCAGCAGCGTGAATTGATCGAGCAGTTCAAGCAGGCCGCCCCGGACAATCCGCTGGCGAATTATTTGTCGGCGCGCGATCACTTGAAGAACGAGCAGCCGGAACTGGCGGTGCTGGAACTCAGCGAGGCGTCGTCGAAGAAAGGGTTTCACGATTTTACGTTGGAGCGGATGCAGGGATTGGAAGACATGCATCTGGGCGCAGGCCATTCCGCCGCCGAAGCGAAGGCGCTCGCGATGTCGAGCCTGCAAATTCCCACGCTCCGCCCGCTGCGCGAACTGGGCCGGGAGATGTCGGCTTTGGAACGTCAATACCTCGGCGCGGGTGACACCGCGTCGGCGGAAGCGGTGGCGAAGATGGGCCTGAGACTGGCCGCCCACGTCTCGAACAGCGGGGCCGGCAGCCTGCTCAGCCAGATGGTGGGCAGCGTGGTGGAGCGGGAAATTCTGAGCGCACTCGATCCGGCGGCGAGCTACGATTTTCTCGCGCAACCAGTCAATGAGCGTCTCGCGCAACTCCTGGCGCAGGATCGGGAAGTCCGCGCCTCAGCCCGGTTCTTCGATCACTGGATACAGAATGCGAACGAGGCGCAACTCGTGAGTTATTTCGACCGTTCGAAGCTCTTCGGGGAATCGGCGGCGCTCCGGTGGGCGAAAACTCAACTCTCCGAAGGCGAGCCTGCGCCGTAGTGCTGCGGAACGCCGCACGGGTACAGAAACCAATTGGGCGATGAGAGCCTCCCACCGTCGCCCGCGGCGGATCAGAAGGGGACGA
This sequence comes from Verrucomicrobiota bacterium, assembly GCA_038208765.1. GTDB lineage: Bacteria > Verrucomicrobiota > Verrucomicrobiia > Limisphaerales > SIBH01 > JANNGC01. Next base: position 11,239 of record JBBQYK010000096.1, read on the forward strand.
GACCTACTCACTTCGCTGCCGAACTCGTCCCACCGTGCTCTCTCCGGTTTTCGCTATGGGCAGCGAAAATTTTCTTTCGTGACTGCTCTGCACTATTCGCGCAACGCGCGTGGCAACTGGATGCGGAACCGGCCGTCCCTGATTTCCAGCCCCGGTCCATCGCACATGAACACACCGTAAACTTCCCCGCGGTCAGTCTGGACAAAAACCGTGCCGTTTGTCGCGGTCATAATTACGACATTGGTCGCGAACACATCCGGGCTGTAAGAAATCGTGGCCAAGCCGGAGGCGACTTCGTAGCGAATCTGTTCGGTCAGAACGGGGAGACTCAGGTGGATGACGCCCGCGCCGTCCACGGCGCGCGCGGTCACGGCGCGGTAGAACTCCGTGGGCGCGGTGACTTCAAAAAGGTTCGGCGAATTGCGCCCGCCTCCGGTGCTGGTGAAGCGGCGTCCGTTCACAATTCCAAACAGAGAGTTCAGGCGCGTGCGCGGGCGGGGCATGAGGCGCGCGCGCACTTCATACTTCGAGACGCTCGCCAGTTGCACGACGAAGGGCGGGAGCAGATTGGAAATGGCGGCGGCGTCCGCCGCGTTTGTCAGCGCGGCGTGCTCGTTGGCGAGACCGGCAAAACGCGTGCGCGCGGTGGTGGTGCGCGACCACGGCGGCAGCGCCGCGACGCGTTCGCCGAGCGCAGCGTGGCGCGCGAGAATGGCGGCGCGGGTGTTGAAGGCGGAGTCATCCAGCGCGACGGTGTAATTCGTGTCGTGGACGAGCAGGGGCACCAGCCGGGCGAGCGCCTGTTCGTCGGGCAGGTCTTCGCTCAGCACGAGGCCGCGCGCGCGGGTGAGTACGGCCATCTGCTGTTTCAACTCGGTCGAGCCGTCGAAGTTTTGCTGGAGGAAGGCCAGGTCGTTGGTGAGTTGCTGAAAGAGCGGGCCGAAGTTTTGCAGTGATGCGGCGTGGACTGCGACGGAGAAAAACATCCAACCCGCGATCCAGGCGCGAACGTGGCTCAGCTTGGAAAAAATCGTTGTGCGTCTGCCGAACTCCATTTGCGCGCGAGCCTAGGTGCCTCTCATGACAAGTCAACCATGCAGGCGTTTTCCTTCAGGGCAAACGCATCTAAACCGGAACCATGCAGTTGCAGCCTCACGCCAAGGCCGCGAAGGACGCGAAGAAAAAGGCGCACTTCGATGGACTGGCCCGTAAGGGAAGAACACTTTTCAGTGCAAGGTCTCCGCACCACCAGAAGACCAATTCCTTTGCGCCCTTCGCGGCCTTGGCGTGAGGCATGGTGGATTCCAACTGCATGGTTCCGGCTAAATGCATTGCTAGATCTGGTTTTTCATTCGTCTGTCCCAATTCGTTAGCCAGCTTTCATTCCGGCAGCGGAGCGGCAGACGAATTGGGGCAGACGAATAATAAACATTGGCGCTGTTCTTCAGTTCCTCGCGCATCCCGATGAGTTTTGATGCGTTTGCCCTGCGTTTTCCTTCCGGTTTGATGAGAGGTCGGACGCTCCGGCGCTCCGAGTTGTTGCCATCGCTGCGGGAGTCCTGTTCAATCCGCGCATTCCATGAACGTACTGATTCAAATTGTCGCCGTCGTCCTTTGCTCCTCCGCGCTGGCCGCCGAACGCGCGCCCGTCAATCGCCTCGTGGGCGAGAACAAAGCCACGCCGCCGAGCCGCATCAAGGCGATGAAAGATTTCCAGGTCGAGCTGCTCTACTCCGTGCCCGGCGGTGAACAAGGCTCGTGGGTGAATCTTTGCACCGACCCGAAAGGCCGCATTATCGCCAGCGATCAATACGGCGGACTGTATCGCTTTGCGCCGCCTGCGCCCGGCCAGCCGCTCGACCCGGCGAAGGTGGAGAAACTGCCGGCGGATATTCGCGCCGTGAACGGAATGCTCTGGGCCTTCGGCGCGCTCTACGTCGGCGTGAATGATTACGAGAAGAAGATTCCCAGCGGCGTTTATCGCATCAGCTCATCGAAGGGCGACGACACGCTCGACAAGGTGGAATTGCTCCGCGCGATCAAAGCCGGCGGCGACCACGGCGTTCACGCCATTCTGCCTGCGCCCGACGGCAAATCCATGTTCCTGATCACCGGCAACAACGCCGACCTGACCGAAGTGAATTCCTCCCGCGTAATGATGAACTGGGGCGAAGACCATGTGCTCAAGAGCATGCCGGATGGCCGCGGTCACAATCGCGACCGCCTCGCGCCTGGCGGCATGATTTACCGTTTCACGCCCGACGGAAAAAACTGGGAACTCTACGCGTCCGGCTTCCGTAATATTTTTGACGGCGCGTTCAATCGGGATGGCGAGCTGTTCACTTACGACGCGGACATGGAGTACGATTTCAACACCTCGTGGTATCGGCCTACACGCATCAATCACGTCACCAGCGGCAGCGAATGGGGCTGGCGCAACGGCGCGGGCAAGCGCCCGGAGTTTTATCCCGACAATCTTCCCGCCACGCTGAACATCGGCCCCGGCTCGCCGACCGGCACGACGTTTGGCTACGGGGCGAAATTTCCCGCCAAGTATCAGAACGCGCTCTACGCGCTCGACTGGAGCTGGGGCAAAGTCTATGCGGTGCATCTCTCGCCGCAGGGTTCGAGCTACACGGCGACGAAGGAGGAATTTCTTTCCGGCGGCCCGCTGCCGGTGACGGACGCGATCATTCACCCCGGTGACGGCGCAATGTATTTCGCCATTGGCGGACGCCGCGTGCAGTCGGGTTTCTATCGCGTGACCTACACGGGCAAGGAATCCACCGCGCCGGTCAAGAACACCCCATCCAAGGAAGCGGGCGCGCGCAAGGAACGCCACGAACTCGAAGC
>JBBQYK010000097.1:0-14021 GCA_038208765.1 Verrucomicrobiota bacterium
GCTTCGCGGAATTCCCGCGCACTCCGCTGCCCGCGCGCGACGGCATCCCGCATGGCGGCATCAAGCGCAGCGCCGGCGCACCGAACTGCTCCTACTTCGTCAACTGGACGAGGCTCGACGACTTGATGACCTGGGATGTCGCCGTGAACACGACCGGCGATTACGACGTGGAGATTCTTTACACCTGTCCCGTCGCCGATGCCGGATCGACCATTGAACTGGAATTCAACGGCGCGAAGCTCACCGGAAACGTCGCACCCGGCTGGCATCCTCCGCTCTACACGAACCAGGACACCATCGCGCGGCCCGCCGGTGAATCGCGCATGAAGGAATTCCGCCCGCTCCACCTCGGCGCGATTCGTCTCGATCAAGGCCGCGGCCCGCTCACGCTCCGCGCACGGAAGATTCCCGGGCAAGGCGTCATGGATGTCCGGCAGTTGAACCTCACCCTTCGAAAATAAAAACATGCACCCGATACGTCTTCTCCTCCTGGTGTTCCTTGGGCTTGGCACCAGTCACGGCTTGGGGCAGGTCGAAGACAGGAGGTGGGGAACAGTGAAGAGTTTTCTGGTAAATCATGGATGGTGAATCATGGGGAGAAGGAAAAAGGGACTTGTTGAGTTTGCATCTCGTTGAATGTCTTTTCCCATGATTCACCACCCATGATTTACCAAAAATACTTCTGTCACTTCCTATGCCCATTGAACTGTCCACCCCCATTCACCGCGTCTCGCAGGACGAGTATCACGCGATTGACCGTCGCGCGCTGGGCCTGGCCTTCGACATTCACAATGAGTTCGGCCGCCTCATGGATGAGGTCGTGTACAAGACGGAACTGGCCACGCGCTGCCTGGCCGCCGGGATGAAGGTCGTGCGCGAAGCACGGGCGCGCGTGACGCACGGCGGTTTTCTCAAGGACTATTTCATCGACCTGCTGCTGGAGGACAGCACGGTGCTGGAGGCGAAGACCGTCTCCGCCATCACCAGCGGTCATCACGGACAGACGCTGAACTACCTGCACTTGGCCGGCACGCCCCACGCGTCGTTGGTGAACTTCCGCACGGAGCGCGTGCATCGCGAGTTTGTCTCCACGCGGTTGAGCCCCGCCGACCGTTGTCGCTTTACAACGGAGGCGGAGGGCTGGCCGGCGGACGCGCGGCACGACAAAATTCGCCGGACCCTCGAAGCTCTCGCTGCGGATGTCGGCTTGGGCCTGGAAATCAATTTGTATCGCGAGGCCCTGGCGTTTCTCGTCACCGGTGAGGCGCAACGGTGGAGCAAGGTTCCCATTTTCAGCGGCGACAGGATTGTTGGCCATCACGACATGAGCCTGCTCGAACCGGAGGTCGCGCTGGCGGTCACGGCGTTTCCCGAGCCGGAGCCGTTCCGGCAGCATCTGCAACGGCTGGTGGAGCACACCCGGCTGCGACATGTGGCCTGGGTGAATTTGAACGTCGGCAAAATCAGTCTGGACTGTGTGGTGAATCATGGATGGTGAATCATGGGGGAAAGAGGCATGGAACTGTTCAGCCCTCGGGTTCCAGTCCCATGATTCACCATCCATCATTCACCAAAAAAACTGGGCCTGGTTTGGCTCGCATCCGTTGAACAAGACCCACATCGTCCTGTCAGACAACCCGACACCATGAACTCATTTACTGTTTCGATTCTTGCGCGCGCAGTCCTCTGCCGCTTGCTCCTCCCGTGTCTGCTGTGTCTTCCGTGGTTCACCCACGCTGCCGATAACACGCGCCCGAACATTGTCTGGATTCTCGTGGATGACATGTCGGCCAATTTCTCTTGTTACGGCGAGACGACCATTCGCACGCCGCACCTCGATGCGCTCGCGGCGCAGGGCACGCGCTTCAGCCGCGCGTTTGTCACCGCGCCGATCTGTTCCACCAGCCGCTCGGCGCTGATGACGGGCTGTTATCAGACCAGCATCGGCGGGCAGAATCATCGCAGCGGTTCGGGGAAATTTCCCATCGCGCTGCCCGCCGGGATGAAGACCGTGCCGCAGTTGCTCAAGGAGGCGGGCTATCACACCGGCAACATTCCGTTCGACGCCTTCGTGCGCAGCAACGGCGCGGTCAACATCGCCAAGACCGATTACAACTTCGTCTGGGATCGCGCCGCCAATTACGACCGTACCCACTGGGCGGAGCGCAAGGCGGGCCAGCCGTTCTTCGCGCAGGTGCAGTTAAGCGGCGGCAAGCATCGCGGCCAGAAGCCCGGCCCGGCGTGGCCCGCCAAGGCCCGCGCCGTGCTCGGCAGCCTCACGGCAACGAATGACGTGAAACTCCCGCCGTGGCTGCCCGAGGACGAGACCATCCGCGCGGACTGGGCGCAGTATCTCGACACGGTGCGCTACACCGATTGGGAAGTGGGCCGCATCGTGCAACGGCTCAAGGACGCGGGCGAACTCGACCGCACCGTGATCATTTTCTGGACGGACCACGGCATCAGTCATGTGCGCGCGAAACAGTTTCTCTACGACGCCGGGATTCACGTTCCGCTCGTCGTGCGTGGGCCGGGCATCGCGGCGGGAAAAGTGCGCGACGACCTCGTGGAGCACATCGACATCGCCGCCGTCACGCTCGCGCTGGCGGGCTTGCCGCGCCCGGCGTCCATGCAGGCGCGCGATGTTTTCGCCAAGGATTACGCGCCTAAAGAATTTGTCTTCGCCGCCCGCGATCGCGCAGATGAAACGGTGGACCGCATCCGCTCCGTGCGCAGCGCGCGGTTCAAATACATCCGCAACTTCTTTCCTACTCGCCCCTATTTGCAGCCGAACCGCTACAAGGACGACAAGGCCGTCGTGCAAGCCATGCGCCGCCTGCACGCCGAGAAGAAGCTGACGCCCGCGCAGTCGCTTATCATGGCCGAGACGCGCCCGCGCGAGGAGTTCTACGATTTGCAAAACGACCCGCACGAGCTGCGCAATCTCGCCGCCGATTCCACGCACGCCGCCGCGCTCGCGAAGCACCGCGTCGCCCTCGACGACTGGATCAAACGCACGGATGACCAAGGCCGCACACTGGAGACGGAGGAAGTCTATTTGAACTACATCGCCGACGAACGCCCCGAAGGCGGTCGGGGCAATCGCAACGAGGTCTTTGAAAGGAACGTCGAGCTGATGCGCCGCTGGGCGACCGAGAAGCCGATGGATAAATGAGGGTCGCATGATTGACCGAGTTGAGCGCGGAACAACCAGCGCGGCGGAAGCAGTTGCTGGAAAAGCGCCGGCAAAAATTGAAAGCGGAACAAGTTGTTTCGTCTTCGCAGAGTGAATGGGCGGGGCCAGCCCTTCATCCAACCTTCGCAACATGAAAAATTTCCACTGCTTCACCGGCGGCGCTGTCTTGCTGATGGAAGTTTCGCTCGCTGCTGCCTCGATGGCGATCAGGTCAGATGAGCAGAAGGTCGGCGTCTGGAAGGGCCATAAGTTCGAGTGGCACGGGGTGGATGCGGCTCTCACGAATCCAGTTTCAATTCAGGTCACTCTGCCCGCCGAGCATCGCTTCTTCACCGTGGTCATTGACGGCACGAACGGCGGGCGCGTGCGCAACCTGCTCGACATGGCGAAGGTCACGGGCTTCGGCGGCAAGACGAACGCCACCGCGCCGCAGTTGCTCACGCTCGAATGGAATGGTCTCGATGACCGCGGCGAACCTCTCCCGGAGGGCGAATATCGCGTGCGCGGCGTGTCGCATCCAGGCGTGACGCTGGCCTACGACTACTCGCTGCTCGGGGCGGGCACGCCGCCGTGGGAGTTTTATCCGAACAGCGCGTGGGGTGGAGACCATGAGTTCCCGAATGCCATCGCCTGCCTGCCCGGCGCGACAAACAACGTGAAGTCGAACGCGTGGCGCGTCGCGCTGGGCGGACGCACGGCGGAGGGCGGCTCGCCCGGCTTCGTGCTCGGCGCGGACGACCGGAAAGTTTTCTCGTTCGGCAACGGCTGGACCGGACCGAACGCACTGGCCGCGCGCGACGGCGTGTTGTGGGCCGGGCTGGGCCGCGAACTGGTGCGGATGAAGTTTCACTCGGGCGAAAAGATTTCCTTCCAGACGACAACCGGCGCGGTGAAGTCGCTCAAGTTCGAGCCCAAGGAGGCGCGCATCCACGCGCTGGCCGTCGGTGAAAAATACGCCACGCTCGTGCTGCGTCAGAAGGATCGGGAGAAGAATCCCAAGGTGAAGCCGGATCGGCTGCTTCTGTTGGACAAGGCTTCCGGGAAAATTCTCCAGGAACTATCGCCGCCTGCGGACACGGTGCATAACGGTGTGGCTTTTGACGCGCGTGACCGGGTGTTGCTCGCCACCGCCAGTGGATTGCTCCGCATGGACATGTCGGTCGCGGACGCCGCGTTTGTCGCCGTCACTCTGGACGGCTGTGAAAAGCCCTCCGCTCTCGCCACGGACCGCGCGGGCAACTTGTTCATCCACGACGCGGGCGCGGACAATCAGGTGAAGGTCTTCTCGCCCGACGGAAAATTTCTCCACGCCATCGGGACGCGCGGCGGGCAGCAGTCCGCGGAGTTCGATGCGAACGCGCTGCATCAAGTCGAGGCCATCTCCGTCGCGGACGACGGCGCGCTGTGGGTCGTGGAAGGCAACACCCTGGAGCCGCGTTACGCTGGCTTCGCGCGGCGGGTCGCCGTCTGGGACGCCAGCGGGAAGTTCTCGCGTCACTTCATCGGTGGCACTTGGTATGGCGCGAACCTAGTGGCGTTGCACGCGCAAGACCCGTCGCTGGCCTACGCCTACGGGATGATTTATCGCGTCGAGCCGGGCGTGAAGCCGGCCTACGCGCCGCTGCGTTACGCGTCGAGCACGCGCGAACCGAAGTCTCCGTTCGCGCTCTGGACCGGTTCGCCCGGCGTGCTCTTCGGCTCCACGAAAATGTTCCGCAGCGCGGCCAGCGGCGTGATGCGCGAGTATCTGCTTCAAGCGAACGGCTACCCGATTCTGTATCAGGCCGACGCGCGCGGCGATTACCGGCCTGTGTTCGCCGCCGGTTCGCACGAGCACAACAAGGCGTTCCCCAAAGCGGACGACGACAAGAAAGCGGTGTTCCTCTGGAGCGATCTGAACGGCGACGAGCAGGTGCAGCCCGAAGAGTTCACGCGCGTGCGCGGCGGCTCGCACAGCGTGGCGTTCTTTTCCGGCTGGGGCTATCCGCCGCCGCTCGACCTCGTGTGGCGCTTCGGCGGCTGGGAGTTTGCGCCCACGCGTTTCACGGAACGCGGCGTGCCGGTCTATGACGCTTCGTCCGCGAAGAAACTCGCCGCGCCGGAACATTTTCTTCGTGTCGGCGAACACCTCATTGCGACTGTGCCGGGCAAATGGGACAGCCCTGAGGCCGGCTACTACTTCGCAGGCAACTATCTCTTCACCGATCTCGATGGCCGACGCGCCGCGCACTACCGCATCAACTGGCCCGCGGTTCACGCTTCGTGGAGTTCGACGCTCTACGCGCCGGGACAAACCGGGCGCACCATCGGCGAGAATTTTTTCTCCGGCATCGCGGACAGCGGCGGGGAGATCGGTCACGTCATCGCCGCGCATGGGAATAAGGGGCAGGCGTTTATCCTCAGCGAGGACGGGTTGTTCGTGACCACGCTCTTTCGCGACACGCGTGAAGCGCCGCAGGGCCAGGGCGCGACCGAATCGCGCGGCGCGGACTGGACGAAGGTGACGATGAACGAGGAGGCGTTTGGCGGCTGGTTTGGCCGGCAGGATGACGGGAAGCTGCGCTATCTCTTCGGCCACACCGCCGCGCATGTTGTGCAGGTGAACGGGTTGGAAAAAGTGAAGCGCTTCGATGCGGGGCATGTGCGACTGGCGGCTCGTAGCAGCCGAGGTGAGGAGGCTCAAACGTCTCCCCGAAAAGATCAGAGCCTCGTAACCTCGGCTGCTACGAGAATGATTCCGAACGTGCGCGGCGCGTTCCCCGGTTTCAAAGCCGACGGCGACGCGAGCGAGTGGAAGGAAATCTCGCGCCAGGAAATCAAACTTGGCGACACCGTCGTGGCCCGCGTCGCCCTCGCGCACGACCTCGACAACCTTTGGCTCCTCGCCGAAGTCGAAGATTTTTCGCCCGCGATGAACGCCGCGCGTGAACCGAACTTCCTCTTCAAGTCCGGCGACGCGATTGATCTCCAACTCGGCCCGTTGCGTCCGGCGCGCACCGCGCCCGGCGACGGCGACATCCGCATCCTCATTGCCCCCGGTGCGAAGAAACCAATCGCCACGCGCTATCGTCCCGTGAAAAAGGACGCGAAGCCCGACGAGGCTTTCACCTTCGAGTCACCCGTGCGCGCCGTGAAGTTCGCCAGCGTCACGCCGCTCAAAGAGTTCGAGGCCGTCTTCACCCGCACCGCGACCGGCTACATCTGCGAAGCGAAGTTGAAGAGCGACGCCATTGCCTTGAAACATGCCGCGAGCGGCCTGCGTTTGCGCGCAGATGTGGGTGTGCTTTTCTCGAACGAAGGCGGCGAAGGCACGCTGGCCCGCGCGTATCTTTTCGACCACAGCCCCGGCGCGGGCATCACCGCCGACGTGCCGAGCGAAGCCGAATTGCGTCCCGCCGAGTGGGGCGAATGGGGGCTGGAATGAGGACCGAGATGACAGAAAGCCGAGGGACGGCAGCTCGGAGTTTCCATTTTGCTGTCCTGCATCTTCCGGTCATCGCCTTGCTCGGCATCGTGTTCACGGCCACGCTCACGCCATCGACTGCCCCCGCTGCGTCGCGCGTCAAATGAGTATCATGCATCTCTTGCCTCGCAAAACCGGCTGGCCCGCGGTGCCGTCTTCGGCGGTGGCTGCGGCGGTGTTGGCGCTCGGTGCGTTTCAGCCGTGCCTGGTGGCGGCGGACGAGGTGGAGAAGCCGCTGGTCTTGCGCGGGCATGAAGGCTGGGTGGCGGCGGTGCAATTCAGTGCGGACGGGCGGTGCGTGGTTACGGGCGGGGATGACGGCGTGGTGCGGGTGTGGGCGGCGGATTCGGGGAAGCTGGTTTGGTCGCAGCAGGAAACGGGGTCGGTGGTGACGGCGGTGGCGGTGAGTGCCGATGGCCGGCGCATCGCGGCGGGGCGCTGGGATGGCGTGGTCACGGTGCGCGCGGCGGGCGACGGCGCGGTGGTGACGGCATTGGGCGGGCACAAGGAAAGCGTGACGAGCGCGGCGTTCAGTCCCGATGGGCGGCGGCTGGTGACGGGGAGCGGGGATGACACGTTGCGGGTTTGGGATTTGGCCAGCGGTAAGACTCTCCACACGCTCGACCGGGGGAACGAATACGACGTGACGGCGGTGGCGTTCAGTCCGGATGGAAAGAGCATCGTGTCGGGGGACGGCGAGAACCGGCTGACGATTTGGGACGCGGCGAGCGGCGATGAGGTGAGGACGCTCGAAGGGCACGAGGCCGCGGTGTCAGCGGTGGCGTTTGTCGGCGACGGCGCGCGGCTGGTGTCGGGAAGTTGGGATGGAACGGTGCGGACCTGGGAGACGGGCAGTGGGCGTCCGCTGAAGACGTGGCGCGGGCACGCGGACGAAGTGACCGGCGTGGCGGTGAGCCGCGACGGGAGGCGCATCGCGTCCGGCGGCGCGGATGACACGGTGAAGATTTGGGACGAGAGCGGCGCGGCGCGGTGGACGTTGCGCAGTGCGTTGGGGAAGCTCACGGCGGTGGCGTTGAGCGCGGATGGCCGGCGCGTGGCCGCGAGCGGCCGGGGCGCGGTGAAGATTTGGCGGCTGCCGGCGGAAACAATTCAGAAAACGACAAAGCCATGATGTTTTCCTCTCCACTCACTTTTATCCGGCGAGCCCTCGCGCTCGTCGCCCTGCTCATCATGGCGCTCGCGCCCGCACCGGCGTCCGCAGCGGCGGCGCGCGCCAAGCCGAATCTCATTGTCATCCTCGCCGATGACCTGGGCTACGGCGACCTCGGCTGCTACGGGCAGAAGTTGTTCAAGACGCCGCGGCTGGATGCGATGGCGGCGGGCGGAATGCGGTTCACGCAATTCTACGCGGGCAGTCCGGTCTGCGCGCCGTCGCGTTGCGTGATGCTGACCGGGCGTCATGCCGGGCGCGCGGTGGTGCGCGGCAATTCCCTCGAGCCAATCGCCCTCAAGCGTGGCGAGCCGACGGTCGCGTCGCTGCTCCAGGGCGCGGGCTACGCGACGGCGTGCATCGGCAAGTGGGGCGTCGGTTCGCCACGGGAACTCACCAATCCGAACGACGCGGGCTTCGGCCACTTCTTCGGCTACGTGAACATGTGGCACGCGCACAATTTTTATCCCGAGTTCCTGATTCGCAACGGGCAAGTGGTGAAGCTCGCCAACGTCGTCGCGGACGAGTGGAAGGCGATGCAGGACCCGGCGCATCCGCAGGCCGGACGCGGCGTGGCGGTGAAGCGCGCGGACTACGCGCCCGACCTGCTCGCGGCGGACGCGCTGCGGTTCATCCGCGAGCACCAGGATCGGCCGTTCTTTCTCTTCTTCACGCCGAACCTGCCGCACGCCAACAACGAGGCCGGCCCGCGCGGCATGGAGACACCCGGCCTCGGTGAATTTGCGAACCAGGACTGGCCGGAGCCGGAGAAGGGCTTCGCCGCCATGGTGCGGAACCTCGACCGCGACACGGGGCGCATTCTCGATTTGCTCGGTGAACTCGGCCTCGCGCGGGACACCCTCGTGCTGTTCACGTCCGACAACGGGCCGCATCAGGAAGGCGGGCACCAGGCGGACTTCTTCGATTCCAACGGGCGCTGGCGCGGCCTCAAGCGCGACCTCTCCGAAGGCGGCATTCGTGTGCCAGCCATCGCGTGGTGGCCCGGCACCATTGCGGCCGGCGCGACGAACGAGCATCAGTGGTATGGGGGCGATCTCATGACGACGGCGGCGGAACTCGCCGGTCTGGCGCGGCCCGCCGATGTGGACAGCGACAGCCTCGTGCCGACCTTGCGCGGCCAGTCGTCCGCAAAACAGTGGGACCGCAAAAGCCCGCTCTATTGGGAAGTCCACGAAGGCCGCACCGCGCAGGCCGTGCGCTTCGGCAAGTGGAAGGCCGTGCGTTCGCCGATGTTCACCGGCCCGGTCGAGCTGTATGACCTGTCGAATGACTTCGAGGAGAAGCGCGATTACTCCCAACGCCGCGCCGACCTCCGCCGTCACGCCGAGAACCTGCTGAAGAAACATCATCACCCCGACGCGAACTGGCCCGGGCCGAAGACGCCATGAAGACAAAGTGCCATAAAGTCGAAGCGTGTTCTCCCGCAGCTTCAGAGCGGCCGCAGATGAAAAGTTTTCAGATTCCCCCATCTGTGGCTTCCCTGAAGCTGCGGGAAACTTTCTTGGCGGTCGTGCGTGGAGCGGGGCAGGATGGACGCATTCTCATGAAGGCGACGAAGGTCATCGTTTTGGTGCTCGTGCTGCTGGCGGCCCGGCAGGGCGCGGCGGCGGATGCGGAATTCACCAGGGTCGTGCAGCCGTTTCTCCAGCAGCATTGCTTCGACTGTCACGGGGCGGAGAAGCAGAAGGCGCAACTGCGCTACGACGGGTTGAGCGGATTTCAGGCGGAGGCTTCGCATCTGTGGACGCTCGTGCATGAACAACTTTCCACCGGCGCGATGCCGCCGGAGGAGCGCAAGCAGCCCAGCGCGTCCGAGAAGAAAAAAGTTCTCGCGTGGATTCAAAAGGAGCAGCGCGCCGTGCGCGCGAACAACACGCGGCGTCTCAACCGGCGCGAACTGGGCGCGGCCTTGCGCGACGTGACGGGGCTGGCCGTGGACTACGCCTACAGTCTGCCGGAGGATGGCAAGGTCGCGGGGTTCGACACGGGCGTGGAGGGCTTGCAGGACACGGCGGATTCCGTCGCGCAACTCATGGAGGTGACGCGGCGCGCGGTGGATGGCGTGCGGTTCCTCGAACCCGCGCCGCCCCAGGTGCTCGCGGCCGAACTGCGCTCGCACAAAGACCCGCGCAAGGCGATTGACGCGTGGAAAAGCAGCGGCGTGGCGTGGAAAGCGCGCGGCATCAATCATCCCGCGGGCCTGCTCATCGAACCGAACTGGCTGGGCGACCGCGGCGGCATTTCTCTTTTTATCCCGCCGCCCACGAACCGCCACGGCGTGCTGCGACTCAAGCTCGCCGTCTCGGTGCTCAAGGGAAATTTCCCCGGCCTTCCCAATCCGCATCTGTGGGTTGAGGCCGGCGGCAGCGTGCTGGCACAGCGCGAAATCACCGCCCCGACGGACGCGCCGCTCGAACTGACTTTCGACGTGCAGGTGGACGACCTCGTCATTGAGGAGCGCGGCCTCGAAATCGTTCTGCACAACAAAATCGAAGTGCCGTACGCAGTCGAGGGCTTCGCGAACGACGAGCGCGATTCGCCGGAGAAGCCCGTGCCCGGCGGCACTGGATTGTTCCGGCCCAAGGTCGAGAACAAGAACAAGGGCACGCCCGAGCAGCAGCCGTTTCCGTTCATCGCGCTGCAACGAATCGAGGTGGTGCCGAATCACGTCGCCGCGTGGCCGCCGCCGGAATGGAAGATCGAAACCGGCGCACTGGCGGACAATCCCGCGAGCGCGCGGCGGCTGCTCGCGCTGTGGGTGAACCGCGCGTGGCGTCGTCCGGTGCAGGACGCGGAGTTGAAACCGTTCGTCGAACTCTACGAAAAATTTCGCCGGGAGGGCGCGGCCTTCGACCCTGCGCTGCGCGCCGCGTGCCAGTCGGCGCTGTTGAGCGCGCCGTTCCGTTATTTGCCCGCGCCGTCGGACGCCGACCCGGTCATTGCGCGGCACGCCATCGCCTCGCGCCTGAGCTTCATGCTCCACGGCACGCCGCCCGACGACGAACTGCGCCGGCTCGCCGCGACGGACAAGATTCGTGACCCGGCGGTGCTCGACGCGCAGGCGGAGCGGCTGCTCTCGAGTCCGCGCGCGGAGGCGTTCGTGCGTCCGTTCGTCACGCAATGGCTGGAGATGGGCCAGCCCATTACGCTCGCGATGGAGCACATTCAAAAGCAGGACCACCGCTTTGGCCGTCATCTCAAGGCTTCCATGCAGGACGAGACCTTTGCGTATGTGCGCGCGTTGCTGGCCGGCAACCGCCCGGCGCGCGAACTCTTCCGCAGCGACTGGACGATGATGAACGAGATTCTCGCGCGGCACTACGGCTACACGAACATCGCGGGCGCGGAGTTGCGGCGCGTGGCCTTGCGCGCGGACGACCCGCGCGGCGGCGGCCTGCTCGGGCACGCTGGCATCCAGTCCATGCTCTGCTGGATGGGCGACAACTGGGTCATCTATCGCGGCGCGTGGACGCTGCGGCACCTGCTCAACGCGCCGCCCCCGCCTCCGCCGCTCGAAGTGCCGGAACTGAATCCCGCCGACGAAAAGAATCGCGGCAAACCGATGCGCGAACTGCTCCGGCAGCATCAGGAGGACACGCGCTGCTCGACGTGCCACAAGACGATGGACCCGCTCGGGTTCGCTTTTCAGAACTTCGACTTGAGCGGGCGCTGGCGCGCGGTCGAGCACGAGCGTTACGAGCGCAACGAGCTGGACGGCAAAGTCGCGTGGCGCGGCGTGGGCGCGACGCGGCCCGTGGATGCCGCCGGACAGTTGCCGCGCGGCGAGACGTTTCAAAATTTCGCCGAGTGCAAGGAACTGCTCGTGGCGAAGTATCAGGACGACCTCGTGCTCGGCCTGCTGAAGAACCTGACGATTTACGCCACGGGCCGCGAACCGGGCGTGGACGACCTGGCGGAGATTCGCGCGCTCATGAAAGCGCATTCGGCGGCGGGCTATCCGCTGCGCGATTTGCTCAAGGGCGTGCTGCGCCTGCGGGCGTTCACCGGACGCGGATGAGGACTCGATTTTGCGAAACGAACGGCCATACTTCACCCTGAACCAGCACCAGCCATGAACTTGAAAACACATTCCATCAGCCGGCGCACCGCGCTGCGCGGCCTGGGCGCGATGATTGCGCTGCCGTATCTCGAAATCATGGGCCGCCCGTTGCTCGCGGCGGCGCCCGGCAAAAGCGACCCGACGCGGCTGGCGTGCTTCTACATTCCCGGCGCGATCAATCACTACACCTGGTTCCCGCCGGACGAGGGCTTCAACTACACGCTCGCGCCGTCGCACCAGCCGCTGGCGCGGTTGCGCGGCGAATTCTCCGTGTTGAGCAACCTCCTGCACATCCAGGGCCGCATCAGCGGACACGAGCATCCCTACAACTGGCTCACCGGCACGAACATCAAAATCACCCCCGGCACCCTCACCAATTCCATCTCGATGGACCAGGTGGCCGCGCGGCATCTTGGCCCGACCTACGTGCCGTCGCTCGCGCTTTCGTGGCAGGATGGCGTCGGCACGCGCACGCTTTCGCGCAACGCCATGGGCGCGGACATCCCGGCGGTGGCGAATTACCGCACCGTCTTCGAGCGTCTCTTTCCGCCCGCCGATCGCGCGCAAATCAAGGACGCCCAGGCGCGGCTCGCGCAGGACCGCAGCATCCTCGACACCGCGATGGGCGGCGTGAAAAGTTTTCAAGGCCGCCTCGGCTACAGCGACCGTCAGCGCGTGGAGCAATATCTGGAATCCGTCCGCGAAGTGGAGCAGCGCCTCACGGACAAGGACGCGATTCTGGAACAGGGCCGCCCGCAGTTCGACGAAGCCGGCGTGCGCCTCCAGCCGCAGGGCAAGAGCAACATGCAGGAGCACATCGAGCTGATGATGGATCTCGTGGCGCTGTCGTTTCAGACCGACATGACGCGCGTGGTCACGCACTGCCTCGGCGGCGAAGGCGGACCCAATTACGACAACTACAAGGACTGGGCGAAGCAGGCGGGCGCTCCCTTGCGCGGCGCGCACGACGTGCATCACAAAGGCTCCGGCAATCGCGGCGCGGACAATCCCGACACGAAAGTCCTCGGCTATCGCGACGTCATGTTCAGCGCCTGCCTCGCGCGCCTCATGGACAAACTGAAAGCCATCCCCGCCCGCGACGGCACCTTGCTCGATCACACCGTCCTGCTCATGGGCGGGTCACAAATCAGCAGTCACTCCGGCGGCAGCTTCCCCATGCTCCTCGCCGGCGGACGCAAACTCGGATTCAAGCACGGCCGTCACATAAAATGGCCCTCCGAAACCAAGCCCGCGTCCGATCTCTACCTCACGATCCTCCAGCAACTCGGCTGCCCGGTGAAGTCCTTCAAGGAAAGTGCGGGGCCGATCACTGAACTGCTGACGTGAATCCGGCTATGACAGCACCTTCGATCAAACGGCGAACGAACCGCAGGGTGAACGTTTGATTCCTCGCCATCCTCGCGCTGCTGTCCGGATCGCTCCGGCGGCGCGCGAGCCATCGCGGCCCGGCATGAATGGCTAAAAAAACGTGGACGGAGGGACGACCAGCCAGACACTGGGGGCCATGAACCGCCGCGCCTTTCTCCACACCGCCGCGCTTGCCGCGCTCGCGACCGCATTGCTCGCGCAAGACAAACGGCCAGCGCGCCTGCTGCTCCGTTCGTCCTGGCAGACGGTGAACATCGGCGACATCGCGCACACGCCCGGCGTGTTGGCGCTGCTCGAGAAGTATTTGCCCGGCGTCGAAGTCCGGCTGTGGCCGGGCAACGTGAACAACGGCGTGGAGGAAATGCTGCGCGCGCGCTTTCCGAAACTGCACATCGTGCAAGGGGCCGATGCGCTGCGTGCGGCCTTCGCGGAGTGCGACTTCCTGCTGCACGGCTCCGGGCCGTCACTCGTCGCACAGGCGGACGTGGCACGCTGGAGTCGCGAGACGGGCAAGCCCTACGGAGTTTATGGCATCACGCTCTCGCGGCAGGACTCCACCGCCACCGCGCCGACGGCGGATAAAGTGATTTCCGAAACCATCCGCGTGCTGAGTGCGGCGCGGTTCGCGCTCTTCCGCGACTCGGCCTCGCTCGCGCTGGCGAAGCAACTCGGCTGCAGCAGCCCCGTGATGGAGTTTGGCCCGGACGGCGCGTTTGGCACG
>JBBQYK010000098.1:0-13996 GCA_038208765.1 Verrucomicrobiota bacterium
GCCGGACGGAACTCGGAGAATGTCGCCCACGGATCCACCCGCGAAAATCCGCGTCAATGCCACTGCCGTTTCAGTCGGCGAGTCGCCGACCGAGGCGGCCGGGTCGCCCGCGCCACCCTTGCCGCCGCCGCGCATTCCCGACCACGAACTGATCAAGCGCATTGGTCGCGGAGCCTACGGCGAAGTCTGGATTGCGCGCAGTGTGACCGGCGCCTTTCGCGCGGTGAAAATTGTGCGCCGGAGTTCATTCGATCACGAACGTCCGTTCGAGCGCGAGTTCGAGGGCATTCAGAAGTTCGAGCCGGTGTCCCGCACGCACGACAGCCAGGTGGACATTCTCCACGTGGGCCGTGGCGAAGATTACTTTTACTACGTCATGGAACTGGCCGATGACCAGGCCACCGGCGGCCAGATCAATCCCGACAACTACCACCCGCGCACCCTCAAGAGCGACCTGCTCTTTCACAGCCGGCTCCCGTTCGAAGAATGCGTCTCCATCGGCATCGCGCTCACCACCGCGCTCGAACACCTGCACCAGAGCGGCCTCGTCCATCGTGACGTGAAGCCATCGAACATCATCTTTGTGAACGGCGTGGCGAAGCTCGCGGACATCGGGCTCGTCACCGGTGTGGACACAACGCGCTCTTACGTGGGCACCGAAGGATTCGCCGCGCCCGAAGGCCCCGGCACCGCACAAGGCGATTTGTTCAGCCTCGGCAAAGTGCTTTACGAGATGAGCACCGGCAAAGACCGCCAGGAATTCCCTGAACTCCCCACGCAATTGCGCGAACTGCCCGATCGCGAAGGCTTGATGGAACTCAACGCCGTCATCGCCCAAGCCTGCCGCCATGATCCGCGCGACCGTTACGGGAATGCCGCCGCGATGCGGGCTGATTTGGAATTGCTCCAGAGCGGCAAGTCCCTGGCGCGGTTGCATCGCCTGGAGCAACGCCTTCGTCTTGTCAGTCGTGCCGTGGCTGCCGTAACTGTGCTCGCGGTGTTGGTCCTTGCCGGATGGTTCTACCAACGCGCACAGACCCGCGAAGCTCGCCGACTCGCGGAACACAACCGACAACTTGCCTCTGACATGTCACGACTGGCCGGGGAGAAAACAAAACTCGCCGACGAAAATCGGGAACGCCTCGTGCGGCTGAACGTCGCGAACGGTGTGCGCTTACTGGAAAAGGATCCTTCTTCGGCGGCACTGTGGTTTGCGGAGGCGTTGCCGCTGGTCACAAATAATGCCGCTGCGACGACGATTCACCGGATGCGTCTTCAGCAGATGTTGGATTATCTACCCTTCCCCGATCAGGTAATAGCGCATGAACCTCATATAACTACCGGTGCGTGGAGTGAAGATGGGCAGCTAATTGCCACAGCTATGTCGGGCGGCGAATTGTGCGTATGGGGCGCGCAGACGGGAACGACGCAATGGACGCGGAAAGTCGGCTTTCCCATTGCTCAAATGCGCTTCACTCGGGACGCTCAGAAGCTCCTTTTGGCGTCCAGTTGGCCGCCCAACAGCGGCTTAATTGCCGACTCGCCGTATTCGGGGGCGGCAATCATTGACCTGGCGAGCCGCGAGCCTGTTTTTTCGGAGGCATCCCGGAACCAACTAACCACAGCATTCGGCCCAAGCGATCGCTGGATGGCTATAGCGGGCTCGAACAATCTTATCCGAATCGTCGATGTTCGAGACGGTCAGGTCATACTTCAATTGCCTGGCCACACGGACAAGATCACGGCGTTCTCCTTCAGTGGGGACGGGAGCCTGCTCGCTTCCGCAAGCAACGATCAAACCGTGCGCCTGTGGCGTTTGCCTTCGGGCGAACCAGTCGGGAATCCGCTGCAACACGACCTGAGCGTTACCCGCGTGGTCCTAAGCCACAATGGCCAAAGGCTTGCCACGTTGGGTTCTCCGCGGAGCGGTGGCAAAAACTGGTCAGCCCAGGTCTGGGAGACGGAAACCGGTGCCAAAATCGGTGCTCCGATCCCGGTTGCTGTTTTGGATGAATGTATGCTTGCCTTTACCGACGCAGCCGGCAAGCGATTGCTCATCGGGGGTGACGAGGGAAGGAAGGACAAGAGAGCTTACTTCCTGGATGTGGAGACCCGCGACGAAGTTCTACCTTCCGCAAAAATCGACAACCCCCGCTGCTGGGCGTTCAGTCCTGACGGCCGGAGCGTAGCGATCGGTGAGGACGGTGGCGACGTGAGCATCCTAAACATACAAACCGGCGAACTCCTTTTCCCTCCGGTGCGACACACTGGCTGGGTGGAATCACTGCAATACAGTCGGGATGGCTCACGACTTTTGGCCACGCGCAACTCTGGAACTGCCATCTTTTACCAACTCAAACGCCCTTCAGCCTCCGTTGAAAAGCGCTTCGACGCCGCGATACCGAATTGGGACCGTGCGGGGTTTCTGCATACAGTGAACCGTCAGCAGCGCCGTCTTTCGCTCCCGCTGATGGATGGAACCATTCGAATTGTTGATCTGGAACGTATGGTCGATCTCCACACGCTAAAGCCAACCGTCACAACCAATCTTCCAGATGCATCTTTCAGTCCCGATGGACGCCATTGGGCTGCTCGCTCCGTGGGCGCGCGTCTATGGGGCAATGAAGTTGCGCCGGACGCTGTTGATTTGTGGCGAGAGGAAAACGGCAGGCTCCGCCATTTTCTTCTGCAACATCCGATGCGCATCGGCCACGTCCAATTCGATCCGACGAGCACCCACCTGCTCACCCATTGCGGTGATCAGCGCATTCGTTTCTGGAGAACAAGTGACGGGATCTTGGAGCGAACGATTTCCCTACCAGACGGCACTAAACGGGACGTAGGGATCTTCCCCGATGGCCGAACCGCTTTGCTCCACCGGCGAGACAATTTGGATTACGAGCTATTCGATCTCACGACTGAAAAGCGCATCGGACAGCCGATTCGCATCGAGTATGACATCCGTTTTATGACTTTCGATGTTACATCCGGTCGCTTCGCCACGGCTACGGCGGACAATTGTGGCCGCGTTTGGAGCGCTCGCACGGGAGAGCCGCTGACGCCACCATTCCGGCAAGGTGGCGAACTTCTTTTTGTGGCCTGGAGTCCGGACCGTGGTCGAATCATAACTGCGGGTCTCGGCTCCACGAAGGTTTGGGACGCGACGACCGGCGAAAAGGCTTTACCGAGTCTGAGCGACCCAAGCTCCTCACGGGCGGCGATGTGGAGCCTGGACGGTCGATTCATCATCGCCCCGGGAGGTTCGCGGGCCGTCCGGCTATGGGATGCGAGCACTGGCGAAGCGGCCACGCCTTTATTCATGTCCGACGGCTACGTTCGTCTTGCGTCCATGGTAGGCAACCGGCTGATCACGCTGAGCGATCCAAACGTGCTTCAAGCCTGGGATCTCCGGGAAACGCAACTACCGATCACGGTCATCTCCGATTACGCGCGGCTTCTTTCTGGACAAAGACTGAACGCCAGCGGTTTCCCGGTCGATCTCAAGCCTCGTGAACTGGTGGACTTGCTTCAGTCTCTCCGAGTGCGCGCGCCGGAACTGTTCCGGGAGTGATTGCCGCATCGGCGGCCCCTAGTTGCACGCTTCAAAGTAATTGTAAGGTTGGCCCCTCCCGCTTGGTTTAACCCTCCATGAACACGGAAAGATCGCGACTACGACGACAGGCGGCGCTGTGTTCGTGAAAACAAAACCATGAACCGCAATACCACTTCCGCCATGAAACAAATAAAACTCATCGTCGTCGCGGCGCTCTTCACCGCGGCTTCGTTCCAAATCCACGCCCAAAGCTGGGAAGCATATCCGCAAGGCGCATTCATCCCGTATGATCTCGGAGTGCATCCAGCTGGCAGGGTTGCCTACGCCGCCGGTCGAGAGCCGATTCCTGGCCAGACATTCTGGCCTTCAAAAGTTCGCCGAGGCGACGCCAACGGCACCTCTTGGCAAGACGTCTCGCTGCCTATTGGATGTGATTACGCGGACAGGGTTGCTGTCGCTCCCGATGGCACTGTTTACCTGGCCGGATCCGAAGGGCGCGGAACAGTCGCGGCTGGACGCGTCTGGTCGTCCATTGATGGTGGGATAAGTTGGATATCCATTTTTGCAACCGCTACGGGCGGCCAAGGCGCGAGAGACATTCAGGTGGACGCGCAGGGAAATGTATTCATCGCCACTTCGAAGATTGTCTCAACGAGCAAAGGCAGCACCCGTCATCTCGTGACTTACAAGGGGACGCCCGATTCGGGAGCTCCCGCCGGAATCAATTGGACCGTGGCGGATGATTACCTGGCGGCTGGCCAACAATCTCTTATCCCAAACACCCTGACGCTCCGTCCGGTTGGTTCGGCTCAGCCGGCTGAAATCTGGATCGCTGGATCTGTGACGGACGGGCGGACTTATTCGCCAGTGATCCGGCGAAGTCTGGACGGCGGTTCCACCTGGGCAACGGTTTCGACCTGGACTGTGCCGAGCGGCTACAACTTCGCTTCCGGAAGCTGGAAAGTCGTCGCGGCAGCCGATGTGAACGGAATTGCCTATGCCGCGGCCAATTACGTGAAGAAGGTCGGCAAGATTACCGAGTCCCATTGCCTGACCTACCGCAGCGTGAACGGAGGAGCTTCATGGACGCTGGTGGACGATGTCGTCGCCCCGAGTTCAGCACCCAACGGAGCGGTAGCTGATGCTCTTGGCGGCATCTTCATTACCGGCGGAGGCATGACTCGCATCAGCGTGGATGGTGGCGCCTCTTGGCTGAACGCCGGCATCTCAGGCGGCACACACGCGGCGGCCGATTTGGTCGGAAATGTTTTCGTGGGCGGTTCGACGACTGAAGGAGTCATCTACAAACTGCCTGCGCCCATGCCCTGACCCGAGCAACGCGGATTCCCGCGTGTTCGGTGAAGACACCTCCGAGGCCAGTGATGACCTCACTGGCGTTTTTGGTTTTCTGCGCCGGTGTTGAAGTTTGTTGAAAGGTTCATCGCTCGTTCGCGGTTTAACCCCTCAGCGTTAACACAACTGAACCACACACCCATGCCGCATCCACCCTCCATCTGCCGCTGCTGTGCCGGGCGCATGAACGTCCGCTGTGCCGCGAACCCGAACATCTGCCGCGACTGCGAGCACTGGCTGGCGGATGAATCGCCGGTTCATGCCGCGGCGGCGTGCGAAGGCAATTGTTTTGCGGACAAATCAGCCGAGTTTCTTTCACTGAGCGCCGACGAAGTTTTTTCTGATTCTTTGTAAGGTCTCGGTTCGGCGCACGGTTTAACCCGCGAACAACTCAATCGTCGTATGAACAACTCGAATACCTTCGCGCTCCAGTCCCAGGCCAACCGGCCAAAATCAAAGCGTTCACGCTTCCGCACCAAACCAATTGGCTTTGTTTCGCGCCTGCTCTCGGCATGGCTGGCTGTGTTGCTCATCGTTGGCCAGCCCGCCGTCGTTATACGGGTGATGGCGCAAGACGCGTTGCCGCCCACGTTCCCTGTTTCCCCCACTCAAATACCCGCTTTCGTCACCACCGACCGGTCGGGCTACGCGGGCGGTGACACCGCCACCGTTGTGGGGCGCGGCTTTCAATCGGGTGAAACGGTGACCCTGCAGGTGCTTCATACGGACGGAAGCCCTTCCCTCGAAGACAACCATCATCCTTGGGACGTAGTGGCCGACGCATCCGGAGATGTTGTGGCCACCTGGTTGGTTGACGATACTTTCTGCGCCGGCAACTTGCACACGATCAAAGCCACCGGCCAATCATCGGCTCGGAGTGGTCAAGCCCTGTTCATGGCAAGGCCAGCGACGTCTGATTCGGGCGCTGCCTGGATAAAGACGGACAAACCGGACTATGCTCCCGGAACCACCGCCCACATCACCGGCGGCGGTTTTCAACCAGGCGAATCCATTGCGCTGGAAGTGGGCCATGCCGATGGCCTTCCGGACACTGGTGCGGACCACCAGCGGTGGGACGTGGTTGCGAACACTAGTGGTGAATTGCAATCCACGTGGCACGTCTGCGAGGACGACTGTTTCGGATCAACCCTCAGGTTGACGGCGAAGGGACAAACGTCCGGCAAAACGGCACAGGTGATCTTTACGGACGCGGCGGGTGCGCCCACGTTTGAACGACTCAAATCGTTTAGGCACCCTGACACCGGCGAGAACCCTCGTGGAGTTTTGATCCGGGGAACCGACGGCGCGCTCTACGGCACAGCCCAACAGGGCGGCAGCAGCGGCTATGGCACGGTGTTCAAACTGAACCCGGATGGAACCGGCTTCACCGTGCTCAAGAACTTCGACTATTCCACGACGGGCGGGTACCTGTATGCCGGGCTAATGCAAGGCACGGACGGTGCACTCTACGGCACAGCCCAACAGGGCGGCAGCAGCGGCTATGGCACGGTGTTCAAGCTGAACCCGGATGGAACCGGCTTCACCGTGCTCAAGAACTTCGACTATTCCACGACTGGCGGTTATCTGAATGCCGGGCTAATGCAAGGCACGGACGGCGCGTTCTACGGCACCGCCCAATCTGGCGGCAGCAGCGGCTCTGGCACGGTGTTCAAGCTAAACCCGGATGGAACCGGCTTCACCGTGCTCAAGAACTTCGACTATTCCACGACGGGCGGTAATCCAATCGCGGGGCTAATGCAAGGCGCCGACGGCGCGCTCTACGGCGCCGCCCAATCTGGCGGCAGCAGCGGCTATGGCACGGTGTTCAAGCTGAACCCGGATGGAACCGGCTTCACCGTGCTCAAGAACTTCGACTCTTCCACGACGGGCGGTTTCCTATATGCCGGGCTAATGCAAGGCACGGACGGCGCGCTCTACGGCACCGCCCGATCTGGCGGCAGCAGCTATTATGGCACGGTGTTCAAGCTGAACCCGGATGGAACCGGCTTCACCGTGCTCAAGAACTTCGACTATTCCACGACGGGCGGTAATCCGTATGCCGGGCTCATGCAAGGCACGGACGGCGCGCTCTACGGCACAGCCCTACAGGGCGGCAGCAGCGGCTATGGCACGGTGTTCAAGCTGAACCCGGATGGGAGTGGATTCGGGTTGCTCAAGAACTTCGACACTGCGGACGGCCGTTTCCCGCGTGCAGCGCTTATACAAGGGACTGACGGCTCGCTTTATGGGACGGCCTCGCGAGGCGGAGATGCCAATGCCGGAACGATTTTCCGTTTGGTTTTCAATAGCGACACTCCGCCCGTGGCCAACAACGACGCGTTCTCGATCGCTGAAGACACGGCGCTCAACGCGGCGGCCCCCGGGGTTTTGGGTAATGACACGGATGCTGACGGCGACACGCTAACAGTCACCTCATTTACGTCGCCGTCGCACGGCACCTTGAACATGGTCGCGGATGGCTCCTTCACGTACACCCCGGTTGCCAATTACAACGGCCCCGACTCGTTCACCTACACGATCAGCGATGGCAACGGCGGCAGCGCCAGCGCCACGGTCAGCGTCACGGTCGACAACGTGAATGACAACCCGGTGGCCACTGCCGACACGGCGACGGTGAGTGAAGACAGCGGAGCCAATCCGATCGCGGTGCTGGCCAACGACAGCGCTGCGCCCGATGCGGGTGAGACGCTCAGTGTGACGGCGGTCACGCCAGGAGCCAATGGCTCGGTGACCTTCACCGCTGCGGGAGTGAGTTACACGCCCAACGCCAACTTCTTTGGCAGCGACTCGTTCACCTACACGATCAGCGATGGCAACGGCGGCAGTGCCAGCGCCACGGTGAGCGTCACGGTCAACAACGTGAATGACAACCCGGTGGCCACGGCCGACACGGCGACGGTAAGTGAAGACAGCGGCCCCAATCCCATCGCGGTGCTGGGCAACGACAGCTTTGCGCCCGATGCGGGCGAGACGCTCAGTTTGACGGCGGTCACGCCAGGAGCCAATGGCTCGGTGACCTTCACCGCCTCGGGAGTGAGTTACACACCCAACGCCAACTTCTTTGGCAGCGATTCGTTCACTTACACAATCAGCGATGGCAATGGAGGCACAGCGAGCGCCACGGTCACAGTGACAGTGACCTCTGTTAACGATGCGCCGGTGGCGAATGCGCAATCCCTGACGGCTGCGGAAGACATTGCACTCCTGATTCTGCTCAGCGGAGCGGACATTGATGGAGATGGGTTGAGTTTCACTGTGACGGGCTTTCCGTCGCACGGAAGCTTGAGCGGCACGGCTCCGAACCTGACCTATACTCCGGCTCTGAATTACAACGGGCCGGACAGTTTCACTTTCAAAGTGAATGACGGCACGATGGATTCCGCCGAGGCCACGGTTTCGATCGCTGTGACCGCCGTGAATGACGCTCCGCAACTGGCGAATCCCGGCAACAAGGTCGTGAATGAACTTGAGTTGCTTGCCTTCACGCTCGCTGCGTCGGATGTGGACGCTGGCAACGCGTTGAGCTTCTCCATCAGCAGTGGCGCGCTGCCGGGCATGACGTTGGATGCCGCGGGTGGCGCGTTTGCCTGGACGCCCACGGAGCTGCATGGACCTGCCACTTATGCGGTGACGTTCCGCGTCACCGATGCCGACGGATTACTCGATGAGAAGACGATTACCATCACCGTCAGCGAAGTGAACGTGGTGCCGGTGATCAGCGACGTGCCGCTCGACGTGACCATTCCTGAATTGGTCCCGTTCACCTTCGATGCCAACGGCAGCGATGCGGATGCGCCCGTGCAGACATTAACCTTCGCGCTCATCAATGCGCCGGCGGGAGCTACGATTGATGCGGCGAGCGGTGTGTTTAATTGGACGCCGACCGAAGCGGATGGCCCCGGCGACTACACGTTCGCGGTGCGCATTTCCGACGGCGTCGCGACCGCCGATGCTCCCGTGACGTTGCACGTCGCGGAAGTGAATGTGGCTCCGCAACTCATCAGCCCGGGCAACCAAAATGTGAACGAACTCAGCCCGTTGACCTTCGCATTGAGCGCGACGGACGCTGACCTGCCCGCCAACGTGCTCACGTTCTCGATCAGCGCCGGAGTACGGCCGGGAATGGCGCTGGCCCCGAATGGCGCGTTCAGTTGGACGCCGACGGAGGCGCAAGGGCCGGGCACGTACAGTTTCACATTCCGCGTCACCGACCCGGCTGGATTGGCGGACGAGAAGACGATTTCGATCTCGGTTGTCGAAGTGAACACAGTCCCCGTGGCCAATGCACAATCGGTGATCACGGCGGAAGACGCTCCGCTGGCGATTACGTTGACTGCAAGCGACGAGGATTTGCCTGTGAACACGTTGAGCTACGCGGTGATTTCCGGACCGGCGCACGGTTCGTTGAGCGGCGCGGCTCCGAACCTGACTTACACGCCGGACGCCAACTACAACGGTCTGGACAGCTTCACTTTCGAAGTGAATGACGGCGTCGGTGGCACAGCGTCGGCGATCGTCGCAATCACCGTTACGCCGGTGAACGACGTGCCAGCGGCACAGGCCCAAAGCGTGACGACACCTGAAGACACCGCAGTAATGGTGACGTTAAGCGGTTCGGACATCGACGGTGACGCACTGACGCATGTCGTGCTCACGCCGCCCGCGCACGGGACGTTGAGCGGTGCGGCTCCGAACCTGACCTATACTCCTGCGGCGAACTATTTCGGCGCGGACAGCTTCACGTTCAAGGTGAACGACGGAACGGTGGACTCAGTTACCGCAACGGTTTCGCTCACCATCACACCCGTAAATGACAATCCCGTGGCGAACAATGACAGCGCGAGCATCAATGAGGACAGCGGCGCCAACGTGCTGAATGTGTTGGCAAATGACAGCATGGCGCCGGACGCGGGCGAGATGTTGACCATCACCGGCATTACACCCGCCGCAAACGGTATGGTTACCTTTACTGCGACTACGGTGAGCTACACGCCCAACGCCAACTTCTTCGGCGAGGATTCGTTCACCTACTCGATCGCTGATGGGAACGGCGGGGGTGCGTCGGCGACAGTGAACGTGACGGTGTTAAATGTGAATGATGCTCCAACGGTTCAACTTGCCGCGACATCCCCCGGAACATTGAACGAGAACGATGTGTTCTCGCTGGCTGGAACTCTGAGCGATGCGGACTCGGCTGACAGCCACACCGTGACGATTCATTGGGGAGATGGTTCGGCCAACACAGTTCTGACCCTTGCCGCTGGCGAAACCACATTTTCCACGACTCATCGTTACCTCGACGATGCTCCGACCGGATCTCCAACGGATGTGAATACTGTCACGGTCACGGTATATGATGGCAATGGCGGTGAGAGCACGGCCACGACCCCGGTGAGCGTGAACAACGTTGCGCCGGTCATCACGAGCGTCAGCGGCCCGCTGGCGCCCATCCAAAAGGGAATGGCCGCCAGCGTCACGGTGAATTTCTCCGACGCGGGCACCCTGGACACGCACACTGTGGTCTTTTCATGGGACGATAATACAACCGACACAATCCTGACGAGCGGCGGCACGTCCCGAACGGCCTGGCATACTTATGCAGCACCAGGCGTGTACACAGTGCGCGTCACCTTGACGGATGATGACACGGGCGTTGCGACCACGAGTTTTGAATACATCGTGGTTTATGATCCGAACGGCGGATTCGCCACGGGCGGCGGATGGATTCAATCACCGGCCGGCGCATACGTGGCTGCTCCGACGTTGAGTGGCAAGGCCAACTTTGGCTTCGTGTCGAAATATCAGAAAGGCGCGACCGTCCCGACTGGCGAAACGGAATTCCAACTGCACTTCGCGTCGTTCAACTTCAAGAGCACGTCGTATCAGTGGCTCGTCGTCTCCGGCGCGAAGGCGCAGTACAAAGGTTCGGGCACCATCAACGGCAGCGGCGACTTCGGCTTCCTGCTCACGGCGACCGATGGTCAGGTGTCTGGCGGCGGTGGCGTGGACAAGTTTCGCATCAAGATCTGGAACAAGAGCACGGGCGAGATCGTTTATGACAACGTGAGCGGCGCAACTGACGATCTCGACGCAGCCAGCCCCCAAGCCATTGGCGGAGGCAGCATCAGCATCAAGGCGAAGTAAGCAGCACCTCTGCGACGGGGGCCGTGCGCGACACGGCTCCCGTTTTTTCATGGCCTTGCCAATCTAACCTCATGGATTGCGCGCTGCGAAGCTGCTCGGTAGGTTCCCCGCCCAATGTCGGAAATTTCAAAGGCGTACGAACCGCAGTCCGTTGAAGCAAAGTGGTACCAGTTCTGGCTCGACCAGAATTGTTTCACCGCCGACCCGGCGCGCGTCTCCGAGTCGCGCCCGGCTTATTCCATCGTCATTCCGCCGCCGAATGTCACGGGTGTGCTCACGCTCGGGCATGTGTTGAACAACACCATCCAGGACATTCTCGCCCGGAAGGCGCGCATGGACGGCAAGGAAGTGCTCTGGCTGCCCGGCACCGACCACGCCGGCATCGCCACGCAGAACGTCGTCGAGAAGTCGTTGAAGAAGGCGGGCGAGATCAAGCATCGCAACGACCTCGGGCGCGAGGCGCTGGTGGCGCGCATCTGGGAGTGGAAGGAGAAATACGGCGGTATCATCTTGCAACAGTTGCGCGCGCTCGGCGCGTCCTGCGACTGGACGCGCACGCGCTTCACCATGGACCCGGAGTATTCGCGCTGCGTGTCGCGCGTCTTCGTGGACCTCTACAAGAAGGGCCACATCTATCGCGGCAAGCGCATGGTGAACTGGTGCCCGGCCTCGCTCACCGCGCTCTCCGACGAGGAAGTGATCATGAAGGAGCAGAAGGGCTTCCTGTATCACTTCAAGGTGGAAGTGGTGGGGAGCACGCCCGCCTCGGGCGTTGCCGTCGGTGCCCCCGCCGATGGCTCTGGGCGCGCGGCAAGTTCAACGCGCTCGATTGCGGCAGACGGGGCGTCTGCCGCTGCGCCCGGGGCGGGCGCGGTCCCCACGTTCCTGACCATCGCCACGACGCGGCCGGAGACAATTCCCGGCGACACGGCGGTGGCGGTGAATCCCAAAGACCCGCGCTACGCGCATCTCATCGGCAAGCACGTCGTGCGGCCGTTGCCGGTGGAATTGCCGCGCGAGCAGAAGCTCATTCCCATCATCGGCGACGAGCATGTGGACTTCGAGTTCGGCACCGGCGTGCTCAAGGTGACGCCCGCGCACGACAAGGCGGACTTCGAGATCGGTCAGCGCCACAAGCTACCCGTGGTGGAGGTGATTGAAGCCGACGGCAAGATGAACGCACTCGCCGGGCAGGACTTGAATGGACTGGATCGCTTTGCCGCGCGCAAAATTGCGGTGGAGAAGCTCAAGGAACTCGGCGCGCTGGAGAAGGAAGAGCCTTACACGAACAACGTCGGCTTCAGCGAGCGCGCGGATGTGCCCATCGAGCCGCGGTTGAGCGAGCAATGGTTCCTGAAGTATCCGCGTGTGACCCAGTCGAAGGCGTGCGTGGCGCAGCCGGGGAGCGCGCCCGCCTCGGGCGCAGATTCCGGCGTCCCGCCGGAATCATTGAGCGCACGAGGATTTTCCATATCTGCAAACGTTGCCGCGCGAAGTCCGGTCGGCGGGACGCCAACCGGAGCGGGCGAGACGCCCGCGCTCCCCGAGAAGATGCAGTTTTATCCCGAGCGCTGGGCGAAGGTGTATGACCACTGGATGACGGGCCTTCAGGACTGGTGCATCAGCCGCCAGCTTTGGTGGGGGCATCGGATTCCGGTGTGGAGGAAAGAATGGTCAGGCAAGAAACCAGATCGAACGATGGAGGGGCTTTCTGTTGAAGTTCTCCAAGCCGAATTGAATTTCGAGAACGCGGCCAAGGTTTCATTCAGCCGCGAACCGGGTTCGGAAAGTTGGATTCGTTTCGACAATGAGTTTAAGACCTGTTTCGTCGCAACTTGGTCGCCTGCTGAAGAGCAGAAGCTTGTTCAACTCGGCTTCACCCAAGACCCCGACGTGCTCGACACCTGGTTCAGTTCGTGGCTGTGGCCGTTCGCCACGATGGGCTGGACGGATGACAAATCCCAGGACTCCAACAATCCAACACTCCGCGCCTTCTACCCCACCACCGACCTCGTCACGGGGCCGGACATCATTTTCTTCTGGGTCGCGCGCATGATCATGGCGGGCTACGAGTGGATGGGCGAGATGCCGTTTCGGAACGTCTATTTCACCGGTATCATCCGCGACAAGCAGGGCCGCAAGATGTCGAAGTCACTCGGCAATTCGCCGGACCCGCTCGACCTCATCAACCAATACGGCGCCGACGCGCTCCGCTTCGGCATCATGCGCAGCGCGCCGCAGGGCCAGGATTTGCTCTTCGACGAGCAGTCCGTGGAACTGGGCCGCAACTTCTGCAACAAGCTTTGGAATGCCTGCCGGTTTCGGCAAATGCAGAGCAGTGCCAGTGCCAGTGCCCCCGGCGTCCCGCCGGGTGGAACGCTGGAACAGTCGAGCGGCGCTGGAAGTGAGAGTGGTTCCACCCGGCGGGACGCCGGGGGCACGACGGAGGGCACAGCCACGTTCGAGTTCGAGGCGGACATTCAGACTTCGCTGCTGACGAGCGATGACAAGTGGATTCTGCTCAAGCTGAACGCGGCGATTCGCGAAGTGACCGAGGCGTTGAACGGCTACAGGTTCAACGAAGCGGCCAACGCGCTCTACCGTTTCTTCTGGAGCGAGTATTGCGACTGGTATGTCGAAGCGACGAAGGCCGTGCTGCAATTGCCGGATGATCCGAGCAATCCGCGCGTCGCGGCCCGGAAGCAGAACACGCTGGCCGTGATGGACTTCGTGCTCTCGAACACGCTGCGCCTGTTCCATCCGTTCCTGCCGTTCATCACCGAAGAACTGTGGCAGGGCATGGGCTTCAACGGCGATTTGCCGAAGGACCAGGGCGGCGACACGATCATGTTCGCGCGCTGGCCGAAGCCGTTTGATCCGGAGTTCCGCGACTTCTACGCGCTCGACGACTGCTACCTCGAACGC
>JBBQYK010000099.1:0-13951 GCA_038208765.1 Verrucomicrobiota bacterium
TCGGCCATGATCCAATCGCGCAATTGCGCTGCGGGAACCCACACGCTCAGGTCGAGTGGGATGGTCAGTTCAGCCTCGGCTTCAGCTCTGAGTGGCTCTTCCATGATTGCCGTTGTATTCATAACGCTGAGAACTTGCCAGAGCCGTGTGACAAACAAATGTCGAGCGACTCACTTTCCGGCGACATTCCTCCCAAAGAAAAACCGCCGCCCCACGCATCGGGGCGGCAGTCGCGGAGGAACCGACGGGAGGATTTAGAACTTCCAGATCATGTCGATCAGAATGCGACTCATGCCCGACTCCGCGCGGGTGGCCCCGACAACCGGTTCCTCGATCAATTCAGCGAGGTAATACGTCACCGATAAAGTCAGCGCATCATACGGCGAGTAGCTGCCTTTCAAGATGTGGCCCTTGGTGCCGGTGCCGGCGCGGTAGCCGGTGCCCAGCCCGGTGGTGGCGGAGATGGTTTGGTAGAAGGCACCGAAGTCGGATTCGTTGAATTCTTCGTACCACGCATCCGCCTCGTTGTGGCGGTAGCGGTAGCTCAATTCCCAAGTGCCTTTCTTGCCCGCCTTGCCTGCGGCCACGCCGGCTTCCCAAGCGTTGTTCGCGTCCGAGGCACCGGGGTTGTGCATGATCGTGCCGAGCGCGCGCACGGGGAACTTGCCCTTGTAGAGCGGCGCGGAATCGAAGGTGTACGTCACCGCGCCATCCACCACCACCGGCGTGTAGTCGTGCAGCAACGCGCCGTTGGCGAGGCGCGTGTTGCCCGCGTTCACGTTCGGCACGGAGAAGTTGGTCAGCGACTGCTCGTCCACGATGGCGTACATCGCCACGGCGAGCGAACTGTCGAGGCGCTGCGCCCACTTCGCGTCCCAGCGCAACTGGCCGCCGATCAAGTACGGGTCATTGCTCGCGTCCGCGCCCTGCGAGATTTCATCCAGCAGGAAGAACCCGGCGTTGAACTTCAGCGCGTGGTCCTTGTTCACGTTGTAGAGGCCCTGCAACGCGACGCCTTCCGGGGTGTAATCGTCGTCGAAGACCATCGTCGAAGTTTCGAACGGGTTGGCCATCTTGCCGATGGTCGCACCGAGCTTCCACTGGTCGTAGTTAAGCGGTGTCCACTTGCCGTAAGCCTGATCGATGTACACGAATTTTTTCGAGCCGTTGTCCTGGAAGGTGGTGTTCGCGGAAATGGGATCGCCGCCGAACGCACCGCCGCTGCCCACGCCGTCCGATGAAGTCAGGCGGAAGCCCATTTCCAATTGATCCTTGAACGTGGCAACCGCACCAAAACGCACGCGATAACGCATGCGCCAGCGATCGTTGTTAAAATTCTCCGCCGCCGGCGAATCGTTCTCCGTCCACAAACCGTCCACGCGCCCGCGCAGGTCGCCGGAAAATTTCAGCGACGTCACCCAGTCCGGCAGGCCGGTCTTGGCGTGATACGCCTTGTCAAAGCCCGAATCGGTTTCCTTTTTCAGCTCGTCGGCCTCCTGCTTGGTCAGGATGCCCTTGTTGACGAGCTTTTTGAGCAGGGCGTCGTTGGACTGGGCGCGCGCGGTGACCGTGGTCGCCGCGATTCCTCCAGCCAGCAGTGCGGTCAGCAGTTGTTTGTTCATTGGTTGATGTAGTGCGTCGGGTCGGGCTGATGTTTATCGGACATTTGTGACGGCGAAAGTTCAAACCGGTGACAAGTGTGTGACATGGCGAGAGGGCAGGGTGAAGTGCGGATCTAGTCTTCGTGCATTGGCACCAGATTCGTCGGATCGGGCGTCGCAGCGGGCGGGCCGGTGTGTTTGACGTGCGGGCCAGAAGAGCTGGGAGCGTGGGACGCTTTTACCACTCTGCCGGACTTTTAGCGGACACCGGGGAAAGCCCGATACCCTATAGAACACTCGTAAAGTTTAGAGTTGTCACATTCCCGTCACACGCCAGACACCTTCAATTCACAGTAAAGATCGTGCATGGCCGCAATGTGTTACGGCAGCCTATCCCCATGTTCTCATTGCAAAAATTGCTCGGTAAAGACGACAAGTTCTTCGACCTCCTGCACGCCAGTGCGCAGGAGGGGCTGCACAGTGTGACGGCCCTGAAACGCATCCTGACCAATCACTCCGTCACGCCCACGCTCGATGAGTTCGTGGCCTCGCGGCGGAAGGACAAGGCCATCACCAACGAGATCAGCGAACTGCTGGTGAAGACCTTCGTCACCTCGCTCGAACGCGAGGACATCGAGGCGTTGTCCAATGTCCTCTACAAGATTCCCAAGACCATCGAGAAGTTCGCCGAGCGTTACATCCTCTGCGCGCCGCGCGTGCGGGACGTGAAGTTCAATGTGCAGATAGACATGCTCGAAGACGCGGTGAAGACCGTGGTGGCCATGCTCGCCGAGGTGAAGAAGAACGACCTCGCCGCCATCGCGCAGCACAACGCCAAGCTGCAAAAGATCGAGGGTGAGGCCGACAAGATCATGCTCGACGAACTGCGCGATCTTTACAGCGGCAAGCATGAAGCGCTGACGGCGATGGCGTTGAAAGACCTTCACGAGTTGTTGGAGAAGGTGTTCGACCGCTGCCGCGACGCCGGCAACGTCGTCTCCCACGTCGTGCTGAAACATTCTTGATCCCATGACGCTCATCATCGCAGTCATCCTCGTGGCGTTGGTGTTTGAATACATCAACGGCTTCCACGACACCGCCAACTCCATTGCCACCGTCGTCTCGACCAAGGTGCTCACGCCGCGCGAGGCGATCATGATGGCCTCGGTGACGAACCTGCTCGGCGCGTTCTTCGGGCTGGCGGTCGCCAAGACCATTTCCAGCGGCCTGGTGGACTCCAACTTCGTCACGCAGGAAGTCATCATTTGTGCGCTGCTCGGGGCCATCACCTGGAATCTCGTCACCTGGTGGTACGGCATTCCCAGCAGTTCCACACACGCCCTGGTCGGCGGACTGGTGGGCGCGGCCTTGGCGGCGGCCATTTGCATGCACGCCCAGAAACCCCTCGTGGACCAAGCCGGCCAGCCGGTCTCCATTTGGAGTTCCATCAAATGGAACGAGGTGAAGGAGAAGAAAAGTTTCAGTCTCACCGACGCGCCACGAGAGTTGAAGACCGCGCTTGGCGACGCGCTTCGAACCAACGGCACGCACACCGTCCTGCTCGGCACCAACAAAGTGCGGGCCGTCGTGTTCTCGGGCCGCGTCGAGATGGTCGTCGAGAAAATGAAGGTGGACCGCGCCGGCATCTTGCACAAAGTCGTCATTCCCATGATCACCTCGCCGCTCATCGGCTTCGTGGTCGGGATGCTATTCATGAGTTTTCTCTACCTCGTGCTGCTCAAAGCGCGTCCCGTGTGGGTCAACCGCGTCTTCGGCAAGCTGCAACTCGTCAGCGCGGGCTACATGGGTTTCAGCCACGGGATGAATGACGCCACCAAGACCATGGGCATCATCACCCTCGCCCTCGTCGCCGGCACCAAGGCCGGCATCCTCACCGACATGTCGGGAATGTTTTCCTTCCTCAAGACGCCGGAAGGCTCGGACCCGCTTTACCTCCCCGTGGGCAGTCAACTGATCGGGTTGCTCCCGTCGTGGTTGCAATTCGGTTACATGCCGCCCATCGGCGACGCCAAGAGCCAGGTCGTGCCGGCCTGGGTGGTCGTCATTTGCGCCATCACCATGGCGGCGGGCACGGCGGCGGGCGGATGGAAAATCATCAAGACCATGGGCCACAAGATGGTGAAACTCCAGCCCGTCCACGGTTTCGCGGCGGAGACGACGGCGGCGACGGTGCTGGCTGTGACCGCCACGCTCGGGATGCCGGTGTCCACCACGCACGCCATCACCAGTTCCATTCTCGGGGTGGGCTGCGCGAAGCGGTTCAACTCACTCAAGTTTGGCGTCATTGAGAAAATCTTGTGGGCCTGGGTGTTCACGATTCCGGCGGCGGCGGGCGTGGCCTTTGCGCTGGTCTGGGTGGGGAACAAGATTGGGTTCATTAAGTTCTGAGGCGTTTCGACGCCGGAGGCGGTTACTTGAACGGAGCGGGAGACGTCTCTCGCTCCGTTCTGTTTTACCGGAAGGCCCCGTAATTGTCCGCCCGCTCGAAGTTTGACATTCTCGTGACGGTTGTGTGAGAAACCGCCGATATGTTCTCCCTGCAAAAGTTACTTGGTAAAGATGACAAGTTCTTTGATCTCCTTCAGGCCAGCGCCCAAGAGGGGCTGCAAAGCGTCGAGGCCCTCAAGCGCATTCTGACCAATCCCTCGCTCACTCCCACGCTTGATGAGTTCGTGGCCACGCGCCGGAAGGACAAGGCCATCACGAACGAGATCGGCGACCTGCTGGTCAAGACCTTCGTGACCTCGCTGGAGCGCGAAGACATCGAGGCGCTGTCCAACGTGCTCTACAAGATTCCGAAGACGGTGGAGAAGTTCGCCGAGCGCTACATCCTCTGCGCGCCCCGGGTGCGGGACGTGAAGTTCGACACGCAAATCACCATGCTTGAGGAAGCCATCCAGATCGTAGTCACGATGCTCAAGGGGTTGAAGAAAAACGACCTCGCCTCCATCTCCGCGCAGAACTCGCGCCTCCAGCAGATCGAGGGCGACGCCGACAAGCTGATGCTCGACCATTTCCGCGTGCTTTACAGCGGCTCGCTCGACCCGCTCACGGCCCTGGCGCTCAAAGATCTGCATGAAATCATGGAGAAGGTCTTCGACCGCTGCCGCGACGCCGGCAACGTCATCTCCCACGTCGTCCTCAAGAACTCCTGATCATGGAACTCGTCCTGATGGTCCTCTTCGTGGCGTTGGTATTCACGTACACCAATGGCTTTCATGACACGGCCAACGCTATTGCCACGTCGTCGGCACGAAGGTGTTGACGCCGCGTGAGGCGCCGTCACGAATCTCTTCGGCGCGTTCTTCGGGCTGGCGGTGGCGAAGACCAAGTTCGCCGCCCGCCGTCCGCTGGTGACGCCACCCGTCGTCCGCTGGAATTTTTCCAAAAAAATTCCATTTTTGATTTCGTCCGGCGTGCGGCATCTTCCGCGCGCTGAAACGAAAGTGAAACTTTATGATACTTGGATTATTCCTCGCCAATTACTGGTGGCTCATCATCCCCGGCATTTTGCTGGGCCTGTACGCGCAGATGAAACTGAAGTCCACCTATGCGAAATACGTCCGCATCGGCAACGCGCGTGGGCTGTCCGGCGCGGAGGCGGCGCGGGAGATTTTGGATTCCGTGGGCTTGCACAACATGCCGGTCAATGAAGTCGGCGGACACCTCACCGATCACTACGACCCGACGAAGAAGGCGCTGTTCCTGTCCTCGGAAAACTTTCGCGGCACGTCGCTCGCGGCGGTCGGCGTGGCGGCGCATGAAGCGGGCCATGCGCTGCAACATCAGGCGGCTTACACCTGGTTGCATCTGCGCATGGTGATGGTGCCGATCACGAATTTCGCCACGATGGCTTCGGGCCTCATCGTGATGCTCGGCTATTTTTTCCAGATGCTGCCGATGTTTCTCAGCATCGCCATCGTGGTCTTCACGATCATTGCGTTCTTCCAGTTGATCACGCTGCCCGTCGAGTTCGACGCCAGCAAGCGCGCGAAGGAACAGTTGATCCGGCTGGGCTTGATTCAGGAGAGCGAGCGGGCCGGCATCAGCAAGGTGTTGAACGCGGCGGCCATGACTTACGTGGCGGCGCTGGTGACCTCGGTGCTGCAACTGTTGCAGTTCATCATGCTGGCGCGAGATCGGCGGAGTTGAAAAACAGCCGGCCGCTCACGACAAAAAACAAACCCGCGCCAAGTGGCGCGGGTTGTTTGCTTTTGAAACTTCGTCCGGCCCGCTCAGGGCAGTTCCTTGATGCGGACATTTCGAAAGCGCACTTCCAGATCATTCGTGCGCTTGCCCACGCCGTGGACTTGCAGGGCAATGAAGCCGGACGGCGTCAGCGAATCACGCAGGTCCGCCGCAGGCACGCCGTTCAGGCTGGTCTTGATCGAGTCGCCCACGGCCTCGATGTGAAACTTGTTCCACTCGTTCTGTTTGAAGGCCTGCCGCGCGGGCTGGTTGCTCGTCAGATTGTTGAGCCAGCCGCGCCGTCCTTCCTCATAAATCCCGCCGGTCCACGCGCGCGCCGTGGTGTCGATCTCGACCTGGTAGCCATGCACCGTGTTGGCCCGCACCTGGTAAGTTTTGCCCTTCCATGCCACTTCGGTGTTCGTCGGGTAGGCGTGGCTGCGGATTTGCACGCCGGAGTTCAGCCCTTGGGCGACTTTGAATTCCAGTTCGAGAACGAAGTTCGTGAACTCCCGCGTGGTGCAGAGAAACGAGTTCGGCGTGTTGGGCTGTGAATTGCCAATGAGGACGCCGTCCTCGACGCGGTATTTCGCGACGCCGCCCTTCTGCACCCAGCCTTCGGTGTTCTTGCCGTTGAAGAGCGGTTTCCAGCCCGCGTCCTCCGCCGCGAACAGGCCGGTGCCGACGAGAGACAAAAGTGCGATGCCAAATTTTCGTGTGAACATGTCCGGAGCATGAGACGCGCAGGACGCGAAGGCCATGCGAAATCTTTTCCCGCCCGCCTGTTTGCGACGCATAACGTGGAATTCCCCGCCGTCGCGCCCTTCGTCACCCTGGTTTCTGGACCTCACGCGAAGTCCGCGCAGGGCGCAAATGGAAAAGTCTTTCACGACCTTTGCGTCCTTCGCGGACTTTGCGTGAGGCAGAATCGAGAACCCGTGGTTGTCGTCCCCGTTCGCGCCGTTTAGCGTCCCCGCCATGCCTCTCACCAAATCACTCTGGCTCGCGGTGCTTCTGCTCGCCGCGCTGTTCTCGTTCCAAGGCTGCGCCACTAAAAAATCTTCGCCGTCGTGGCGGCCGTTGTTCAACGGTCACGACCTCACGAACTGGACGCAGCTTGGCACCGCGCGCTGGAGCGTGACGAACGGCGTGATTCACGGCGGGCAGGACGGCGATCCGAAACGCAGTGGCGTGCTCGCCACGAAGGAACAGTTCAAAGATTTCGAGCTGGAACTGGAATTCATGATCGACGAGCACGGGAAGTACAACAGCGGCGTCTATCTCCGCAACGAGCCGGGACGCGGCGGGCGCAGCGGCTACCAGATCAACATCGGGCGCGGCGCGGCGGAGGAATACGTGGGGCTGTACACCGACCGCTGGCTTTCCAAAGGCGACGAGCACGACCTCGTTCGCAAGAAGCTGGCGTGGAACAAACTGTTCATCCGGGCGCACGGGCCGCACCTCCGCGTGCGGTTGAACGGCGTGGAGATTGTGAACTTCACCGACCCCGCGCCACCCCCGAAATTTCTCGAGCCGGGCGTCATTGCATTCCAAACCTACGGCGCGGAAGGCCACGCGGGCTGGGTGAAATTTCGGAACCTGCGCGTGCGGGAAATAAAGTAGGGCCGGGCGGGGAAGCATCTCACCGCGGGCGGAGCAATTGAATCTGCTGTCGCGCCGTGGCGTTCACGGGCTGGCGGCGCAGGACTTCCTCAAACTCCGCGAGCGCCTCGTTCTTCTTGCCCAGTTGCACCAGCGCCACGCCTAGATTCACGCGCGCCTCGATCAAGTCCGGCAGCAGCCGCACCGCTTCACGGAATTGTTCCGCCGCCTCCGCTGACTGGCCCTGCCGTCCGTAGGTCACGCCGAGCAGGAAATGCCCTTCACCTGAATCGGGTGCGAGCCGCACCGCCTCGGCGAAATGCCGCCCCGCTTCGGGCGCACGTCCGAGCGCCGCGAGGCACTGGCCCGCGCCGAGATGGAGCGGAGCCGCGCCGGCATTCAGCGAGAGGGCGTCCTGATAATTCGTCAGCGCGGCCTGATGCCAGCCGCGCGCGTGACAGAAGCGCGCGAGGCTGGTGAGTTCCTCCGCGCGACGGACGCGATGCGCGAGCGCGAGTTGAAAATGTTTTTCCGCCTCGGCTTTTTTCCCGACCGCTTCCAGCAATTCACCGAGACCCAGGTGCGCGGGGCCGAAGCGCGGCTTGAGTTTCAGCGCGTGGCGGTACTCGCGCAGCGCGTCGTCGCGCCGGTCGAGCCGCGTGTAGAGGCGCGCGAGATTGTGCCGGGCCCAATAATTTTCCGGGTCGCGCCGCAGTCCTTCGGTGTAAGCGTCCGCAGCCGCAGTGAATTGTTCCTGCCACACGAACGCATCGCCGAGCGCGGCCCACGCCGTGACGCTGTGCGGCAGCAGCTCGACCACGCGCCGCGCGGAGGCCGTGGAGCCGGCGCGATCTCCAGAGGCCGATTGCCACGCGGCGCGTTGGGCATGCAGCACGGGATCATCCGGCGCGGCCGCGAGCGCGTCGCGATAGAGTTCCCCCGCGTCCCGCGCGGACGCCTGCGCGCGGGGGCGCAACGTCTCGATCTGTTCCTGAAAGCGCCGCACCTGCGCCGCGTGATCCATCTGCCAGATGAACGGTGGGTCTTGCAAACGCCCGAGCATGTCGGTTGCGGCGTGGAGGCGGCTGGCCTCCGTCCACACGAGGCGTCGCGCGCATTCCTCCGCCGTGGCCCACGACGGCGTGGCGCGCTGGCGGACTTTCAGCGGGAGCAGCGTCTCGATCGAATCCAAGAGTTGCCGCGCCAGCAGGTAGTTGCCCTCGAAGGTGAGGTGAACGTGTTCGTAAAAAAAGTTGCGCCCCGCCGGGCCGCTGGCCGTGAATTCCTCCAAGCCTGGCCCGGCATTTACCAACTGCACGCTTGGGTCGTGATGAGTCCTGGTCACGCGGCGCGTGATGTCGTTGAGCTGCGAGTCGCAGCGAAAACGCAACGTGTCGAGGTCCCGGGCCGCAGCGAAGGAGCGTTCCGCGTCCGTGCGTTGGTCGAGCGATTGGAGCACTGCGCC
The DNA here is from genome assembly GCA_038208765.1 of Verrucomicrobiota bacterium. Classification (GTDB taxonomy): domain Bacteria; phylum Verrucomicrobiota; class Verrucomicrobiia; order Limisphaerales; family SIBH01; genus JANNGC01. Next base: position 8,878 of record JBBQYK010000099.1, read on the forward strand.
CAGACGAAATGGCAGATCGGCAAACGAGTCATCCAGCCTGGCCGCCGCGCGAAAGTAATTCAGCGCGTCATCGAACTGCCTCGCGCCCTGCGCGGTCACACCGAGTTCGTAAAGCCGCCGCCACTCCGCCTCGTCACTTTTCGAAAGATCGGGCCGGTGCGCCGAGGCGAACGGCGCGCAGTCATCCAGGTTCACCGCCACGGTACTCACGACCACGCCCGCGCCCGCGCGCCGGCCGGTGGTGATGATGTCGTCGAGGTTCTGCGCGAAATTTTTCCGCACGACGGCGAGGCGCGGGTCGTCGGCGCGCACGCGGTTTTCCAGAAACATCAACATGCCGCCCCATTCGCTTTTGCCGGGCGGCGGCGGACGGAGGCTGCGCGCCCACTGATCAAACATCTGCCCGGTGCGTGTGGCTTGAAACGCGAGACTGCTGCGGATGAAGGCGCGCGGCGCGGCCTGCCGGCCAAAGACCGTGCCCGCGCCAAATGGCCCGACCACTTCGTTGTTGCCGATGTAGAGCACCCAGATGTCGCCTTGCGCCTGCGCTACGTCGCGCGCGATGGGCAGGAGGGTGTGCGAGTTAATGCCGGTCATGGCGGCGTTGATGACCTCAAACTTCGTGCCGGGAAAACGCTGGCTCAACAGCGCGTGCAACATTCGCGGCAGCCCGAACTCCGGCTGCGGATCGCCGAAGGCCGCCGATTCGCCGAAGACAAAAACGCGGATGGTGTCCGCCGGTTTCTCGCGCGGGAAGGCGAAGGTGGCGGGCTGCGTCGCTGCTTCCCGGCCAAAGAAGCGCCAGCCGAAACGGTTGTTCTGCACGTAAACTTTTTTGCCATGGTGTTCCTCGGGCAGCAGAAAGCTGGTCGGGTAGCCGAAGCCGGCGAGGCGCAGCCCGAGTTCGAGCAACAGCAGCAGCGTCAGCGGCAGCAGCACCGAGGCGGCGAGGCGAAAGGCCCAGAGCCGCCCACGTCTGGCGCGGGGTGGGGCGGCGCGCGTGTCCACGGACGGGCGAACTTTATTTTTGTGACGGGCCACGGAAGGTGCCGACGCTACGCGCCGACCCCGCGCGTCGCAAGCGCGCGGGATGCGGCGGGTGTGATTGGAAGTGGCGGGCACGGCCGCCGGGGTCTGCAACCTTTTCCCGTGAGTGAACCGTGGCCCGAAATTCCAAAACCCAAATCCCAAAGCCCAAACAAATTCCAAATTCGTAAATTCCAACCCGACGAGCACAACCTCTCGCGTGGCCCGACAGAACGCCCGTGACGCCTGCGGACCACTCCGCCAGCGTCAGGAGCCAGCGTCCGGTTTGGAATTTGTGGGCTTGGAATTTGTTTGGGCTTTGGGATTTGGGCTTTGGATTTTTTCTTCCCTCACGGAAAACCTCCAAGAACCGTCAGGTCTGACCGCCACTTCCAATCGCACCCGGGTGCGGCTTGCCAACTCCCTCCTTTACACCGCGCGCGCTTCCCCGAAAAATTCCAGCGTGGCGAAACTCCGCTGGCTTCTTGCACTCGCCGGGCTGCTGCCCGGTCTGCTGTGGCCCGCGCTCGTCGTTGCCGCGCCGGACGGCGGCGCGCTTTCCAACCGCACCTTCGCCGTGCGCGCCTGGGACACGGACGCCGGCCTGCCGCACAACTCGATCATCTCGATGGTGCAGACGCACGACGGCTACCTGTGGCTCGGCACGCTGAACGGCTTGGTGCGTTTCGACGGCGTGAGTTTCAAAACTCACGACACCGGCAACACGCCGGGCCTGCCCGAGAACCGCATCGTCTGCCTGTTCGAGGACAGCCAGCGCCGCCTGTGGATCGGCACGGAGAACGCCGGCGTTGTCTTCTTGCGCGATGAAAAAATCACGGCTCCGGTCGCGCTGGCAGGCGGGGGCGGCGAGCGTCGTCTGCAGTCCGCGTGCGAAGACGGGCGGGGGGCGGTCTGGCTGCTCAAGGCGAACGGTGATTTGTGGCGGGTGGCGGGCGAGAAATTTGATTTGTTTCCCGCCTCGGGCGGTGGCGGCGGCGCGCACTCCATTATCGCTGAAACGAACGGGATGATCCGGGTCGGAAAAGCGCGGCAGGAGTTCGAGATCGATCCGCGCCGCCCGGCGGAGCCGCCGGAGTTGCCGATGGTCGGAGCACCCCGCGCGTTTCTCTACTCGTGGAAACTTGCGACCAGTCCGCGTGGTGGTTACTGGCGCATCGCGGTGACGACGAACGCCGTGGTCCAGCGGGTGGAGGCCGGCGTGGAGCGGGTGGTGGTCAGCCCGCCACCGTGGAACACGGAAGTCACCGCTGCCGTCGAGGATCACGAGGGCAATCTCATCGTGGGCACGAAGGGCGCGGGCGTTTTTCTGGTCGGCCCGGACGGGGAAACAGCCGCGCTCGCCCGGCTGGCCCGCGGCGGCGGATTGTCGCATTCATGGGTCTCCTCGCTGCTCATGGATCGCGAGGGCACGTTGTGGGTGGGCACGGATGGCGGCGGATTGAACCGCGTGAAGCAGCACACCTTCAACACGGTGGAGACGCTGCCCACCTGGGAGATCGAGTCCGTGACCAGCGATGCCCAGGGCACGTTGTTTCTTGGCACCAAGCGCGACGGACTCGTCATCTGGAGCGAGGGTCAAAAAGTCCGGTCGTTTTTTGACGTGGGCAATTCCGTGACGGCCACCTTGGCCGCGCGGGACGGCGCGGTGTGGCTGGCCGCTGACGCGACATTGAACAAAGCCGTGCCCGAACTGGGTCGTCTGGTGAACGGCGTGACTCCGGAGCGCAACCTGGGTGGCGGATTGATCCAGCACAAGGTTCAGGTCATCCACGAGGATCGCCGGGGCCGGACTTGGTTCGGCACGCTGGGTGGGCTGGTTTGTCTGGAGAGCAACCAATGGCGGCGCTTCACCACGCGCGAGGGGTTGAGCGGGAACGGCATCACCGCGGTGGCTGATGATGCGGCGGGCAACGTTTGGATCGGCACCGAGCGCTCGGGCATCAATCGCTGGAACGGCACCGCCTTCACGGCGATGCGTCAGTCCGATGGTGTGCCGAGTGATGAAATCACCGCGCTCTGGATGGATCGCGAGGGCACGTTGTGGGTGGGCACGGCGGCGAATGGTCTGGGCTGCTGGCGTGAGGAGCGCTGGACGCGTTTCACGACGCGCGAAGGCCTGACGAGCAACCGGCTCGGCAGCCTGACGGAGGATGACGGCGGCAACCTGTGGATCGGCAGCAGCGCCGGATTTTTGCGCGTGCCGAAACGAACGCTGCTGGATTTCGTCGAAGGCCGGCAGAGCTTCATCACCTGCCGCGCCTTTGATCGGAATGACGGGCTGCCGACGCGCGGACAGACTTTCCGATCCCAGCCCGCGGTGACGCGCACCCCGGACGGGCGGCTGTGGTTTGCCACGACGAAGGGCGTGGTCTTCGTCAATCCCGCGCTGGTGCGTCCGAACACCAATCCGCCGCCTGTGACCATCGAATCCATCATGGTGGATGATGCCCCGCGGCGGCTGGAAAAGATCGAAGGCACGAACACGCTGGTGCTGTTCCCACGCGACGAGCGGCTGGTGTTGCGCTACGCGAGCTTGAACATCGGCGCGGCGGAACGCGCCCGGTTCCGCTACAAGCTCACGGGCTACGACAAAGACTGGTTCTTCGACGACGCTGGCGAGAGGTCGGCGACGTATCGGAAACTTGATCCGGGGCAATACACCTTCCGCGTGGTGGCCGCGAACGAGGATGGCGTGTGGAACAACGTCGGCGTGTCGCTCGCGGTGCTGGTGCGTCCGCCGTTCTGGAGCACCTGGTGGTTCCTCACCGCGTGCGCGCTCGCGTTCGTCGGACTCATTGCCGCGATTGTTCACTATCTCTCCACACAAAAACTTCAGCGGCAACTCGCGGTGCTGCGACAGCAGGAGGCTTTGGAGCGCGAGCGCGCGCGCATCGCCCGCGACATTCACGATCAAGTCGGCGCGAGTCTCACGCAGGTCGCGCTGCTCGGTGAACTCGTGGAGACGGACAAGGATTTGCCGGAGGAAGTCAGCGCACATGCGCGGCAGATTTCCCAGGCGACACGGGAAACCACGCGGGCGCTTGACGAGATCGTGTGGACCGTGAACCCCGCGAACGACACGCTGGAAGGGCTGGTCAATTACATCTGCAAACACGCGCAGGATTTTCTCGCCGTGGCCGGGCTGCGTTACCGGCTGGAAGTGCAGGAAAATTTGCCGGCTGCCGTCATCACGCCCGAGGTGCGTCACAATGTTTTCCTCGCGTCCAAGGAAGCCGTGACCAACGTGGTGCGGCACGCCAAAGCGACGGCCGCGTGGGTGCGCGTGCGCGTCGAGGCGGAGTCGTTCGTCGTGGAAATCGAGGACAACGGGCGCGGCCTTGCCGACCCCGAAGCGCCGAGCGTGCGCAACGGCTTGAAGAACATGCGCAAGCGCATGGAGGACGTGGGCGGAAAATTTGAGATCGGACGCGGCGCGGAGAATGGCGCGCGGGTGCGGTTGACCGTGCCGCTGCCGAAGTCCACGATGGCCCCCGCGAAGAAAACAAAGTGAAGAGGATTAAGATGATGATTAGGATTACGATTACGATGAAGAGCCACCGGCCTCCTAATCTTAATCGTAATCCTAATCTTAATCGCCGTCCCTAATCTACATGCCCATCACCGTTTCCATCGTTGAAGACCAGGAGCAGTTGCGGAACACGCTCTCCCGCGTGCTCAACCGCGCCGAGGGCTTCAAGTGCATCAGCACCTACGGCAGCGCGGAGGCCGCGCTCGAAGGCTTGCCAAAGGACGCGCCCGAGGTCGTGCTGCAAGACATCAACCTGCCGGGCATGAACGGCGTGGAGTGTGCGCGCAAGCTCAAGGAGATCGCGCCGAAGATTCAGGTCATCATGCTCACCGTGTACGAGGACACGGAAAATATTTTCAACGCGCTCGCGGCGGGCGCGTCCGGCTACCTGCTCAAGCGCACGTCGAGCGCGGAACTGCTGGAGTCCATCCGCGAAGTCCATCGCGGCGGTTCGCCCATGACCGCGCACATCGCGCGCAAGGTGGTGCAATCATTTCA
>JBBQYK010000100.1:0-13946 GCA_038208765.1 Verrucomicrobiota bacterium
GTGGAGACCTCGAAGGGCACGCCGGTGATGAAGGGGTTGTTGAAGCCGCCGCTGTTCACGACGCTCTCCATCCAGTTGTTGCCAGTCAGGTTGAACGGCGTGTTGGTCCACTGGCCCGGCGTGTTGAAATCAAAGCTGATGCCGGTGACCGGTGTCACGGTCAGTGTCGCCAAGGAACTCAGCACAGACCCCGACCCGTTGGATACAAGCACCGTGTAAACAGTACCGTCCTGCGCCAGCGTTAAATTTGAAACGGAGAGGCTGGTCCCCGTGGCCCCGGTCACATCTATACCGTTGGTTTTCCATTGGTAAGTCACAGAGTCGCCAACCGCGGCGACAGTAAACGTCGCCCCATTTCCCATGGGGGTGGTTTGGTTTTGTGGCTGCACCGTGATGATGGGAGGTCCAAAGAAAGACAGCGTGGCCACCGCGCTGGTGATCGAGCCGTGGGGATTGGCGACGACCGCAACATAGCTGCCGAGATCACCGGTTTGCGCGCTGCCAATGTTGTAGGTCGAAGCGGTAGCACCGGTGATGTCCACGCCGTTCGAACGCCATTGATACGTGAGCGTCGGGTCACCGGCCGCAACGACACTGAAGGAAGCTGGGCTGCCGGGGAACACGGTCTGGGAAGCGGGTTGCGTCGTGATGCTCGGAGGGATGTTGATCGTGAGTACTGCCACGGAGCTGGTGACAGAGGAAGCTGTGTCGTTCGAGACAATTACGCTGTAATCACCCGCATCGTTCGTGGTGACGCTGGCGATGTTGTAGGTAGCGTTGGTGGCGTTGGCGATGAGGTTCGTGCTGTTGAAAAGCCATTGGTAATAAATGGGCTCTGTGCCAGAGGCAGTCACGCTGAAGGGGGCCGATGTGCCGACCGTCCGTGCAATGCTTTGTGGCTGAGACGTAATGGTCGGGCCGGCAGGATCGACTGTGAGCGTAGCAACCTGACTGGTCGTAGAACCGGAACTGTTTCCCACTATGGCCGTGTAATCTCCAGCGTGCCCACTCTGCACATTCGCACGTGTAAGCGTGCTCGACGTAGCTCCCGGCAAATTCGTTCCGGCCAACTGCCACTGGTAGGTGATTCCGCCGACGTCAGCGACCCTGAATGTCACGGTACTGCCAGCATTCGTGGTAAGTGATTGAGGATCGGAAGTGATCGACGGGGCACCACTCGAAACTTGAATTCCATCCATCCATGAATCACGCGCCGTGCTTCCAATGCCACCACCGAGAATCAAACTGTCGAGCGTATCGATCGTCGCACCCGTAATCGTTCGTCCTAACTTGCCATCCACGTAAAAATTAACCGTGGTTTCATCAGCAAGACGTTCAATTGTGAACTTATGCCACCCCGTGGAACGATTGGGCGCGCCGGGCGCGTTCAAATTAAACCAGCCGGCGTTCGCACCGAAGGTGACGCGCGCCTGGTAATAGGTTCCGTCGTAAACTTCAGCCGGAAGAGTCACCGAGCTGTATTGCCCAATGGCAAACAACTGCGAAAGCGCGCCGCTCGCGGTGGAGCCGCCATTCGGCAGGCCCGTTCCAGCAGAATATCCACGAATCTCGTTATAAACCCGAACGCTCGTGACGCTCCCGTTGGTATCGTAAATCCATGATGTGAAAACAACGTGGCCGCTAATTTCGACGCCGCCATTGTCCGCGATGAGATTGCGGTGCATGCGATCCAGTTCCGTGTTCAGGTAGGCGCCATTCGCACCACCCGCAGGAACAATGTTCGTGCCGGTGGCAATCGTTAGTGGATTGACGCCAGTCGTCGTCCAGTTGGCCATTGTCCCGGACTCAAAGTCGTCCGTGAAAATTGCCGCGGAGACAACGCCTGGAGAGCCGAAGGCTGCGAGGAGCGCGAACAACAGAGCAAGGATACGAGTGGTTTGCATAATATGATCAGGGGGTGTTCAAAAACGCGACGATGCAGCAACGGGACAGGACTGTCCGCAGCAAACGGCAAACGAGCATAGACGCACTTCGGGACACGATTGTTTGGGTTAGCCACGTAGAGAAGACACGCCAATGCCGGCTCAGGTGACTCGTGAATGAGTGTGTTTAAACAGAACCGAAAAATGATCGCAAGCAATTGGTCAGATGCGGCGTGTTGCCTGTAACGGAGAGGCCGGAGAATTTGTGTTAATCGAAGCGCAAGCGAGGAGGCGAGAAGTTCCGTGCTGCGTCAAACACCTCCGCACTCGCGCAGCGTTTTGGAATGCGGCCGCTGGAACGCCGCTTGGGCGAGGCCCGGCCAGAGCGTGCCGGATTTCCATGATGCGCCCGCCCTAACCGCAAGCTCCTCCGCTCCGACTAATTCAACTTCGCCAATTCATTCTTCACCAGTTGCACGAGCGGTTGCACCGTGGCGCGGGTGAATGAGAACTGGCAGCCAGCGGCGGCGAACAGTTCCGGGAGCGGCCGGGAATTGCCGAGGGCGAGGCCACGCTGGTATTGCGCGAGCGCGGCGGCTTTGTCGCGCTTCGAGTTCGCCCACACTTGCAGCGCGCCGAGCTGCGCGATGGCGTACTCCACGTAATAAAACGGGTGGAGGAAAATGTGCAGTTGCTTGTGCCACAGATTGGCGCGCGCCTCCTCATGACCCGCCCAGTCGGTGTCACCGCCGAAACGATCCATGAGTTGCAGCCACGTCGCGCTGCGTTCGGCGCGCGTGTGGCCGGGGTGCGTGTAAATCCAGTGTTGAAACGCATCCACCGTCGCGACCCACGGAAAGAGGCCGATGATGCCTTCGAGATGCGTGCGGCGCGCGCGGTTCGCGTCGGCGGGCGTGGCGTAGAATTCCTCGATGAATTCGTTGCCGAGCAGTTCCATGCTCATCGAGGCGACTTCGCAAAATTCAATCGGTGCGCTGCGATACGCGTAGAGCGGCTCCTCGCGGGTGGCCAGCGCGTGGAAGGCGTGACCGGCCTCGTGCAGCATCGTCTCCACGTCGCGCTGCTGGCCCACGGCGTTCATGAAGATGAACGGGAGTCGCGATTCCGGCAGCGTGGACTGGTAGCCGCCGGGCGCCTTGCCTTTGCGGTTGTCGAGGTCGAGCAGGTGCTGCTGCCGCATGGTGAGGAAACCTCGGGCGAGTCCGTGATCGATTTGATCGAAGATGCGCTGCGTGCGGAGAACCATCTGCGGCACTTGGTCGAAGGGTTTCAGCGCGGGACGATTCAACGGATCGACGGACAAATCCCACGGACGCAGCGCGGGAAGTTTCAACTGCTCGCGCCGCGCGGCCTGCAACTCGCGCTGGAGCGGCACGACTTCTTTCTCGATGGCCTCGTGAAACGCGAGGCAGTCCTCCGGCGTGTAATCGAAACGCCCGCGCAGCTTGAAGGCGTAGTCGCGGTAGTTGTCGAAGCCCGCGTTCTTCGCGAGCGTGCCGCGGAGGGTCACGAGTCCATCGAAGATGTCCTCGAACTTCTCGCGCTCTTCGAGACGGCGCTGGGACACGAGCTGCCACGTCTCCTCGCGCAGCGCGCGGTCGGGTTCTTCGAGGAACTTGCCCATTTGGATAAGTGTCTTTTCCTCCCCGCGAAACGGCACGGTGAGCGCGCCGGAAATTTTTTGATACTGCTGGCCCAGCTTCGCCTCCTCGGTTTCCAGCGCGACGTTCTCCGGGCGGAACAGCTCGACGTGCTGCTGCGTGTCGCGATCAAACACCTCATAGCGGCGCGGTGGCAATTGCGCACGGTGCGGCGAAGCGAGGTAAAGCTGCTCCAGCTTGAATTGGCGCGGCTTGGTCTGCGGTTCGACCTGCTCGACGAATTGGAGGTAAGACTTCTCCGCGTCCGCGTTGTCCGTGTGGCAGGTCATGGCGATGTAACGCTTGGCGTTCTCCTCATCCAGCGCGGCGGAGAGTTCGCTCCAGTCGAGCAGCGCGCGTTCCAGTTCGGCGGCGGACGACGAGCCGGAAAGTTTTTTTTCCACCGTGTCGAACAGCGGTGCCATCGCGCTCCAGTCGCCGAGATCAATCGAGGCCGGCACCAACTGGCGCGGCGTGTGCACGGGAAGATTTCCAAAAGGCAGCAACGTCATGGGGCGAAGAATGCAGGCCCGGACCTAGACGCGCAAAAAAATCTTTCGACGATAAAGATACCCCGCCAGCGCCACCGCCAGCAGCAGGCCCACGCCCGCCGCCAGCAGATGCCCCGCGCCCGGCGTGAGCAGCCGATTGAACAACGCGCCCAAGTCGCCACCGACCAGCCGGTGCGCCAGCTTCTCGAAGCCGATGATGCTGTCCGCGAAATAGAGCGTGATGGCGTTCGCGCCAATCCAGATGAACGGCACGGCCCATTTCTGTTTTCCCCACACGTCGATCACCTGATGAAACACGCCGAGCAGGATCGCGCTGGAACCGCCCGCGACGAGGACGAACGAGGAAGTCCAAATCTTTTTCACGACGGGAAATTGAAATCCCCAGATGGCACCGAGCAGCACCAGGATCACGCCGCCGCTGATGAGCCAGAGCGATTTGTGACGCGCGCAGTCGCACGGTCGCCGAAGCCACAGCCCCGCCAGCACGCCGAGCAGGCAGGTGCCAATCGCCGGCAGCGTGCTCAACAAACCTTCCGGGTCCCACGTGCCCTCCCAGCGTTTGCCGGGGAGAAAATTCGCATCAATCCAGTTCGACAAATTCGCGCCCGGCTCGAACACGCCCGCGCCGATGCCCGGCACGGGCACAAAAGTCATCAGCGCCCAGTAGCCCACGAGCAGCGACACGCACGCGGCGATCAACCCGCGCCAGCGCAGATTCAAAAACAGCAGCGAGGCGAACAAGTAGCAGAGCGCGATGCGGTTGAGCACGCCGAGCAGCCGGACCTCCGGCCAGAGCTTGCTCACGCCGCCAGCGTAGATCAGCGCCAGCACGAACAGCACCACGAAACGCCGCAGCACGCGCCGGTGCGCCGCCGCCCGGCCCTCCTGCTCCACGAGCCGCGTGAGCGAGAAGACGAGCGACACGCCGACGATGAAAACGAAGAGTGGAAAAATCAGATCGTAGAAACGGAAGCCCGCCCACTCGACATGTTCCAGTTGCGTGCCGGCAAAATTTCCCGCGGCTGCGAGCACGCCCTCCCTGCCCTTCGACATTTCCTGCAACGCGGCCGCCAATGAATCGCCCCCGAGAATCCAGAACATGTCGAAGCCGCGCAACGCATCGACAGAAACGACGCGCGGGCTTTTGACCGGAGGGGCGGAGGGCGCGGAACTGGTTTCGTGCACGCGGGGGTTCTCTCATTTCACGCCGGGCAAGGCAACCACGGGCCGTCGCTCTCAAAATCGTGGGGCGCAACTTGGCACTGTTGTCAGTAGTGGGACAGCCGCCCCCGGCTGTCACTAGTCTCGCGGGCGCCCCCGCCCGCAGAACGACAGGCGGGGGCGCCTGTGAGACTCCTGACCGGCGGGGCACCGGTCCCACTACCAAGCAACAGTGCCAAGATGCACCCAAATCGTGATGCCACTTGCACTGCCCTGCACCCGCAGGCAATTTCGCGCGCATGAAAAGCATCGTCGCCGCCGCCCTGCTCTGCTGCGCGCTCGGCAGCCTGGCCTTCGGCGCGACGACACGCATCGACAAAGTTTCCTTCGGCGGCAAGGAACATCTCCGTCTCGACCAGTGGGCGCGCGCGAACTCGTTCCAATGGAAGTGGGCCACGAAGAACGATCTCGTGGTGTGGAATGCGACGAAGAAAATTCAGTTCACCGCCGGCTCGAAGCGCGCGGCGTTCAACGGCGTCAACCTCCTGCTCTCCGAAGCCGTGCGCGCTCAGAACGGCGTGCCGTATCTCGCCACGCTCGATCTCACCACGGCGATCAATCCTCTCGTCTTCCCGCCCAAGGTCCGCGCGCGTTCGACCATCAAACACATCTGCATTGATGCCGGGCACGGCGGCAGCGATCCGGGCAACCGCGAGGGGCGCGAGCTGGAAAAGAAATACACGCTGCTGCTCGCGCAGGAACTCGCCGCGCAACTGCGCAAGGCCGGCTACACCGTTTCCTTCACGCGCTCGACGGATGTGTTCATCGATCTGCCCGTGCGCCCAGAGCTCGCCCGGCGGCGCAACGCGGACCTGCTGATCAGCCTGCATTTCAATTCCTCGGGCGGAGGCGGTCCCGAGGCGCGCGGCGCGGAGACCTTTTGCATGACGCCCGCGCGCGCCAGTTCCACCCACGCGCGCGGCGAGGGCGCGAACAATCGCAATTTCGACGGCAACGTCCACAACGCGCGCAACCTGGTGCTGGCCTACGAAATCCAGAAGGCGATGGTGCGCGATTTGAAATCTGAGGATCGGGGCGTTAAGCGCGCGCGCTTCGCCGTCCTGCGCGAGGCCACGATGCCCGCCGTGCTCGTCGAAGGCGGCTTCATGAGCAATCCGTCCGAGGCTCGGAACATTTACAGTCCGGCCTGGCGGGCGCAACTGGCCAAGGCCATTGCCAGCGGCATCAACAGCTACCGCCGGATCATCGAGCCGTGATGGGAAATTCCAAAGATCAAATCCCAAAATCCAAACAAGCTCCAAGCTCCAAATTCCAAGGGGCGGCGCGGGTTGGGACTCGGAAGTTTCTCGACGGTCTAACACTCTCGAAAGCGGCGCGGAAGCGACCGCACTCCAAACGCTGCCGTGCCGCATCAGACGTCTCTTGCTTCTCGAAGCGTTTGGAGTGCGGTCGCTTCCGCGCCGCTTTTCCGCGGGCCAAACTTTTGCCGACCCATCCAAAATCCGCCCCACACGCTCTCCACATGGAGTTTGGAGTTGGGAATTTATTTGGGATTTGGGATTTGGGATTTGGAGTTTCCCCCCGATGAATCTTGCCTACTCCCCGGGCGCCGCGCGCCAGCGTTCCTCGCTGTCCATCGGCATCTTCGACAGCGGCATCGGCGGCCTGACCGTGGTGCGGCAAATCCATCGTGTCATGCCGTATGAAAATTTGATCTACCTCGGCGACACCGCGCGCGTGCCGTACGGCAACAAGTCGCCTGGCACCGTCATCCGCTACTCGTGCGAGGACACGCGCTTCCTCCTGGAGCGGAACGTGAAGGCGGTGGTCGTGGCCTGCAACACGGCGTCCGCGTGGGCGCTCGCGACGCTGGAGCGGCAGTTCGCGCTGCCCGTCTTCGGCGTGATTCTGCCGGGCGCGAACGCCGCGCTGGCGAAGACGCGCACCGGGCGCATCGGCGTCATCGGCACGAAGGCCACCATGCGCAGCCAGGCCTACAGCAAGGCCATCCTCGCGCGGCGCGACGGCGTGCAGGTGTTCACCGCCGCGTGCCCGCTGCTCGTGCCGCTCGTCGAGGAGGACTGGCACGATCATGCCGTGACGCGCCGCGTGCTGCGCGAATACCTGGCCCCGCTGTTGCGCCGGCGCATTGACACGCTGGTACTCGGCTGCACGCATTATCCGCTGCTCAAGAACGTGATCCGCGCCGTGGTCGGGGAAAAAATTGCGCTCGTCGATTCGGCCGAAAGCTGCGCGCTCTTCGTGAAGGATCGCCTCGCCGCGCTGCACTTGCTCAACACGCGGCGGCGCAAGCGCGGTCTCATCCATCCCTTCGTCACGGACGAGGTGGAACGCTTTGATGAATTGGCCGCGCGCTTTCTCGGTCATAAAACGGAGCCGGCGGAGAAGATCGACTTGATGCCAATGGCGTGATGAACAAAAATTCCAAAATTCAAATCCCAAACCCCAAACAAGCTCCAAGCGCCAAATTCCAAGAACTGCCGCGCGCACGCGACTGGCGGTTAATGTTTGAATTTTGGAATTTGTTTGGATTTTGGGATTTGGAATTTGGTTTTTCGCGGCGATGAACCTCACCAACGCCATCGCCGTCGGCCTCAAGGAAATCTGGGCGCACAAGCTCCGCTCCGTGCTGACCATGATGGGCATCATCCTCGGCGTCGCCTCGCTCGTCGGCATGTCCGCGATCACCAAAGGCATGGAGAACGGCATGAAGGAAGCGATGATCGCGATGGGCGGCCTCGACAAAGTGGTGATGGACGAGCGCGACGTGCCCCCGCACCAGCAGCACCGCGCCGAGGAAGCGCCGGGCCGCACCATCCAGGATGTGTATGCGTTGAAGAAAAGCGCGCCCCTCGTCCGCATGGTTTCTCCCGAGATGCGGACGCGCAACATGGTCCTGACCCACGCAAACAAAAGCGTGACGCCCTCTGAACTCGTCGGCGTGTGGCCGGTCGTTCTCGACATGAATTTTCACAAGATCGGCCACGGCCGTTTCTTCAACGACCTCGACGACGAACAGGCCAAGGCCGTGGTCGTCATCGGCACGGGTATTCGTGATGAACTCTTCGGCAACCCCGACGTCATCGGACGCGAGATCATTCCCGTCGGCGAGACCATCAATCTAAACGGGCAGCCCTTCACCGTCGTCGGCATGTTCGAGCATTACGAAAGCGAGTCCGAAAAAAAGTCGCGCGAGTTGAAAGCCTCCGGCGACTTCCAGCAAAAGACCCAGACCGTGAACCGCGCGCGCGGCTGGGGCGGACGCGGACGCAGCGCCGGCGGCTGGGCTTTCAGCCGGAAGAATTACACCGCCTACATTCCGCTCAACACCATGTGGATTCGTTTCCGTTCCGCCGCCGGCAGCAACAGCGTGCCCGACGCCCGCCTCAGCGACATCGACATCAAAGTCACCAGCCTCGACAAGCTCGAACCCGCCCTCCAGCAGGCCCGCAACGTGATGCTGATGACGCATCGCGGCATCGAGGACTTTGAATTCCAGACGCAGGAGAACAACGTCGAGAACATCAACACCGCCATCCGCAATGCGCGCGTGAGCGGCGGCATTATCGCCGCCATCAGCCTGCTCGTCGGCGGGATTGGCATCATGAACATCATGCTCGCCAGCATCACCGAGCGCGTGCGCGAGATTGGTTTGCGCAAGGCCGTGGGCGCCACCACCGCCGCCGTGTTCATTCAGATTCTCGTCGAGAGCGTGGTCCTCGGAATCGTCGGCGGCGTGGCCGGACTGGTGGTGAGCTACGGCTTCGTGGAATTGCTCGCGCGCCTCTCACCCACCGGCAACTCGCCGGTCATCACCGTGAACGCGATGCTGCTGGCCTTCGCCTTCAGCGCGTGCGTGGGCTTGCTGGCCGGATTAATCCCCGCCTTTAAGGCCAGCCAGCTCGATCCGATCCAGGCGCTGCGCTACGAGTAAGCTCGAGCGGCGAACCGGGGCCGGACTTGGATCAGGCTGGCGCGCCAATCTTCATCCGGCCGACCATGACCGCGCCCGCCTCCACGACGAGGTTCAGCGCCTGCACATCGCCAAAAAGTTTTCCCCCGGCCCGCACGGTCACCGTGTTTTCGGCGAAGATGTCCGCCACGAGTTCACCGGCGATGTCCGCTCCGCCCAGGCGCAGCGGCTCGCGCCCGTGAAAACAATTGTCGGCAGGAATGATCAGGCGCTTCGTCTGGAAACTGCCTTTGATCTCGGCCGTGGAATAAAGCGTGAGCGATTCTTCGGCCGTGAGCTTGCCGATGATCTGGCCCCGGATGGAAATCTCCCGCGCGGTGATGCTGGTGTTAAAAACGTAGCCCTTCGCTTCGACCGTGAAGCGCCCGTGCGTCTTGAAGTTCTTACTGACGGCACTGTTGATGGTGTAATCCTTGAGATCGAGGTAGCTCGAACACTTCTTGCACATCGTAGATTGCGCGGCGGCTGACACCTCGAGTTCCGCTCCGCAGTCGAAGCACCGGACGTGACGCTGCTCAGGCGTCGGCGCGGCGGTTTTGGCGACGGGATGGAGCAGTTCCTGAATGCGCAGGTAGCTGCCGCACTGGCGACAGTTGCTCGAGATCGCGGCACGCGACTCCTCTTGCTGGTGCCCGCACTGCGGGCAGGCGACCAGCGTCTTGTCCTGTGGTTTCGCGGCCATGCCAGCGTAGGCCCGGCTGGCGAAGGGTTAACGACCGGGAACTTTGGTGAGGTCCGGAGCAGGCGGAGCGCCCTGCGGACGGTCTCCCAGACGAGGCGCGGGCGGCGGCGTGGGCGCGGCCTTGCCGGGATTCACTTCCGTCTTGCCGACAAAGGTGACGCCTTCCTCGATGACGAGTTTCGCGGACTTGATGTCTCCAAACAGCTCGGCCTTGGCCTTGATCTCAATCCGATCCTTGGCGGTGATGTTGCCGTTCACTTTGCCGCGCACGACGATGGAGCCGACGCTGATGTTGCCCGTGATCTGGCTGGTGTCGCCGAGCTGGAGGGTGCCCTCGCTTTGGATTTCGCCCTCAAGTTTTCCTTCAAACGTGAGTTCGCCGGCAAATTTCAGGGTGCCGTTCACTTCCACGTCCGAGGACAGAACATTTTTGCTGCCGGTTGGGTTCATAGTGTTTTGGTTTTGTTTATCTTCTGTCTGCCTCCGCCCGAGGTTACGCACACAAATTTACGGCGTCAAAAGATGAAACCAAACGCGGCGCGCACCGGCTGCATCTTGGCACGGTTGCTTGGTAGTGGGACCGGCGCCCCCGCCGGTCAGGAGTCTCACAGGCGCCCCCGCCTGTCGTTCTGCGGGCGGGGGCGCCCGCGAGACTAGTGACAGCCGGGGGCGGCTGTCCCACTACTGACAACAGTGCCAAGATGCACCCGCGCGCACCGCACGCTCGACTTCGCGCTTGGGACTTTGGACGTTCCAAGCATTCGCATGAGGACGTGTGTCATCTTCAATCCCGCCGCGCGCGGCGACAAGGCGCGGCATCTGCACGCGCGCCTGGCGGAGATGGCTGCGGTCGCGACGTTGAAACCCACCCTCGCGCCCGGTGACGCGCGGCGGCTCGGCGCGGAATCGGTGCGAGACGGATTCACAACCATTGTCGCCGCCGGCGGCGATGGAACTTTGAACGAAGTGCTGAACGGCGTCGCGGACGCGAATGGTCTGGCGAGCGTGCGACTGGGCGTGTTGCCGCTGGGCACGGTGAACGTCTTCGCCAAGGAGTTGCAACTGCCGCAGGATTTTGCCGGCGCGTGGGCGACGATTCTGCGCGGACGCGAGATCATCATCGACGCGCCGTGGGCGGAACATTCCACGGCGGGACGTGTGGAGCGGCGTTACTTTGCGCAACTGGCGGGCGCGGGTCTGGATTCGCGCGCCGTGGAACTGGTGAATTGGAAATTGAAGAAGCGGTTCGGTCCCATCGCCTACCTGATCGCGGGTCTTCAGGCGCTCCGGGAAAATCTGCCGCCGATTGAAGTGAGCAACGGACACGAGACGGCGAGCGGCCAGTTGGTGCTCATCGGCAACGGAAAATTCTACGGCGGCCGCTTCCCGATCTTCCCGCGCGCGGATCTGACGGATGGCGTGCTGGAGGCGGTGGTGTATCCGCGCGTGAACCTGGCCGTGGCGGCACGGAGCGGTTGGGGGATGCTGACGGGCAATTTCCACACCGGCGGACACACCGTGCAGTTGCGCGGCGCGGAACTGACCCTGAAGTGCGCGCGACCCATTCCCTTTCAACTCGATGGTGAAAATGTCGCGCCGCTGCCGGTCAAGTTTGGCGTCGCAGCGCGCACCCTGCGCGTGATCTGTCCCTCGTAGCGGCGTCTCGGCAGAGCGCTGCGGGCTTTGGCGACAAGATTGGCGGCGCTCTGACGAGACGCCGCTACGAGGACAACGCCTTCGCCGCGATGTCGCGGCGGAAGTGCGCGTTCGCGAAATGAATCTTGTCCACCGCGCGATACGCCGCCGTGCGTGCCGCGCGCAAATCCTCCGCCCATGAAGTCACGCCGAGGACGCGCCCGCCATTGGTCACAATGTTCTCGCCAACGCGCGCCGTGCCGGCGTGAAAGACTTTCGTGTCCGGCAGCGCGTCCGCTTCCGCGAGGCCGGTGATGACGTCACCCTTTTTGCAGTTCCCCGGATAACCGCCGGACGCCATGACCACGCACACCGCCGCGCCGGGCTTCCACTTCAATTCATGTGCGCCGAGCGTGCCGGCGGCACTGGCCTCCAGCAGTTCCACGAGATCATTTTCCAAGCGCGGCAGATACACCTGCGTCTCCGGGTCGCCGAAGCGCGCGTTGAACTCGATGACCTTGGGGCCACTCGCGGTGAGCATCACGCCGGGGTAAAGAAGACCGCGATACTCGATGCCCTCCGCCGCGCAGCCGCGCGCCCACGGTTCGAGAATGGCGCGGCCCACTTCGGCGAGCTGGGCCTCGTCGAGAAACGGCGCGGGCGAATACGTGCCCATGCCGCCGGTGTTCAGGCCCGCGTCGCCGTCGAGTGCGCGCTTGTGATCCTGCGACGTGGGGAAAAGTTTCGTGACGCGACCATCGCAGAGCGCGTGCAGGGAAATCTCCATGCCTTCGAGCAATTCCTGGATGACGATCCGCGCGCCCGCCGCGCCGAACGTTTGGCTGACGAGGATTTCATCAATCGCCCGCTCCGACGCGGCCAGGTCGCGGCAGATCAACACGCCCTTGCCGAGCGCCAGACCGTCGGCTTTCACGACGCACTGGCCGCCGAGTTCGCGGGCAAAAAATTTCGCCGCCGCTGGTTCGGAAAATGTTTTCGCACGCGCGGTGGGAATGCCGTGCCGCTCCATGAAGTCCTGCGAGAACGCCTTCGAGGCCTCGAACTGCGCCGCGCGCTGGTTCGGCCCCCAGATGCGAAAGCCTTTGCTCTGAAACAAATCCACGACGCCGAGCGCGAGCGGATTGTCCGGGCCCACGACGGTGAGATCGGGTTTGTGCTGCTCGGCCAACGCGAGGAGCGCCGGAAGATTTTCTGCACTGACAGGAACGCATTCGACGAGCGCGCCATTCTTCGCCAGGCGCTCCTGCGCGATGCCGGCATTGCCGGAAGCGCACCACATCTTCGTGACGTGCGGCGATTGCGCGAGCTTCCAGACCAGCGCGTGTTCGCGTCCGCCGGAACCAATGACGAGCAGCTTCATGAGGGGGCGGATTGAAACAGGAACGTGCGCAGGGAAAAGAAGTTTGTCACCGCTTCCTCCTCCGAGGGTGCATCCGAAGGGCGTGTTGCCCAAATCGCCGGAGCGGCGGACAGCCATGTCCGCCGTGGTTGCTCCCTGTGCCATCAGGCCAAAATCATCCCACGGGAAAACTGCGGACGGGGCTGTCCGCAACTCCTTTCCATTTGAGCCACACGCCCCGAACCCGGTTCCCGATCCACCCCGGAAGTTTCTCCCGCAGATTCAGGGAAGCCACGGAGCCGCTTCCCTCCGTGGCTTTCCTGAATCGGTGGGAAAACTCGAAAAACCTGGTCGGGCCGGTGGCAGCGGAGACGGCTCCGGCCCAGGTCCCGTCACCGGGTTCGAGTTCAGCTAAGAACCGTGACGAATGCACCCCTCCTCCGACGGCTTCACCGAATTTTTTTTGCCATGCCCGCATCCGTGGCCCACACTCGCGCGCACATGACGAAACCGCTGGCCCTGCTCTGCTACGAGAAGCTGCTGCCCGGATCGCAACTCGCGAACCGGCTCCAGGACTCGGGCTGGCGCGTGCAGACGGTGAACGATCCGACTGCGCTCGTCATGTCCGCCGAGGAGCACAAGCCGCTCCTCGCCCTCATCGATCTGAGTTCCACACGCACCTCCGTCACGGAGCAGCTCTCGGCGTTGCGGCGCAACCAGGGCACCGCCCACATTCCCATCATCGCTTTCAGCGCGGACGAGTCGGCGCATCCGTCCGCCGTTGCCGCCGGGGCCAATCTCGTCGTCACGGACACCGCCATTCTCCAGCACCTCGCGCAATTCATTGAGCAGGCGCTGCACGAAAGCTGATTACTGACTCACTGATTACTTTTCCGAACCATGACCATCCCCACTGTGAAACTCGACCGCGGCATCCATGTGCTGCATCTCTTCTACTCCATTGACCGCTACTGCTGGTCGCAACTCGAGCCGGGCGAATCCGCGCAGGCGCTCCAGCGCGTCGAGGCGCTCGCCGC
>JBBQYK010000101.1:0-13887 GCA_038208765.1 Verrucomicrobiota bacterium
CCAGTCCACCCTCGCGCGACGGAATGACAATGGCACCCTGCCCTCGGGCAACAACCCCGTGACCATCAACCGTTCGACCGTGAGCGGCGGCGTGGTGGGCGGGAGTCCCGCGACGGCCGTGCCTTCCGCCCGCACCGCGCGTGGTTCGGAAATTTCGCGCGGTGCCGAGTCGCAACGTGGCGCGACGGCAGTCACGCGCAACAACACCGTCAACGGCAACACGCCCGTGACCACGCGTTCCACGCCGAACGTGAACACGCCCGCGCGCGGCACGGCCACCGAAACACGCACCGGCCGCACGCTCTTCGGTGATTCTGGAGCGAACACGCCCGCCACGGAGGCGGTCGGCAGCGCGCCTTCCACGCGCAGTGCCACCACGCGCAGTGCCACCACGCCTGTGCCGAATGCGGCTCCGCAACGCGGCACCGTTTCGCGCGGCGCGGAAGCGGGTGTCAACGCCCGCCGTTCGGCGCAGCCCAACTCCAGCGCGCCGGCCCCGCGCGCTTACACGCCACCGCCAGCGTCCGCACCAGCGCGCGCACCGCAAACCCCGCCGTCGTATGGCCGGGCCGAGACGCGCCAGGCCGCACCCCCGACGTCCTCGCCGCGCGCGTATGAGCAGGCTCCGCGTGCGGCCGCGCCGAGCTACTCTGCACCCGCGCCTTCCGCTCCCCGCGTCAGCGCGCCTTCGGGCGGCTCGCCATCCAGCGGACGGAGTCCCTCCGGCGGCAGCAGCGGCGGCAGCAGCGGCGGCAGTCGCGGTGATTCCGGTTCGCGCGGCGTTGAGCGCGGTCGTTGAACGGGATCAATTGTTTCGCAAGCTCCGAACCTTCGATGGTTCGGAGCTTTTGTTTTCGTGAAGCGTGACTCGCGCCGGAGTTTTGCTTTAATCCGCGGCGTGGGAATCACGCTCCGCCAGTTTGAACAGCTTCAAAGCCGCGCGCGTCGCAAGTCGCCGGCGCTGAAAACGGCAGCGGACGTTGCGCCCGTTCACTCGATCATCCTCGGAATCGATCCTTCCGTGCGCGGCACGGGTTATGGCGTGCTCCGGCTGGACCAACGAAAGCCCACGGCACTAGCCCACGGCACCGTACGCTGCCCCGCGAGCTGGACGCGGTCGCGCTGTCTCGCGCAGATCGCCCGCACCATTCGCGAGCAAATCCAGAAGCACCAACCGACCGTGTGCATCGTGGAAGGATTGTTCTACGCGCAGAATTTTCAGACCGCGCTCATCATGGGCGAGGCGCGCGGGGCCAGCCTGGTCGCGGCGGCGGAGGCGGGCTTGGAAATTTTTGAAATCGCGCCGCGCAAGGTGAAGCAGGCCGTCGTCGGCTACGGCGCGGCGCAGAAGCTCGCCGTCGCCAAGATGGTGCAGCGGATGTTGAACCTGCCCGAGCCGCCCGAAGCCGACGCCGCCGACGCGCTGGCGCTGGCGCTGGCCTTCACGCAAACCAATTCGCGTTACAGCTTGGATCAACCCAAGCGCGTTTGATTTTCTTCATCACCCAGCATGATTACTTTCCTTCGCGGCAAACTCGTTGAATCCGTCCCTACGCAAATCACCGTCGAGGTCGGCGGCGTCGGCTATGAGTTGCTTATTCCACTCTCGTCGTTCGACAAGCTGCCCGCGCGCGGCGGCGACATTCTGATTCTCACGCACCTCTCGATTCGCGAGGACGCCCATGTGCTCTACGGCTTCATGAGCGCCGCGGAGCGCGACATGTTCCGGCTGTTGATTCACGCCGTGAGCGGCATTGGTCCCAAGACGGCGCTGAACATTTTGAGCGGCATCAACATCGGCGCGCTGCGCAGCGCGGTGGCGCTGGGCGATGTGAAGTCGCTCTCGCAAATCAGCGGCGTGGGCAAGAAAACCGCCGAGCGCATCGTGGTGGAACTGCGCGACAAGATCGGCAAGTCCGCCGCGCTCGAACCCGCCGGCCCACGCGCGGCGCTCTCGCCCGAGGATGAAAAATTCGGCGACGCCGTGGCCGCGCTGACCGCGCTCGGCTTCAAGCAACCGGACGCACACGAAGCCGTACGCGGCGCGCAAGCCTTGCTCGGCGCACAGGCCGGCGTGGAGCAACTCGTGCGCGCCGCGCTCAAGAAAGGCGCGTGACCGTGGCGGACACTTCTCCCAAACCCTCGCGCCGGATCGAGAAACCGCGCGTGCTCCGGTGGCATCACCACGCGGCGGCGTTCCTCGCCTACGTCGCGTTGCGCGCTTTCTCGGCGACGTGGCGCTGCCGTGTTCACGATCCCCACGGCACCTATCGCGACCTGAGCTCGCCCGTCATCTTCAGCCAGTGGCACAACCGCCTCGCGCTCTCCATGCTCATCTGGCAGCGCTACGCCCGTCCGAAACTTAACGGGGCCGGGCTGGTCTGCCTGATCAGCGCGAGCCATGACGGCGGGATGCTCGCGCGCGTGATGAAGTATTTCGGCGTGGACGCGGCGCGCGGTTCATCCAGCCGGCGCGGCACGCAGGCGTTTCTCGAACTGCTCTCGTGGGTGAAACGCGGTCACGCCGTCGCCATTACGCCGGACGGCCCGCGCGGGCCGCGCTACCAGATTCACGACGGCATCATCGCGCTCGCGCAACTGACCGGGCTGCCGGTGATTCCCGTCTCGGTTTTCATCCATCCGAAAATCCAGTTGCGGAGCTGGGACAAGTTTCAAATCCCCCTGCCCTTCGCCCGCTGCGACATCAATGTGGGCGTCGCGCTGAAGGCCCCGCGCGAACTGACCGTGGAGCAGCGCCAGGAACTGAAAGAGGAATTGCAGCGACGGATGATGGCGCTGACGAGAGATGTGTAGTTTCCAAGGCCGGGAGACTTTATGGACTGCGGCGGCAGAGCGGAGCGGCGACGCCGCTTCCGAGCGTGCCGTGAACGTCAAAATTCTCAAACCGTGGCGAGCGCAAGAAAGCGCCGTCGCCGCTCCGCTCTGCCGCCGCACTCCCAAACGCCACGGTGCTTTCACCACACCCCTGATCACAGCATCACTTCTCCGCAAACTGCCCCGCGTATTTCCCTCTTCGTTCCATCACCGCGCGCACATACGCCTGGGTGGAGGGAAAACCAATCCGTTCGATGAACGCCGTGCTGTTCGTCACCGCTTCGTCCTTCATCCACTTCAACACGTTGCCGCGCCCGGCGTTGTAATCGGCGAGCGCGTACGGCACTGGGTCGTCGGTCTTCGTGTAACGCGGCAGGAGCTTGCGCAGATACCAGGTGCCGCAGTCGATGTTCCGTGACGGGTCGCGCAACATGACGGGTGCGAAGAACGTCAGGCGCTGCGCGTCGGCCCATTCGCGTCCGGTGAGGTCCATGATTTGCATGAGGCCGGTCTCGCCTTTCGTGCCCCGCGCGTGCGGATCGAATTTGCTCTCGCGCCAGATGACGGCCTTGATGAGCGCGGGATCGACGCCGTGTTTGCGCGCGGCGGCGAGAATGTTTTTGTGCTGGCTGGATTCGAGATGCGCGCGCCGCCACTGATCCGCGAGGAACGCGAGCAGCAAAGCGAGCGCGAAGGCAAGGACGAGGCGTGCGCGCAGTTTCACGGCCCGACGGTAGCAGCGGCCTTGGCGAGACCCACCGAAATTTGTTTTGGGCAGAGCGGTGAGTCCGTCCGAAACTTGAACGGGGCCTTCGGGCGGAACCGCCGCCGGTCGCGCGGCCAAGATTTCCTCCGTGTTCATTCGCGTCGTCCGTGGTTCATTACGCCCCGATGAACGACCGCTACATTGCCGCGAAAGAACGTTGGGCTGCGAAGATGGCCGGGAAGGCCAAGTCCACGGTGCGCTCGACCGACCGCCTGCCGCCCGGCCAGCACGAGGTGCGTAATTTTCCCGTGCTCGACCTCGGCTTGCGTCCCGAGGTCCCGCTCGAGCAATGGGAACTAAAGATCGGCGGCAAGGTCGAGAATCCCGTGACGTTGAACTGGGCGCAGTTCAATGCGCTGCCGCAGTTCGAGGACGTGAGCGACTTTCACTGCGTCACGACGTGGAGCCAGTTCGACATGCGTTTTCAAGGTGTCGCGTTCTTCACGCTCGCGGATCTCGTGAAGCCCAAGCCCGAGGCCACGCACGTTTATTTCAAAAGCTACGACGGCTACTCCACGAACAACCCGCTCGACGTGTGCCTGGATGACGACGTGCTGATCGCGCACACGTGGAACGGCGCGCCGCTGACGAAGGAGCATGGCGGCCCCGCGCGCGTGATCATCCCGAAGCGCTACGCATGGAAGGGCGCGAAGTTCGTGCGGGAAATCATTTTCCTCGACCGCGACCTGCTCGGCTTCTGGGAACTGCGCGGCTACTCGAACACGGCCGACCCGTGGCGCGAGGATCGGTTCTCGTAGCGGGAATTTGTTTCTAGTGGGGCAGCCGTCCCGGCTGGTGATACTCCTTCAGCCGAGACGGCCAACGGACTATGACAGCCGGGACGGCTGCCCCACTACGCCGCCGACGGCGTCTCTTTCGCCGCCAGAATCTGCTGACGAATAAACTCCAAAAACTCCTCGCGCGGCATGTTCAAATATTTGTCCGGCGCGATAGGCAGACCGATGTGAACCTCTACTTTCCTGAAACCACGCACGGGATGGAACCGGCCCGTCTTCGTGGAGATGAGCTGCATGTTCTCGATGAACACGGGGACGATGGGAATGCGCGCCTCCTGCGCGATGAAGTAAATTCCGGGCTGACAGGTCGCGACATTTACGCCGTCGCCGCGCGTGCCTTCGGGAAACACCACGAGCCAGAAGTCGCGGCCTGATTGTCCGAACGACTGCAGTTCACGGATGCGGTTCGGATTCAACTTGCCGCGCTCCAGCAGAAACGCCGTGGAACGACTGAGCAGCCGACGAATCGCCGAGGCGTGCCACACGCTTTTGTCGCCGAGCACGAGAATCGGATAGAGCCGCAGTCGCCAACAGATGGTCGCGAGCACGAGCGTGTCGAGCAGGCTGATGTGGTTGACGACGAAAAGACAACGCTGATCGGGGCGCACGTGCTCACGACCGTGCGTGCGACGCAAGAAGGGCAAGGCGATGAGAAGTTGCAACGGCAGGCCGAGGAACCACTGCACCAGCATGATGCCGCGCGAGGTGCGGCGCGGCGTTGGATGGGATTTTTCTCGCGTCTCGTCCATCGCGTTACTGTTTCCCGCGCGCTTCTTTGAGCAGCTTCTCAAGTTGTTGCTTCTCGGCGAGGAACGCGGGATGGCGTTCCAGTGCCGTGGTGAAAGCCCGCGCGGCCTCGTCGCGACGTTCGAGCGCGAGCAGGGCGCGTCCGCGCAACAGTGAGTTCTGGTAAAAGCCGGGGTTCAACTTCTCGGCATTCTCTGCGTCCGTCAGCGCGGCGGCAGCGTTTTTCTTTTTCAACGCCGCGTTGCCGTCCGCGAGATGCTTTTGCGCACGTTGAATTTTCTCGTGCTCGCCGGAAGCGAGTTGCGGGTCCGCCGGCACCGCGCGCTCCAGCAGCTCACGATCAAAGTCATTCACGTCGAACGCCACAAACTTGCCGGACTGATGCGGCGGCGAAGCGGCCCAAAAAATTCCGTCGGTCAAATCCATCACCGTGGCGTGCGTGGCGATGTTGGCGTTCAACGTCGCGCGATGCCCGTGGCCCGCGAAGGCACCGCCGGGCAGCTTCTCGTCGCGCAAGATTTCCGCTCCTCCGGCTACGTCGATTTTTCCGTGCTCGGTGGCGAGAAGTTCCGTCATGCGGGTGTAACGCGGCGTGGACGTGGCTTCCTCCAAGTAGCTTAGGTTGCGCGCGTCATTGGTCAGCCCTGCCGTCTGGAAATGATTCGCGGAGACAATCGTGTCGCCTTCCGGTTCGCGCACATGGGTTCGCTCCGGCGTCTTTTCCACAACGATGAATTTTCCATCCGCGCGGCTGCCCACGAGCCAGAGCGTAGAGACGAACACCTTCGCGCTTCGGATGATTTCCAGCGCCTCGTTGAGATTGTGCGCCTTCTGCAACACATCGCGCGCGACCATCGCCACGGGCGTCGCGGTGCCACTCGGCAGACTGGACGGCGCGCCGTTGATCGTGACGGACACGCCCGCGCGGTTCATGCCGGAGACCACGCCCGCCATGCTCGCCCAAGCCAGCGAGACGAAGGGAATTCCGCCCTCCGGCTCGGAGAGAATCACCACCCGGTCGCGGCTGAAAACTTCCGCCGCCTCCCAGTCAAAATTTCTGCCCGTGATCAGATGCCCGCCTTCCGTCGCGCCGCCCCACGCGCCGAACGACGTGCAGCCCGCGCGCGAGAGCAACGGGTTGTCGATCATCAGATACGACACGTCATGCGCGGCGTGATAGTTCAACATCCGGTTGTAGTAATCGCCCAGCTCGGGGTGAATGTCCGGGCAGCCAAGGATGGTGCCGTAAATCTGCTCGCGATATTCCAGCGGCACGAACTCGCTCAGGTGGCGGTTGTGGTAAATGACGTAATTGTGCAGCACGCTCAGCTTCCACTGCTCCGGCACATAGCCGCGAATCATGGTGAGAAATTCATTCTCCAGCGTGTACATTTCCTTCTGGAGCAATTTTCCGGAGGCGTAACCCATCTCGAAGGGCGTGCCTTTCAAACGCACCACCAGCAAGCCCTCGCGCCGCGTGACCCACGACTGGCCGAGCCACGTCTTGCCGTCGCGCGCTTCAGGTTTGAGTTGAACGATGGAAGAATTCGCCGGGAGCGGCGGCTTCGCCGTCCATTGCCGCAGGAGAAAACTCAGCAACAGCCATCCGCCCAGCGCCAGCACGGCCACGCTGATCAGGATTCTCTTGAGCCATCGCTTCATGTTTCACGCGCGACCTCAAGCATGACGTCACCGGCGGACTGGCCGATGACCGTGAGACGGGCGCGCAGGAGGATCGTGTCGGCTTTCTCCGTGCATTTCAATTCCACGCGCACCGTCTCGCCCGGAATGATCGGGCGGAGAAATTTCACCTTCGTCACGGCGCGCACGATGAGTGTGCTGCCCAGCGCGGACTCGGCCAAACCACGCGTCATCTCGATTTGGAAAATGCCGGGCAGCAAGGGATGTCCGGGAAAATGTCCGGCGAAGACCGGATCGTCCGCCGCGAAACGAAACTCCTGCAGCGTCGCGCCATCGGGCTGTGGCTGCGGCTCGCCAAGTCGCGCCGCGCGGATGGAGTCGAGCAACGTCATGGCTTCTCTGCCTTGCTCGCGTCGAACATTTCCGCCGACTGCGCGCCGGGTTTGGTTTCCACCGTGCGAAGTTCGAGCGAGTACCAGCGACGCACGATGCGGTAATGGTCAGGACCCATTTGTTCGCCGGGACAGTTCTCACGCGGGCCATTGCCGAACAGACATTCGAGATCGACGGCGAGATACTTGCGAATCCACTCCGGCTTGAACGCGCGGCTGGAACGCATGACATGCACCGAGCCATCGGGCTTCACCAGCACATCGGCCAGCACGCTGCCGAAATTTTCCGTGACGATGAGCCGCCGCCCGCCCGTGGCGCTCAACGCTACGTAGCCGTTCAACGTGAACTGCCGGCCCAGTACCTTCAGCACGCCGCGCTGGGTGATGAGAGCGTCCGGGGGGGTCGTCGCGTGGGGCAGCAAAGTCTTCGGCGCAGTCGCGCAACCGACCAGCCAGACGAGCGGAAGAAGAAGCAGCAGGCGCATCATAACTCCACGACGGGTAGGGCGTCGCTGTCCTCAGCGCGCCGGATTGCGGCGTGAAAAGATTTGTGCACGTCACTCCGATTCGGAGCCTGGCGCGCTGAGGACAGCGACGCCCTACCTTGGCAACGAAGTGTATCAACACGCGCCATCACTTCTCCACCTTCTCCTCCATCGCCGTCTTGATCACGTTCACGCCTAACGGCTTCGCCTGATCAAACGTCCCGGCTGGAAATTTCACCCCGCGCTTCTCGCGCCGGAAAATAATCCGCGTGAAATCTCCGCCCGGCTCGCGCATCACCACTTCGCGCGTCGCCGACAAATCGGGCAGCAGATGAATCTCCAGCGCGGCGAGCATCGAAAGCACGTCCTTGTCCTTCGGCACCAGCGTCACCACCGCAACGTGACCGGTCGCGACGCTGATCGTGAAGTCGCTCGTGAGCGCGTCGAGCTTGCCCTGGTGCATCAGCGTCATTTGCTCCATCACGCGCTTGAGCATTTGCGGGAAGCCGAGTTTCAACTTCTTCCACTGGCCGTCCGTCTGCTCGAATTGCGCCACGGACTTGCGCCCGCCGAGCAGGATGGATTGATACGGCGCGGTCGTCTCCCAGCGGATCAAGTCGGGCCGGTCAATCATCATCACGCCCTGGCTTTTCAACGGCTCGGCGAACAGTTGCAGCCGCCGCTCCTGCTCGAACTCGAGATACACCGAGGTGACCGACGACATCTTCTTCTGGAGGTCGGCGAGGATTGGTTTGGGATCGGCGACAGGTTGCAGGGGCATGTCCACGCCGTGTGTCGAGTTGAGCACCAACAAAAGCCCAAGACCAATCACCACCAGCAGTGATGCCCGCCCCGGCCCGAAGGGCCGCCGGAAATTAGCCAGCCACGCAGTGGCTGGTAATTTCCGGAAAGCATTCGTCCTGAAAGGACGGCGGAAATTTCCGGCGTCCCTTCGGGACGGAAGAAAATCGTCGCCAAGACCAGCCACGGCGTGGCTGGCTAATTTCCAGTGTCGCTTCGCGACTGCACTCAACAGCTTTAGCAAGTTCATGCCAGTAATTGATCCAGACGCACCACCTCGTAACCGCGTTCGCGCAATCCCGCCAGCAACAGCTTCGCCGTCGCGACCACGCGCGCGGCAGGAATGTTCCCGTCGTGCAGCAAAATGATTCCGCCGGGCCGCACGCGCCGCAGGATGCGCCGCACCACAACCTCCGGGTCGGCGAATTGCGTGTCCAGTCCGCGCGCGGACCAGCCGATGACGCGCAACCCTTCCAGCTTCGCCGCGCGAAAGGTGCGCGGATTCGAGAGGCCCATCGGCGGACGGAACAGTCGCGGTGCTTGCCCCGTCGCCTCCTGCACGGCGTTCTGCGTGCGCCGCATTTCCTCCCGCAGCCGCGCGACGCCAAAAAAATTTGTCGCGTAACTGTGCGCGTAGGAATGGTTCTCCAGCAGATGCCCTTCGCGCACGATGCGGGCGGCCAGTTCGGGATGCGCCGCCACGCGTTCGCCCACGGCGAAGAACGCGGCGGAAACTTTTTCCTCGCGCAACCAGTCGAGCAGCAGGGGCGTGGACTCAGCATCCGGCCCGTCATCGAACGTCAGGGCCACGCGTCGATTTGCGCCGTGGTGATGGCAGATGAACGGCCCAAACAAACTCAGTTGCGGAAACGCCACGCCCAGACCAATCACGACGGGCAATCCCACCACGACGACGAAGAACAATTCGGGCCGGCCTGAAATCAGCGCTGCTGCTCCCAGCAGCACCGACAAAATCAGGATGATGTGGAAACGGCTCATGGCGTAGTGGGGCGGGCGTCCCGCCGGCCATAGTCCTTGGGCCGTCCCGGCTGAAGAACCACCAGCCGGGACGGCCAGTGAACGAGTGGCAGCCGGGACGGCTGCCCCACTAAAGCTAAGGTTCGATCAGGCACAGCGCCTTTCCTCCGCGCGCGGACAAGGTGTAAAGCAGCACTCCACATTGACGCTCGCGCGCGAGATTCACCGCGAAGGAAAAGCCCAGCGCGGACGCCGAGTGAAATTCCCCGCAGTCCTGCTTGTAGGTTTGATGTTCCACGCGGCGTCCGGCGCGCGCGGACAGTTCCGCCGCCACCGATTGGTAAGAAGTTTCCAACGACGCCAAGCCGCCCGCGCCGCTCACCAGCACGTCGATGGATTCCAGTTTCACCGTGCTCGCGATCCAATCTACTTCACGCACCACATCGAACGGACGGCGATAGCGTCCGAGACGGATGGCCGTGACCCGCGCCAGTGATGCGCTTGGAGCGCCGATTTCCAAATCGGCGCGCTGACCTTCGGATCCTGCCCACGCCGATTTGGAAATCGGCGCTCCTTCCAACCGCGCCATCATCGCGCCTTCGCCGGGAATTACTTTCTCGTTCCACAGTCCCCAGCGTTGGCCGATGGCGAGCGGATATTTTTGCAACTCATCCACCGCGCCCGCGAGGGCCACGTCAGCTTCGCCGATGTCCAGTTGCCGCCACGCTTGCCAGAGCGCGCACTCGAAGGTGATCTCGCCGGCGGTCGGCGCGGAGTTCAAACCGCGCGCGCCCAAATCCATCGCGACCTGTCCGGCGGGCGCGTTGTGGACGGAGCCGGGGAAACGCGCGGGCATCGGCTCGGCTTCGTCCTTCGCGATCAAATTTTCGATGAACGCCGCGCCTTCGCCCAGGCAGCCGAAGCCCGTGCCGAGCGCGATGGCGACCCGTTGTTCCGAACTGGTCGCGCCCGCACGCCGCGCCGCGAGCACGGACATCTGGTGCATCCGCCCGAGACGACGCCGTTGATTCGGTGTGAGCGTGGTGAGTTCCAGCGGCGGGCAGGCGTGAACGGTCATCGTGCCCGGAGCCAGCGGCGGTTCCAGGTTCCAAACGCTCGGGGCAGCGGCGGGCGCGATGACGCCGAGTCCCGTCACGTTGATCGGAGCCGGCCGACTGGCGCGCGGACGCGTGGTGGCCTCGGGTGAAGAAATAATCAGCACCGCGTTGTTGCCGCCGAAGCCGAACGAGTTGCTCATCACATGCGTGAGCGGCGCGCAGCGCAGCGCAGTGACAGGCTGAAGACCAATCGCTTCCTCCGCCTGGGCGAAGCCCGGATTCGGCGGCAGCAACTGGCGGCGCAACGCCTCCACACAAACCACCGCCTCCATCGCACCACTGGCCGCAAGCGCGTGGCCGAAAAATCGTTTCGTGCTGGAGAACGGCGGCACGCGCTCCCCAAACACCGTTTTCAACGCCTTCGATTCCGCGAGATCATTGTCGCGCGTGCCGGTGCCGTGGGCGTTCACGTAATCAATCTTCGCCGCGTCCAGTCCGGCTCGACGCAGCGCGCTTTGCATCGCGGCGGCCGCGCCCGCGCCCTCGGGATGCGGCGCAGTCGCGTGATGTGCGTCGCAACTCGCGCCCCAGCCCGTGAGGCGCGCGAGAATTTTTGCCCCGCGCCTTTGGGCGGATTCTTCCGACTCCAAGACGAGTATCGCCGCGCCTTCGCCGAAGCTCATGCCGCCGCGCGTCGCATCGAACGGGCGGCAGCCCTGCGGATCGACGAGCAGCAGCGAATGAAAGCCGCCCCACGTCATGCGCGCGAGCGAGTCCGCGCCGCCCGCAAGCATCACGTCCGCTTCGCCGGCCAGAATCATTTCCGCCGCCGTCGCAATGGCCAGCGACCCGGAGGAGCACGCGGTGGCGATGGAGAACGAGGGGCCGAACAGTCCGAAGTCGTCCGCGATCAATTCCACCGTCGAATGACACTCGTGAAAGCGCGTGGCGCGCGGGCGCATCTTTCCGTCCTTCATCAAGCGGAGGA
This sequence comes from Verrucomicrobiota bacterium, assembly GCA_038208765.1. Classification (GTDB taxonomy): domain Bacteria; phylum Verrucomicrobiota; class Verrucomicrobiia; order Limisphaerales; family SIBH01; genus JANNGC01. Next base: position 11,489 of record JBBQYK010000101.1, read on the forward strand.
GAAAATTCTCGCTGTCGAAGGAGCCGCCGACGGAGCAGCCGAGGATGAGTCCAGCTTGATCGCCGAGCTGTTCGGGTAACAGCGCGGCGGAACGGATCGCGTCGCGCGCGGCGAGCCAGCCGAGACGATCACTGCGCGAGGCGTTGCGCGGAGCGCCGAGTTGGAGCAAATCGAGACGCACCTCGCCCACGGGAACCTGGCCGTAGCGCGGGGAAGGAAAAAGGGTCAGCGGCTTCAGCCCGTCGGTGTCCGCAGCGATGGCCGACCAGATGGTTTCCGGGCCGCAACCCGGCGCGGCAATGATGCCGAGACCGGTGATGACGGGAGCGCGCGCGTTCACTGTCCGGCGCGGCGGGCGGCGATGAAGTCGGCCAGCGTCCGCACGGAACGGAAGGCCGGGCGGCCCTCCTCGATGTCCTTGATCACGATGCCGTAATTTTTTTCCAGCATGACCACCAGCTCCAGCGCATCGATGGAATCGAGGCCAAGCCCGGTGCCGAACAACGGCGCGTCGTCGTCAATTTGTTCGGGGGTGACCTCCTGAAGGTTCAGGGACTCGATGATTTTCAATTTCAGTTCCGCGGTCGAGATGGACATGGGTTTAAGCCGTCAAATTTTTCGCGCGGACGCTAGCACAGAGCGATTCCAAGTCACGGTCTAATTCCCCCCAGGGTGGATGCAGCAAAAAGAGTTGGCGTGGCCGGCGCAGGAAATCCCAAATCCCAAGCTCCAAATCCCAAACAACTTCAAATTCCAAACTTCAATCGTTCGCGGAGTTCGGATGATGGGTGGCGAAATTGGATGGCTTGAAAGAAATGCCACTCGATTTGCTGTGAACAAGGCCTAGCGGGCCGATGAGAAATTAGCCGGTGGCGTGAGCCACCGGAAAAATGCCGATACCGAATCAGCCCCTGCGGGGCGCAAGAGGCCTGACGGTGACGCCCCTGCCGGGGCTGGTTCTCCGCGACCGCACAATCCGGTGGCTCACGCCACCGGCTAATTTCTGGCCGGCCCTTCGGGCCTCCGGGCTTCGTAGGCCCTGTTGACGCTTGGAATTTATTTGGCACTTGGTTTTTGGGATTTGGAGTATGTTGCTCCGCCCAGGATTTGTTGCAGCGTTTGACCCGCGACGTCCCCCACTTCGCGCCCGCCCGGGCCTCCGCGCCGCAGGAAGGCCGCGCAGGCGTGGGCTGTGACCGGCGTGCCGAGGAATTCAGCCACCGTGGGCGACACCACGTTCACACTCACGCAGACGCAACCGTCCGCCTCGCCGCGCCGCAACAGTTCCGCCGCTTCCGCCAGGACTTCGCCGCCCTCACTCACGAAACAAAGGTTCGGCCCGGTGATGCGATGGCGGATGGCGATCTCGCCGAGGGGTGCGCTGGGCAACGTGTAGGTGAACAGCGTGGGGCTGGGACCGCCGGCCTGGTCGCGGCCTTTCCAATACTCGGCATCGGAGGAGAGCGAACCGGCGCACGACGCGAAGACGAGGGCGATGCGGTCGCGCGGGCACTCGTCAAAATTCACGCCCAGTTTTTCCACCGCCAGCAGCGCCAACTGGCTCGCGAGGTCCATGCGCCCGAAGCGCGTCCCTAGCCGCGCCGTCGCAACGTCCTCGCCGGAAACTTCGCTGGTGGCGGTGACGACAATTCCTGAGTGATGGCAATCCGTCATTTCTGGAAATCCTGAGTTGGTTCTCCCGCAGATTCAGGAAGCCCGCAGATTTTTCCCATCTGCGGAATTCCTGAATCTGCGGGAAATTTCTCTGAAGTATTTTTATCCATGACGCAGGACCAGCGCGCTGTTCAAGCCGCCGAAGCCGGTGTTGAGTTTGAGGACATGGCGCAAGGTTTTCGCCGGGCGCGGCGTGAGCACGAGGCTGGGCGGCGTGCCGTCGGCGGGATGCGTGAGTCCGGGCGTGCCGGGCAGGAATTGATTTTGCATCGCCAGCACGCACGCGATGGTTTCCACCACGCCGGCCGCACCGAGCGTGTGACCCAACATGCCCTTCAAGCCGCTCACCGGCGGACAGGCATCGCCGAAAATTTTCCGCAACGCCGCCGATTCCATCGCGTCGTTGTAGGGCGTGCCGGTGCCGTGGACGTTGATGTAATCAATCTCGTCCGCGCCCACGCCGGAGGATTGCAGTGCCTGCGCGATGGCTTGCGCGAGACCGGAACCGTCGCGCGACGGGCCGGTCATGTGATTGGCGTCATTGCTCGAAGTCCAACCGCGCATGGTGATGGCCGAGTCCGGCACGAGATCGGCGCGCGCGAGCACGATGGCCGCGCCCGCCTCGCCGGGACTCAGCCCGGCCCGGTCGCGGTCGAACGGACGGCAGCCCGCCGGATCAATCGCCTTCAACGACGTGAAACCCGCGACGACAAATTCGGAAAGAT
>JBBQYK010000102.1:0-13709 GCA_038208765.1 Verrucomicrobiota bacterium
AAAAACGCCCGCCCAACACCTCCATCCACCCGAGACAGACCCGCCCACCGAGGTTCGCAGTCATCCTTCTCTCCTTCGCCACCGCCGGTTCGACCCGCCCAAATCAAAACTCACACAAACGCACCTTTATTCAGCGTCTCCTTAAGTTTGCTACCGCTGTTGCGCCGGTGCCTGAGAATAAATTCTGAATTTCTGACGTTGCTTCTTGAAGGAAAAGATGCGCCTGAAAACATCCACCTGAAAATTCTGAACGAACGCGCAATTCCACCGTAATCCCAGGCTCTAGTTCGAAACTCGCCTGTTGAGTTAGGTCATGTGCTGCAAGCAATGCAGGCGCGAGATCTCGAACGTCAATGCTGTGGTCCACAAGTGCGGCCCCATCATACACCAAGGTGAATTCAGCATTAGGATTCTGTGTGCTTTGCATAAAAAATGCCGGAGGTCGCTTGCGCGCCTCCGGCTTTGGTTCTCCACCCTTGGCCTGCGCACTAAATCATTACGAGCATCCCAGTGATTCGCCGCAGTTGAGGCACTTGTAGCAGGCGCCGTTGCGCACGGTCATACTGCCGCAGCCGGGGCAGGCCGGGGCGTCGCTCTGGTTCACGAAACTGGCCGTGACCGAGATGGTGGTGCGCCCAAGCGCGGGCAAGGGCTTGAGCATCACTTCGGTCCCGTGCGTGGGCGGCAACTCTTGCGAGTTGCGGTTGGCCACGGATTTCTCCACGTCGGTCAGGCCAGGCATGGGCAGGTCGGCCTGCGGGCGCTTGGGCGCGGTGCTTTCCTTGTAGCCGGCCACGAACTGGCAGCCCATCCAGCGGAACACGTAGTCAATGATGGACGAGGCCTGCCGGATGTCGGGGTTCTTGGTGAAGCCGCTCGGCTCGAAGCGTTGATGCGCGAACTTCTTCACGAGTCCTTCCAGCGGCACGCCGTATTGGAGGGCCATGCTGGTGAGCGCGCCAATGGTGTCCATGAGGCCGCCAATGGTGGAACCTTCCTTCGCCATCGTGACGAACAACTCGCCGGGGCGGCCGTCCTCGAAGAGGCCGACGGTGAGGTAGCCTTCGTGGCCCGCGATGTCGAACTTGTGGTTCACGGCCATGCGGGTGTCGGTGAGGCGGCGGCGCAGAGGCTTGCCGGATTCCTTTTGCAGCCCGGTGACGAGGGATTCGAGTTCCTCGATTTCGGTTTCGAGTTCCTGCACACGCGCGGTGGCCTTGGCCTCGGCTTCGACGGTGACGCTGACTTTGTCGCCGCCTTCGTTGGTCTTCTTGGTGTTGAGCGGCTGGGAGCGCTTGGAGCCGTCGCGATAAATGGCGACACACTTGAGGCCCATCTTCCAGGCGTCCACGTAGGCGCTGCGAATCTCCGCCGCGGTGGCGTGGTTCGGCATGTTGACGGTCTTGGAAATCGCGCCGGAGATGAAGGGCTGGGCCGCGCCCATCATTTTCAGATGCGCGGTGTAGCTGATGGAGCGCTGGCCTTTGTGGGCCTTGAACGCGCAGTCGAAGATGGGGAGATGTTCGGCCTTGAGGCCGCTGCGGATCACGGTCGTGCCCCCGGCATCCTGCCGGGTGGAACTGTTCTCAAGACGAGCGCCGCTGGATTTGTCCGCACCGGAACCCGGCGGGACGCCGGGGGCACTTTCCTCGATGACGTCTTCAATGGTGTCGTGCTTCTCGATGTGCGCGATGATTTTCGCAATCTGCGCCTCGGAGTAACGGAGGCGCTGGAGAGCCTGGGGCACGCCGCGATTGACGAGCTTCAACATGCCGCCGCCGGCGAGCAGTTTGTATTTCACGAGCGCGATGTCCGGCTCGATGCCGGTGGTGTCGCAGTCCATGAGGAAGGCAATGGTGCCGGTGGGCGCGAGGACGGTGACTTGCGCGTTGCGGTAGCCGTGCTTCTCGCCCTTGGCGAGGGCGGAGGTCCAGACGCGGCGGGCTTCTTCTTTCAAGTAGTTGAAGTCGGCGCTGGGCTGGATGGTTTCCACGGCGGCGCGGTGGAGCTTGATGACGTCGAGCATGGATTCGACGTTGTCCTTCTTGAGGGGTTTGTCCACGCCGGTGCAGCGCGCGTCGCGGTAGCCTTTGAAGGCGCCCATCTGCGCGGCAATTTCGGCGGACGTTTCATACGCCTCACCCGTCATGATGGCGGTGAGCGCGCCGGCGAGAGCGCGGCCTTCGTCGGAATCGTAGGGCAGGCCGTAGCTCATGCAGAGCGAGCCGAGGTTCGCGAAGCCGAGGCCGAGCGTGCGGAAGATGTGGGAATTTTCCGCGATGGCCGGCGTGGGATAGCAGGCGTTGTCCACGAGAATTTCCTGCGCGGTGATGTAGATGCGCGCGGCCGCCTTGTAACGCTCGACGTCGAACTCGCCGGTGTCCTTCTTGAACTTCATCAAGTTGAGCGAGGCGAGATTGCACGCGGTGTTGTTGAGGAAGACGTATTCGCTGCACGGGTTGGTGCTGTGAATCGGCTCGGTGCCTTTGCAGGTGTGCCACTTCTGAACCGCGCCGTCGTATTGCAGGCCGGGGTCGCCGCAGATCCAGGTGCCTTGGGCGATCTTGTCGAGGAGCGTGGAGCCGTCCTTTTTCTGAAGCGGCTTGCCGTCCACGGTCTTGGTCCACCATTCCTTGCCGTCGAGCGCGGCGGTCATGAACTCATCGCTCACGCGCACGGAAAGGTTTTCGTTCTGGTACATGACCGAGCCGTAGGCGTCGCCATTGTAGCTGCCGTCGTAACCCATTTCGATGAGCGCCCAGGCTTTCTTCTCTTCCTTCTGCTTGGCGTCGATGAATTCCTCGATGTCGCCGTGCCAGTCGCGGAGGGTGTTCATCTTGGCCGCGCGACGGGTCTTGCCACCGGACTTCACGACGTTCGCGACCTGGTCATAAACTTTGAGGAAGCTCATCGGGCCGGAGGGACGGCCGCCGCCGGAAAGTTTTTCGCGCGAGGAACGGATAGGCGAGAGGTCGGTGCCGGTGCCGGAACCGAACTTGAAGAGCATGGCCTCGGAGTAGGCGAGGTGCATGATGCTTTCCATGTTGTCGTCCACGCTCTGGATGAAGCACGCGCTGCCTTGAGGATATTCGTACTGCGTGCGTGCGCGCTCGGCCTTGCCGAGCTTGCGGTTGTAGAACCAGTTGCCCTTCGTGGACTCCTTGCCGACGCCGTACTCGTGATAAAGACCGACGTTGAACCTGACCGGCGAGTTGAACGCACCGTACTGGTTCACGCACAACCAGGTGAGTTCGTCGTAGAAGAGTTCGCCCTGTTCCTTCGTGAAGTAGCCGTCCTTGACGCCCCAGTCCGCGATGGTGCGCGTGACGCGATGCACGAGTTGCCGCACGCTCGTCTCGCGCTCGCTGGTGTGTTGCTCGCCGTAAAAATATTTCGACACGACGACCTTCGTCGCCAGCACCGACCATGACTTCGGCACTTCCACGTTTTCCTGTTTGAAGATCACCTTGCCCGAGTCATCGGTGATCTCGGCGGTGCGGCGGTCCCATTCGATCTGATCGAAGGGTTTGATTTTCGCGTCGCTGAAGACGCGTTCGAGTTTCAGACCTTTCTTGGCGGCACCGGGCTTGGTGGCGCGAGCGGGGGCAGGGGCAGTCGTGGCGGTGCGGCGCGGCGACTTGGTGGCGGGGGACGAGACGGCTTCTTCACGAGCGTCAATCATGGTTCGATCCTTTTTCTTAGAGTTGGGCGCGTCCGCAGCCATAGGCACAAGTCATGTAGATAACTCAGGTCGTTTGGGCAAACCGGACGCTACTCCCCGCCGAATAGTGGCTTTCCCCTCGGTTCCTCATCCGGGGGACCCACCATTACGTGGGGAGCGTCGGCGAGACTAGCCCCACATCTTGTGGCTGCAAGAATTTTCTGTCAGAAAGTTGCTGGAAGCTTTTCGGCGGGTTTTTCACAGAAAAGATCAGTGAAAAACTTGAGGAAAAGTGCGAATCCGACCGGGTTATTCGCAGAGTGTGGATAACGAGGATCCCCGCGGCACTCATCGAATATTCGCGCTAATTGTGGACGCTCTTACCTCCGACACGCGCGCGAATGCAAGGATGAGTTCCCTCCTTAAACAGGGCGCGACTGACCCTCATTGGTTCCGGTTGGGACACGATTCAAACTATTGCAACCGACCGGCGTCCTCGCTACGGTCGCCGGCAGCCTGAGTTGCGCAAGGAGCAGCAAAGGCAAATCACAGGAGAATACTATGACACATCAAAATTCAGAAACACTTCACTCATCTACTCGCCGACAATTCTTGAAAACGGCGGGCCTCACTACCGGAGCACTCGCTCTGGGACTTCCAAACGCCGCCGCGGCGCGGCGCGCGAAATTTTTGCCCAAGCCGCAAAACTCGGGCATCGAACACATCATCGTGGTGTGCATGGAGAATCGATCCTTCGATCATTACGTCGGATGGACTCCCGGCGCGGACGGGCGGCAAGCGGGCCTCACTTACACCGATGAAACGGGCGCGGCGTTTTCCACTTATCCGCTGGCACCGGATTACCAAGGGTGCGGTCATCCGGACCCGGATCACTCGTATGCTGGCGGCCGCGTCCAGTACAACGGCGGCGCCTGCGACGGATGGTTGCGCGCCGGCGAGAGCGATCAATATGCGATCGGGTATTACACGCAAAACGACCTGCCGTTTTTCGCCGGAGCCGTGAATCGATGGACCAGTTGCGACCGATATTTTTCCCCGATCATGGCGGGAACGTATCCCAACCGGTTCTACCTGAACGCGGCCCAAACGGACCGCTTGAGCAACACCCTCGACATTTCGACGCTGCCGACCATCTGGGATCGGCTGAGGGCCAAAGGACTTCCTGCCAAATACTATTTTAGTGACCTCCCGTTCCTCGCGTTGTGGGGCCTGAGACATCTTCCCGTCCTGGCGCACGCTTCCGAGTTTTTCACCGACTGCGCCGCGGGCACACTGCCGGCCGTTTCGTATCTCGACCCGCGACTGCTCGGCGAACAAGAGGGCTTGAGCAACGACGATCATCCTCATGCTGACGTCCGCAACGGACAGGTGTTTCTAAACGAGGTTTACCAGGCGGTGGTGAACAGCCCGAACTGGCCGAACACCGTGCTCGTAATTACCTACGATGAGTGGGGCGGGTTCTTTGACCATGTGCCGCCCACGCGCGCGCCGATTCCGCCCGCCTCGGCAGCAGCCGGCGATACTGATGGATTGCGCGGATTCCGGATTCCCACGTTTGTCATCTCGCCGTGGTCTCGGGCCGGAGTGTCGCACGAGGTGTTCGATCACACGTCGATTCTGAAAATGATCGAATGGCGCTGGCACATCCCGCCGCTGACGATCCGCGATTCCACGGCGAACAACCTCGCGTTGGCGCTCGACTTCAGATCGCGCAATTTGAGTGCGCCCACGTTCGGAATGCCTTCCGGGCCTTTCGGTCTGCCCTGCCCGCTCACAGAAATTGTCCCAAATAAATGGGACCGCCTCGCAGTGCTGGCGAATGGTCTCGGAATCATCTGAGATTGGAATCGCGGAATCCGGGAACAGCCCGCGCGCGGCATCCCGCCGGCAGGATGCCAGCGGCATAGCACTACGAGTAACGCCCTCACGCGCGCCGCTTCGGCCGGCGCTCGTCGTGCTTCTTCTGCCGCTCGGTGCGCGGGCCGTTCTTGTTGAACTTCCGCACCGGCTCGATGGTTTTCGGGCGCGCTTTCGGCACGAGCACCACGGGGCAGCCTTCGTAGCCGAAAGCCTCGCGCATTTTTCCCGCGAGATATTTTTTGTAAGCGTCGGAGAACAACTCGTCGCGATTCACAAAGAGCAGAAACGTGGGCGGCGACTGGCGCACCTGCGTGGAGTAAAAGAATTTCAGCCGATGCCCGACCGCGCTCACCGGCTGACGACGCTCCACGGCGTCATGCAGCGTGCGATTGAGAATCGCGGTGGGAATTTTCTTCTGCAACTCCGCCGCGATGTAACGCACCGTTTCGAGCAAACGGTCGAGATGAAAGCCTGACTTCGCCGACGTGAAAATCACCGGCGCGTAATCGAGGAAGAACAAAAGTTTCTGCACCCATTCACCAAACTCGACAAGCGTGCTCAACCGCTTGCCGTGACCGCGATCCTTCTGGTTGCGCCGCTCGATTTCTTCTTCGCGCACCTCGCGCACGTTTTCCTCGATCAAGTCCCACTTATTGATCACGATGATGCACGCCTTGCGCGCCTCGGTGATCTTCGCGGCGATTTTCTTGTCCTGTTCGAGAACTCCCTCCACGGCGTCCAGCACGAGCACGCAGATGTCCGCGCGCTCGATGGACTCCTCGCTGCGCTTCACGCTGAAGAACTCGATGGAGTCATCCACGCGCCCTTTCTTCCTCATGCCGGCGGTGTCAATGAGCACATACTTCTGCCGCACGCCGTCGGTCTCGACTTCAAACGGCACATCAATCGCATCGCGCGTCGTGCCGGGAATGGCGCTGACGATGACCCGCTCGGAGTTCGTGAGCGCATTGATGATGGAAGATTTGCCGACGTTCGGGCGACCGACGATGGCGAGCTTGAGCGGCCCGATTTTCCTAGGCGGCTTGTCGCTCGTGTCCGCTTCTTCGCCGCTCTCGTCGTCCACATGTTCATTCAGAGCTTCGACCTCGGACGTGGCATCTGGGACGGGGAGAAACTTCCCCGCCTCATCCATCAGCGCCTCGATGCCTTCGCCGTGAATCGCGGTGACGGGAAAAATTTTATCAAAGCCGAGCCGGAGAAATTCATCGGCCTGCGGAATCACGCGCTCCGTGTCCACCTTGTTCACCGCCACGAGCACGGGCTTTTTCGCCACGCGCAAACGCTTCGCCACTTCCGCGTCGAGCGGCGTGATGCCTTCCTGCACGTTGACCACGAAGATGATGACGTTCGCGGAGTCGATGGCGATCTGCACCTGCTCGACGGCGGCCTTGACGATCACGTCCTCGGATTTCTCGCGGCGCAGCAACCCGATGCCGCCGGTGTCCACGAGCGTGTAAGGCTGCCCGTGCCACTCGGCCTGCGCGGTCACGCGGTCACGCGTCACGCCCGGCTGGTCATGCACGATGGCAATGCGCCGCCCCGCGATGCGATTGAACAGCGCGGACTTCCCAACATTCGGTCTTCCAACAATGGCGATTAAACCAGACATGGCGTGAGCATGGCCGACCAAGCAAGCGGTCGGAAGCGAAATGATGGAGCGGACAGTGATGGGGGCAGTAGCCCCGCATGCCCACTGTCATTCCCCCCACGTAGAAACAAATCTTGTTCCGTCCATGCTCGTGCGTAGCCTGCTCAGACTCATGGGCAAAGCGACCTTCATCTTCATCAGCCTCTTGCTCGGCCTGGCCTGGGCGCGGGCGGATGAAGTTTTTCAATTCACGCCGCACGCGAATGTTCACGTCCTGCACGCGGCGGGAACGGCGGACGGAAAAACCTTTGTCGTTGGCGCCACGGATCGTCCGGCGCGGCTGCCGGGGGCGTTGCGGCGGTTTCATGGCGGCGGTTCGTCGTATCACGGTTTCGTCACTCAGTTGAATGCGCAGGGGCACGGCCTGGTCTCGGCGGTGTTCGGCGGTCAAGACACCTGGGCTGCGCAGGTGGTGGTGGCTCCCGGTGGTGATGTCGTGGTCATCGGCTCGACCTCGGCGACAAATTTTCCGGTGGTTCGCGCCCGACAGGCGACGAACGCCGGCGCGCAAGATGCCTTCATCATCCGCTTCGATGCCACGCTCCGCACGATTCGTTTCGCCACGTACCTTGGCACGCCGGGCCAGGACACGGCCATTGCCGTGGCGGTGGACGCGGAGGGCAACAGCTTCGTCGTGTTGCAGGCGGGCGCGGCGGGATTGCTCGGCACGAACGCGTTTGATTTCGGTGCTCCCACGGAGGCGAGTCATCCGGTGCTGGTGAAACTTTCTCCGTCCGGCGAACTGCTTTACGCCTCGCGCCTCCATTCCTTTTCCTCGCTGTTCATCTCCTCGCTCGCGGTGGACGGCAACGGCCACGCCCATGTGGCGGGTTTGACGGCGAATGGCGTCCTGCCCACGGTGAACGCGCCTCAGCCGTGGCCCAGCGGTTCCGGCGCGGATGCCTTCGTGGCGAAATTCACGCGCGACGGGCGCGCGACCCTTTTTGCCACCTACCTCGCGGGCGCGGGCAATGACGACGCGCGGGCCATCGCCGTGAACGCGGCGGGCGACATTTTCGTGGGCGGCCAGACCAGTTCGGAAAACTTTCCTGACGACACTGACGATGCCCCGCCGTTCACGCCGAACTCCCGTGCTTTCGTCGCGCGCTACAGTCCGTCCGGCGCGTGGCTCGGCGTGCAAACACTCACGGCCTCGGGCCGGGACATCGTGGAGTCGCTCGCGCTGGACGGGGCGGGTCGCGTGCTGGTGGGCGGAACGATGGGCGCGCGATTCGACAAGGGCCGCTCCTTCGTGGCGCGGCTCACGGGCGGCGAACCCATTCTGCCGCAGTACGTCGGCAAAGATGCGAGCCTGGCCGCGGTGCTGGGTTCCGTTTCGACCAGTGGTGAGGACGTGGTTTTGGTCTCAGCCAGTTCGTCGTTTTCTTATTCCGGCGTGCGCAGCGTGGTCATGAAAGTGACTCTTTCCAGCGCCGCGCCGTGGCCTCCGACAGTGGCGTTGTTGAGTCCTGCGCCGGGTTCCATCGTTGCACCGGGGCAGGGCATCACCCTGTCAGCGGCGGCGTTTGGCGGCACGGGCGGCGTGGCGGCGGTGAGTTTTTACGACGGCGGAACGCTCATCGCGGTCGTCACGAACGCGCCTTACTGGCTTGTCTGGAGCAACACGCAGGCCGGGCCGCACCTCCTCACCGCGCGCGCGCTGGTCAGCGGCGTGAACGTCACCTCCGCGCCCGTCACGGTGACGCTGGGTTCGCCCGTGAATGATCAATTCGACAACCGCACCCGCCTGCGCGGCGAACGCGTGAATGTGCGGGGCAGCGTGCGAGGGGCCACGGCGGAGGATTCGACTGGCTACTCCCCAAACTTCGTCTGGTGGGAATGGGTCGCGCCTCGCTCGGGCGTGTTTCAAATTTCAATCGCACCAAACGGTCAGGGTTTTTACCTGGAACTTTACACCGGACAGACCTTGGAAGTGTTGCAACGCTCGGCTTCAGGATATGAAGGCGAACTCACCTTCCGCGCACAACGCGGCACGGCCTACCAAATCGGCTTGGCGAATTACTCAACCACGACGCCAGAAGACTTTCGGCTCCGACTCCGGCCGGTGGCAGCACCGAAGAACGATCTTCAAACGCGCCCGCACACTCTTTCCGGGTTGCCTGCTTCCGCCAGCGGCACGTTGCGGTATGCCACGGCGGACGTGGCGATTTACTCCGGCTACGGCCGCGATGTTTGGTACGAGTGGACCGCGCCGGTTGCAGGAAGTTATCTGGCTTCGGTCGAGAGCGCCGAGACGCTGCCCTACGTGAACGTGATTCGCGGGCAGTTGCCCGACTCGTATTCCAGCATCGGGCAGGACGTGAACGGGGCTACGAACGGCCAAGCCTTCACGGCGCGGGCGGGCGAGAAGCTGCTCGTGCGGGTGTTCGACTACAGTTCCAGTCCGAATTTCACGCTCCATCTCCGCGCACAACCCGCGCTGGTGAACGACGAGTTGTTCAACGCGCTCGAACTGCCCGCGTCCGGCGTAATCGAAGGACACACCATCGGCGCAACCTGGAGTTCCGGCGAACCCGGCCAATTCTATTATGACCAGTTCGCCTGGTGGAAATGGACCGCGCCGAGCAGCGGCGTTTTCCGCGCCCGGTTTCAGCTCACGCCACGCGCCAGCACGACGACTTCATTGCTGCGACAGTTGCGTCCGAGCTCGCGGTATGGCGCGGTGCAGGTGTTCGCCGGCGACGTGTGGACGGGGTTGACCCAGGTGGCGGACTGGTATGGCGAGGACGGCGGAGCCTTCCGCGCCGTCGCGGGCGAGACCTACGCCGTCGCGGTGAATGGCGGTTTCGCGCACTTCACGCTCGGCTTGGAAGCCGTCGCGCCACCAGCCAACGATAATTTTGCCGACGCCGAAATTCTCACCGGCACGAACCTCGCCGTCTCCGCGCGTCTGGCCTACGCCACACGCGAGCCGGGTGAGCCGGGCAGCGGTGCGATCTTCCCGTTTGGATTCGACGGCAGCTCGGTCTGGTATCGCTGGACCGCGCCAGAGGAAGGGGCCTATGCGTTCTCGGTTTCTCCTCAGGCCCGGCTGGTACTTTATCTCGGCGAGGAACTGGTCTCGCTCCAGCCGATCACTCACTCTTTCACGAGCCAGCACACCATTCGCGTTGCGGCGGGCGAGACGCTCTGGATCGCCGTGACGCAGCCGCATTATTCGTTGTTAAACACCGCCACGCTGCGCCTGCAAAAAGTCACGCCGCCCGCAAACGACGATTTCGCGCAGCGTGAAATCCTCACCGGAGCGCCCGTGAGCTTTGTCCCGCGCACGCGACACGCGACCTTGCAGACGAACGAGCCGTACGCCACGCCAGGCCTGCTGCGGACACCCGCCACGGTCTGGTACGAGTGGGCGGCTCCATACGAGGGGGATTTCACGCTGGCTTCGCAGAGCGGCGGCAGCAGTGGCTACTGGACGCTGTGGCGGATACAGGGAGGCTTTCCCGAGCAGACCGAGACGAGCCGTTTCTCAGCGACGGCGGGCGAGGTTTTTCATCTCATGTTTTACGACTATGGATACGGTTCCGCTGCGGAACCGTTCGGGTTGCAGCCCGCGTCCGTGCCGGTCAACGACCACTTCGCGCAAAGCCTTGTGCTCACCGGCGCGGTCGTCTCGGTGAACGGCACCATGGTCGGCGCGACGCGCGAGGCGCTGGAGCCGGAGAGCACCGGCGAGAACACGGTCTGGTATTCGTGGGCCGCGCCGCGCACCGGACAACTGCTGGTGGAACTGGGCGACGATAATCATTCGCCTGGATTGCGCGCCTTCACCGGCACGGAACTGGCCGGGCTGGAGCCGCGCCCGGAGAACGAAATTTTCTCCCGCTCGGCGGAGCATTACAATTTAGCCGTCGAGGCGGGCATGACCTATCACCTCGCGATCAACTCGAACGAATCGTTCACCAGCGAGGGCGCGTTCCACCTCACGCTGCGTTTCGCGGAACGTCCGGCGAACGATGACTTCGCGCAGCGCGCCCGTGTGTTCGGCTCCCGCGCGCGCGGCACGACGAAAGGTGCGACCTACGAGTTTGGCGAGGGCGACGGGCCGACGGTTTTCTCCGGCTCGACTTGGTGGACGTGGACCGCGCCGCGCACCGGCCAGTATCAAATCGAAGTGACGAGCGGTTTTCCGATCCGGGATTTCGGCGTGTATGCCGGCACGAACCGGGACGAACTGGAAGTGGTCCTGGATGATTCACCCGAACTGGGCCTCGGCGTCTGGCGTTTCCACGCCACGCGCGGCACGGCTTACGCTGTGCAGATCGGCACGGGCGAACCCGGCGGCAGCGATTACGAATTCACCATCACGACCGTACGTCCGCCGGCGAATGATCACTTCACCAACGCCGCGCCGCTGCACGGCAGCCGCCTGCTGGCGCGCGGCAGCGCGCGCTACGCGTCCGTCGAGGAGGAGGAGAGATTCGTTCTCGGCACCGTGGGGGGGCGCTCGATCTGGTGGCGCTGGACCGCGCCCGTGGACGGCATGGTTTTCCTGCAACTCGAAGACGGCTGGCAGGGCGCGGGGATTTACCAAGGCACGAACTGGAACGATTTGCTGGAAGTAACCTACCCCGGAGGCCGCATCGAAGCAGCCGTCCAGGCTGGAGTGGAATATCATCTGCGCGTGCATCTGTGGGCCGAGACTCCACCGGGCCATGAAGCGGTGAAACTTTCGCTCCGCCACGAGCGCGCGCCCGCGAATGATCGTTTTGAAAACCGAATCACGCTCGCCGGCACCAATGTCACCACCACCGGCACGCTGCTCGGCGCGACCGCGCTCGATGAACCGCCGGTGATCGAATACGGGCAGCACACCGTCTGGTGGCGCTGGGTCGCGCCCACGGCAGGCCGCTACACCATCACCGTGCGCGCGCAGAATTTTTCCCCGTATCATCAAATTTTTCTCGGCGACCGGCGCGATGAACTAATCGAGCCGCCGGTGGGCTGGGCGGTCTTCGGCTTGAAAATGTCGCAGTTCAACCTTCCGCTGGAGGCCGGCCAGGCGGTGGCCATCGCGGTGGACACGGATGAATCGCCGCTCCCCGCCGGTGAGATTGAACTTTCCATTCATCCCACGGTCGCCCCGGTGAACGACGACTTCAGCCAGCGCCTGGACTTGGTGGACGGGCGTGGTGAGTCCACGACTGAGGGATCGTCGCGCGAACTGGGCGAGCCGGGCGCGGAGGAGGAAACTTCCCGCGGCACCTTGTGGTGGCATTTCACGGCGGAGAGCAACGGCTGGCATCTGCTCACGGCGCGGCTCACGGTGGACCGTTCGCCGTATGTCGGCCTGCCGGTGTCGCTGCCCATTCAAGTTTTCACGGGCAAAGAACTGGAAAATCTGGTTCCCGTGGACGGCGTGCCTGACAGGTTTCCCGGAGCACAACCGCAGCGCGTGCTGCTCATGGCGGGCGTGGAGTATGCGTTGCAAGTGCACAATGCGCCGCGCCGGCTCGGGCGCGTGGGTGTGACCGCCCAGTTCCAGCCCGCGCCGGCGAACGATCATTTCACGAATGCGCTCGTCAGGTCCGGCGACTCTTGGAGCGTCACTTCCGAAAATGCCTGGGCCACGGCGGAACTGGACGAGCCAGTTTATGCCGAGGGCAGCAACTCTGTGTGGTGGCGCTGGACCGCGCTGGTGGGCGGTCAGTTTCAAGTCTTCATCGAATCTCAATTCGCCGGCGTGCTCCGTGTCCACAGCGGCGCGGAACTGGGCACGCTCACCGAGGCGGTCGGCACCAGTTTCGCCTGGCCGTATTGGCATCCGCAGGGCTCGTTTTCCGCCGAAGCCGGGGAGACGTTTCATCTGTCTTATCGCAGCGCGTACCACAGCGAAGGCCCAGTCCGCCTCGGCCTGCGCCGCGCCGATCCGCCGGCCAATGATCATTTCAGCAACCGCCTCGCGCTCGCCGGTTCGCCGGTCTCGGTCACGGCCTCGAATTTTTTTGCCACGGCGGAGGCTGGCGATCCTTTTGAAAACTGGTTTGGCTACACGAACAGCGTGTGGTGGAAGTGGACCGCGCCCGGCAGCGGGCCGGTCACAGTGTCTATGTCGGGTGTGACCGGCGGGGGTGTGATCGCCGGCTTTCTCACGGGAATTTATCGGGGCGGTTCGCTCGCCACGCTGACGAATGTGTCCAGGCCGTATGTTGCGCCGTTCTCGTTCTCCGCCGTCGCCGGAGCCGAATACGTAATCGTGGTGGCCGGGCAGAATGATTATCAAACGCAGTTCACTTTCACGCTCGCGCAGGACGAAGAGAGCGCCGCGGCACCGTTGAGGAACGCTCCGCGTGTCCTGTGGCTGGAGACGGGCGGCGGTCGCGTCATCGAGACTTCAACCAACCTCACCGACTGGACCCTATGGCGCACGAACACCACGGCGACGTCGCTGTCCCTGCCCGTGGGTAACGAGGCGCAACGTTTCTTTCGCGTGCGGTGAATTTGGAGTGCGGTGAATTTGGAGTGCGGGGACTTGTC
>JBBQYK010000103.1:0-13698 GCA_038208765.1 Verrucomicrobiota bacterium
GCCTCAACCGCGGAGCGGTTGAATGTGAATAGTCCCGGATGAAATCCGGGGTCTCAAATCGATACGCGACGCAACCCTGGAGGGGTTGAACTCAAGAACTTCCCGACCACCACGGTTCGACCCCTCCGGGGTCGCGACCTTCCGCCTTCTCCACCCCCGGATTTCATCCGGGGCTATTCACATTCAGCCCCTCCGGGGCTGGCGGCCATCGGAGCGCGGGCGTCTCGCCCGCCGGCGCGTCCGCGCGGTCGGGCGGGCGAGACGCCCGCGCTCCGTTCGATATACAGGAAATACTTCTTGCATACCGGAATCGCATCTCTAGTTTACCGGAACTGTTTCCAAGATACTGGATAGACGGAGGGGCTTTGGCAACACGGCATTTGGAATGATGTCGGCGCGGGGAAAAGCGGCGCTGAAGCGACCGCACTCCAAACGCTGCCGCGCAGCACCAGACGCCGTTGGCCTCGCGAAGCGTTTGGAGTGCGGTCGCTTTAGCGCCGCTTTCGCACCCGTCAGTCCGCAAGACCATTTTGAAACAGACAAAAACATGAAAGCTCTCGTCAAAGCGGAAGCGAAGCCCGGCCTCTGGCTGCGGGACGTGCCCGCGCCCGTCCCCGGCATCAACGACGTGCTCATCCGCGTCCACAAGACCGGCCTCTGCCGCACCGACCTGCACATCTACAAGTGGGACGCGTGGGCGCAGAAGACCATCCCGGTGCCGATGGTCGTGGGCCATGAGTTTGTGGGCGAGGTCGTGGAGATTGGCTCGAACGTGAACGATTTCCGCATCGGCGACCTCGTGAGCGCCGAGGGCCACGTCGTTTGCGGGCGCTGCCGCAATTGTCTCGCGGGCCGGCGTCATTTGTGCGCGGACACGAAGGGCATCGGCGTGAACCGCGCGGGCGCGTTTGCGGAATTCATTTCCGTCCCGATGACGAACGTGTGGCATCACCAGCCGACGGTGGATCGTGAAGTCGCGTCCATCTTCGATCCGTTTGGCAACGCCGTTCACACCGCCCTTTCGTTCGATGTGCTGGGTGAGGACGTGTTGATCACGGGCGCTGGTCCCATCGGCATCATGGCCGCCGCCATTGTGAAACATGCGGGCGCGCGGCATGTGGTCATCACGGATGTGAATGACTACCGCCTCGCGCTGGCGCGGAAGATGGGCACCATCGTCACGCATAATGTTCGAAGCGGGAGCCTGAAAAAAGTTCAGGAAGAACTCGGCCTGAAGGAGGGCTTCGACGTGGGACTGGAAATGTCCGGCAGCCCCGCCGCCTTCCGCGACATGATCGAGAACATGGCGCACGGCGGAAAGATCGCCATGCTCGGCATTCCGTCTGAGCCGATCTCCATCGACTGGAACAAGGTCGTGTTCAACATGCTGACCATCAAAGGCATTTACGGCCGCGAGATGTACGAGACGTGGTACAAGATGAGCGTGATGCTGGAGAGCGGTCTGGACATCCGGCCCGTCATCACGCACCGCTTTCACTACACGGAATTTGAAAAAGGATTTGCCGCGATGATGAGCGGCGAGTCGGGGAAGGTGATTTTAGAATGGGCGTGAATGAGGCGCGCGGTGGCCAATTTAGTCGGAACCACACGCTGGCTGTCTTTCTCCCTTTCCTATGGGGAGAGGGCCGGGGTGAGGGGAATGGCGCGCACGACAAAGACCTCACGCGCTCCGCCGGATGTGGATTTGCCAAATGACTGATTTTCGAGTTCAATCTGCCACGTCACCCGAATCCAATTTATGAAGAAAGCCATCGCTGTCGCCGCCGCCCTGTTGATTTGCGGCGCGCTCCTCCTGGGACTGCGGAAACAGTCCCGGCCCGTCGAGACGAGTTCCCAGGCCAAGACTCCCTCAGCCGCCGCCATCGCTGCGTGGAAGGACGGAAAGGACGCGACGCCAGCACCGGAGACCCGACTGGAAATGGTTCCGACGACTGCTGCCACCACGGCCACGCCCGCCGCTGCCAAACGCATCCTGCGCTCGCAAGCCCGCTACGACTGGCCGCGCATCGTGGCCTTCAACACCTGGGCGGCGGATTTCGTGACGGCCACGCCCGAGCAGCGCGAGGCGATGAAGGAACAAGGTGTGACGCTGGCCCGCGCGCGGCGGACGGAGTTCAAGAATTTGATCGTGGCTGATCCGGAGCGCGCGCTGGAACAGGCGGTGCCGCCGCTCACGCGCCAGCAGTTGCCGGCGGAGATTCTCGCGGAACTGGAAAAACCCGTCAGCGCGCGTGGTGATTTCAACGTGTATCTCGGACGCCCCGCGCCCGGCACCACGGTGGATCCGCGCGACCTGTCCCTGCGCTACTTCGAGACGACGACGGGTGAGAGCTACATCGCGCACGTTTTCGGCGAGGCGGAGATGGTGATGACGAGGAAGAACATCGCGGCGCGCGGTTACGCGGTGGACCGCGAACTGGCGGTCGCCCCGACCGCCGTGCGGCGGTTGTCGGTTGGAGAAAAAGTTTCTGCTGGCACGGTCGTCGAAGAAACCTGCCCCGTTTCAAAAATCACGACCGTTCTCGACACCCCGTTCGAGGAACCCATCACCGAGAAGACCACGACCATTGAACTGGAAGGCAAAGTCATCGTGCTCTGCAATGGCTCGCATGTGCGCGTGCTGGAAGATGAGCACCGATTGGCCGCGAACATTTCCGCCAGCGGCGGTCCCGGGGGTGCGCATCCGATCAACGACAATTTTCCCGGCACATCCTCCGAGGCCATCGGCGTGTTTAAGGCGCTCTACATTCGCGCGGTCTATCCCGACCGTTTGCAGGTGCCGAACACCGAGGCGAGCGCGTTCGACGACATGAAAAACTTCGGGCGATTTTATCTGGAGAGTTCCTACGGCCGTCTCTCGGTTACGCCTGCGTTCACCCCGGTCATCGTGCTGCCGCACACGCGCGAGTGGTACGAGGCGAAGGACGCTGAAGTCGATGGACTCGGCTTGGTCCACAGTCATTCGCGGCGCGAGGCGCGGCGGCTGGGTTTTGACTCCGGCGAATTCAACGTGACAATCGTGCGCGTCAACGGCGGGCCGCGCCTGAGCGGCATCTCGTGGGGCGGCGGCGACAGCGTGTGGGTCTCGTGGGACGGCATGGACGTGATCAATCACGAGTGCGGCCACAGCATCGGGCGTCCGCACGCGAACTTCTGGAACACCGGCGGGCAGAGCGCCATCGGCATCGGTGCGAACCAGGAATACGGCAACAGTTTCGACGTGATGGGCGGCGGCGGCGGATTCACCGCGCATTACAACACCATCGCCAAACGCTCGCTCGGCTGGCTGCCCACGCAGAACACGCACAACCCCACGGTTAGCGGCGTGTATCGCATCTTCGCCTACGACCAGCCCGCGCTGGAGGAAGGCAAACGCTACGGCATCCGCGTGCCGAAGGACGCCACGCGCGGCTACAACATCGAGTATCACCACAACTACGGCGTGGAGCACACGTCGCGCGTCGAACTGCGTAATTCCGCGCTCGTCATCTGGTCGGGCTTCGGCGGCGGGGGACACTTGATTGACACCACGCCGGGCACGCCAGCGGCCAAGGACGACAGCGGCATTGAAGTCGGGCGCACATTCAGTGACGCCGCGGCGGGTGTTCACTTCACGGTCGTGAATCGCAACAACAACACGTCGCCGGAGTCGCTCGATGTGGCGGTGAATTACGGAAACATTTCCACCAACGTCGCGCCGACGCTCGCGCTCACGGCGACGACGACCAATGTCGCCGTCAACGGCAGCATCACCTTCACCGCGAACGCGACGGACGCGAATGGCGACACGCTGGCCTATCACTGGGAGTTCGGCGACGGCCTGCCGAGCACGAACGTGGCGGTGTTCACGCGCACCTTCCCGTCGGCGCGGCAGTTCAACGTCCTCTGCACCGTCACGGACATGAAGGGCGGCACGACGCGGCGGCATCTCGTGGTGGTCATTGGCAATTCGACGCGCGCGACGGTTTATGGACGCGTGACGAAGGGCGGCGTGGGCGTGCCGGATGTACTCGTCGGCACGAGCAGCAAATACACCTACACGGATGCGGACGGATATTACGCGCTGGCCGATCTCACGGTCGGCGCGCAGACGATCACTCCCCTGCTCTACGGAAACTCGTTCACGCCGGCTTCGTTCAGCGGCTCCGTCGTGGCGGGCGCGAACACCTTCAACATCACGGCGAATCCGCTCGCGCAGATCAGCCTCACCGGCACGGCGGATGCGAGTGAGAACGGGACGAACGGCGCGTTCACCATCGCGCGCACCGGCAGCACGGCGGCTCCGCTCGACGTGCGCGTGATGTCGGCGGGCGGCACGGCGGCGCGCACCACCGATTACAATTTCCTCCCCGCCTACGTGGATGATGGCAACTACCGCACGTTCACGATTCCGGCGGGCGCGGCTTCGCTCGAGGTCGTCGTCACCAGCCTCAACGACGCGGCGGCGGAAGGGCCGGAGACGATCACGCTGCAACTCGCGGAGGGTACGAACTACTTCGGCACCGCGCTCGGCGCGACGAGCATCACCCTGCACGACGACGACACGACGTTGCCGCAAGTCAGCATCACCGCCGATGACACCGAGGCCAGCGAAGTGCCGGGGAATGTCACGGCCTTCACGGTCGCGCGCACCGGTTCAACCGTTGGAAATCTCACCGTCGCGTTGAGCTACGGCGGCACGGCGGCGCGCGGAACGGATTATCCGAGCCTGCCCACGTCGGTCACGATTCCTGACGGTCAGCCGAGCATCACGCTCCTCATCGCGCCCGTGGACGACTCGGCGGTGGAAGGCAGCGAGAACATCACGGTCACCATTCCGAGCGGCGCGAACTATGTGCGGAACACGGCGGCGACGAGCGTGGATTTGCTCATTCTCGATGACGACATCCCGCTCGTGACCGTGACGGCGATCAAACCCAACGCGAGCGAGACGAACCGCGAGCCGGGCGTGTTCCTCGTCAGCCGCACCGGGCCGACGACCGCGCCGTTAAAAGTTTATTACGGCATCGGCGGCACCGCGCAGCACGGCACGGATTACGTCGGGTTGCCGGCGGAGATCACCATTCCCGCCGGGGCCGCGAGCGCGCCGGTGTTCGTCACGCCGTATGATGATGACCACGGCGAGGGCGTTGAAACCGTGGACATCCAACTCGCGGTCTTCAACGGATCGTATCTCCTCGCCACGCCGTCCGCCGCGGCGGTGACCATCACGGACAACCACGACGTGCCGCAGGTCTCGGTGATCTCGATGAGCAGCACGACGAGCGAGCCGAGCGACGCGGGCATGCTGCGTTTCCGCGTGGAAGGCTCGCGCCCGACGCCCACGACGATTCGCTACACGCTGGGCGGCACGGCGACGCCGGGCGTGGATTACAGCACGGGCAATTTGTCCGGCACCATTGTCCTCGGCGCTCCGGTGAATGGATTCAGCCAGACGGACATTTCCGTCAGCGTCCTCAACGACGCGTTCAAAGAGGACGTTGAAAGCATCATCATCACGCTCACGCCCGACCCCTCGTACATTTTCTTCAACGACGAAGTGGCGAAGATTCTTCTGCGCGACGACGACCAACCCATGGTCAGCATCACGCCTTGGAACACCGCACCCGCTGAAGGCACGGCCAACGCCGCCGCCTTCTACATCGGGCGCACCGGGCCGACTTTCACTGGCCTGACGAGCGGCGATCTCACGGTGAATTACGCCGTCAGCGGCACGGCGGCGAACGGACTCGACTACGTGCTGCTCAGTGGCACGGCGATTATTCCCAATGGTTCAAACAGCGTGGACATTCCCATCGCCACCATCCAGGACGGGCTGTTTGAAGGCACGGAGACCATCACGCTCACGCTGCTGCCGTCGCTGGATTATGGCATTGGCGAAAGCTCCGCGACGCTCCACCTCGCGGACGACGAATCTTACACGCTCTCGGTCGGCTTCCTTACGCAGACCGCCACGACCAGCGAGACGCTCGACCCGGTCAACGGCGAGTATCGTCTGCTGCCGGTCATTCTCTCCGCGATGAACCCCAACGTCGTGACCGTGGAATACAACATGGGCTCCGGCAGCACGGCGTGGGGCGACGGCATTGACTGGGACTTGGTGGACGCGACGAACGGCAACGCGCGGCTTAACGTCGGCACGCTCACTTTCCCGATTGGCGTAACCAACCAGTTCATCAAAATCCGCATCTACCCCGACGCGCTGATCGAAGGGCCGGAGGTCGCAGTCATTGAACTCCGCAATCCGACGGGCTGCCGCCTCTCCACCTCGCGCAACCCGCTCGACCTGACCATTCTCGACAACACGAACAACTACGCCGCGCCCCGCGTGATGTTCATCACCGCCGCGTCGAGCGTGGAGGAAGACGCGGCCAGCGCGCCGCTGCTCATGGCCGCGCTCGACCGTCCGATGCCCACGACGGTGACGGTGAATTACACCGTCAGCGGCGGCACCGCCACGAGCGGCGCGGACTTCACGCTCGCGAACGGCACGCTGACTTTCCTCGCGGGCGAGACTTCCAAATCCATTCCGCTCGCCGTGGTCAATGACACCGCCGTCGAGGCGAATGAGACGATCATTGTCACGCTGTCGGCTCCGGTCGGCGCGGCGCTCGGACCAATCCCGGCGCACACCGTCACCATCCTCGACAACGATACGGGCACGCCGGAAGTCGTGGTCGCTGCCACCGACCCGGGCGCGACGGAGAATGGCGACACCGGAACCTTCACCATCACGCGCACCAGCGGCGGTGCGGCCGGCGCGCTCACGGTGAATTACGTCGCCAGCGGCACCGCGACGGCGGGCGGGGATTACACGGCGTTGCCCGGCAGCGTGACTATTCCGGCGGGACAAGCCAGTGCGCCGGTGGTCGTCACAACGCTGGACGACGCGCAGCTTGAGAACCTCGAGACCGTGACGCTCACGATCATTCCTGCGGCGGGCTACGCCTTCGGCGCGAACATCTCCGCGACGGTGAACATTTTCGACGACGAGACGCAGGCGCTGCCGCCGGTGGCACAAAATCAGAACCTCTTCGTGCCGCGCAACCAGCCGAGCGGCGTGACGCTCACGGCGATTGATCCGAGCGGCGATCCGTTGACCTACTCCGTGGTCAGCGCGCCCGCGCATGGCGCGCTCACGGGCACGCCGCCGAACCTCACCTTCACGCCCGTGCTGAACTACACCGGGCCGGACAGCTTCACCTTCCGTGCGACGGACGGCGCGACGACCTCCGCCGTGGCCACGGTGTCGCTCACGATTTACAACGCCACGCTCGTGCTCAGCAACGCCGCGTGGCGTTACCACGACGCGGACGTGGACCAGGGCGTGGCGTGGAAGACGAACGGTTTCAACGACACCCTCTGGAGCAATGGCGTGGCCCGGCTGGGCTTCGGCGATCCGCGCACGACCACGGTGCGCGGCCAGCCCGTCATCACGTATTATTTCCGCCACAAATTCACGCCGCCCACGGGCATGATCTTTACCAGTGTCGTCGCCCGCGTGCAGCGCGACGACGGCATCGTCGTTCACCTGAACGGCTCCGAAGCGTTTCGCGACAACATGCCGTCCAGCACGGTGCTTTACTCCACGCGCCCAAGCGCCAGCGTGGACGGAGCCAATGAGAGCGCGTGGTTTCCGTTCAACGTGAATCCCGCGCTGCTCGTCAGCGGCACGAACATCGTCGCGGCGGAAGTTCATCAGATTAACAGCGGCAGCTCGGACATCGGCTTCGCGCTCGAACTGACCGGCACCGGCGTGCCTGCGCCCACGGCACCGCCGACCGTCGTCATCGCCGCCACGGACGCGAGCGCGACCGAGCCGAACGACACCGCGAGCTTCACGGTCACGCGGCTCGGCACGAACCTCAGTTCCTCGCTGGAGGTGTATTACGGTGTGTCCGGCACGGCCACGCCGGGCTCCGACTACGCCTACTTGCCCGGTGTGGTAACCATTCCGGCCGGACAGAGCGACGCGGTCATCACGCTCGCGCCCTTGAATGATTTCGACATTGAACCGGCCGAGAGCGCGGTGCTCACGCTCGCGCCGGGACTGGGCTACGTGCTTGAAACAAACCTCAGCGCCAGCGTCACCATCACGGATGATGATGCCGCGCACGTCCCACCCACCGCGCTCGCGCAGTCCGCGGCGCTTTGGATCAACACGGCGAAGGAACTCGTGCTGACCGGCAGTGATCTCGAAAACGATCTGCTCGCGTTCCAGATTGTTTCTTCGCCCGCGAACGGTTCGCTCGACGGCATCGCGCCCTACGTCACCTACACGCCCGGCGCGAATTTCACCGGCGCGGACAGCTTCACCTTCCGCGTGAACGACGGCGGCGCGTGGTCCGCACCCGCGACGGTGAGCCTGACGGTGATGGATCCGGCGCTGCTTGTGACCAGCAACAGCCTGTGGCGTTATCACGACAAGGGTGTGGATCTCGGCACGACGTGGCGCAATAACAACTACAACGACTCGACGTGGAGCAACGGACTCGCGCGTCTCGGCTTCGGCAACGACGGTGAAGTCACCACGCTCGCGGGCCAGCCGGTGATTACCTACTACTTCCGCCAGCCGTTCGTGCTGCCCGCAAATTACACGGTCACGAATCTCGCGGTGAGTTTCGCGCGCGACGACGGCGCGGTCATTTACCTGAACGGCTTGGAAGTGGCGCGTGATAACATCGCGGCGGGTCCGGTGCTTTATGCCACGCGCGCGACGAACGCGGCGAACGAGTTGATTTTCTATCCCTTCACCGTGAGCGCCGCGCTGCTCCAGCCCGGCACGAACTGGATCGCGGCGGAGGTTCATCAAGTGGATGGCAGCAGCAGCGACATCGGGTTCAATCTGCAACTGCGCGGCGACGGTTATTTCTCCGCCACCCCGCCGCCGCCATTGCTGGCCTACTCGCTATCGCCGTCGAACACGGTGCATCTGTGGTTCCCGGCGCAGAACGGTCTGCGCTACGCCATCGAAGGCAGCGCCGATCTGAGCGCGTGGATTTCGCTGACCACGAACACGGCCGCCGACGGCCTGCTGCAATACAGCCAGAGCGCGACGAATCCGCCCGTGCGCTTCTTCCGCGCGCGGTTGGTCCCGTAAGTATTTTTTCAACCACGGATGGACACGGAAGGGGAAAATGGTCACGGAGCGCGGCCTTCAGGTCGCTTCACCGTCCATCGCGGAAAGCCATTTTGATTGTGTGAGGCGTGTTGACCTGTGCGGCTGGAAGCGGCCTGAAGGCCACGCTCGTCATCCGTGTTTATCCGTGTCCATCCGTGGTTAAATTTTTCCCTAGAAGAAGCTGAACGCGTGCAACTCTGGCTTGAACATTTCGGCATTACCGTCTCCGCCATCTCCGGCGTGCTGGCGGCGCGTGGGAAGCGCGTGGATCTGTTCGGCGTGCTGGTGCTGGCGCTGGTCACGTCCTTCGGCGGCGGCACGGTGCGCGATCTTCTCTCCGGTGTGCCGGTCGTCTGGATTCGCGAGCCGTCGTTTCTGGCGAACGCCACCATGACAACTTTCATCACGTTCTTCGTGCGCCGCGTGCGCGAACTGCCGCGCGGCTTCCTGCTCGTGGCGGATGCGTTCGCACTCGCGTTGTTCACCATCGTGGGCACGCGCAAGGGCGTGGCGCTGGAATTCGCCGCGCCCGTGGCCGTGATGCTCGGCGTGATCACCGGCGTGGCGGGCGGCATCCTGCGCGACGTGCTCACGGGCGAGGTGCCGATGGTCTTCCGTCCGCAAATTTATCTTTATGCCACGGCGGCGCTGATGGGCGCGGTGGTGTTTGTGGTGTGGAATCACTTCGCGCCGAATCAGCCGCTTGTCACCTTCGTCTGCACGGGACTGATTCTCGTGCTTCGTCTCGTGGGCATCCGGCTGAAGCTGTCGCTGCCGGTGCTGGAGGAAGGAAAGAAATTGAAATGAACTATGAAATTCACGAGGCGCCTCCGGCTTCCCTCTCCCCTCAACGGGGAGAGGGATTGAGGGTGAGGGGTGGTGCCGCCCGCGACGTTCTCTCGCGAGTTGCGCCCCAGCACGATTCCACCCCTCACCCCGGCCCTCTCCCCGTTGAGGGCAGAGGGAGAAAGCCATTCAGCGCCAGACGATATTCGGCTGCGCTGGTGCTGGCGAGCACGGTGTTGCTGGTCGCCGGAGCGAGCGACAGTTTCGCCGCCGACTTCACCAACTCCACCCCAGCATCCGGGTTGCGCGTTCCCGCCTTCACCGCCTACACCGATCCCGATGCCAACGGCGCGCGCATTTCGACGAACGGCCTAACGCGATGGAACGATCCGAAGATCAAAGTGAACTGGTTTGGCGACATCAAGGCAGCCGCCATCATCAACGCGGCGGTGGAGTTGCGCCTGCCGACGAACGCCACTTCCAAGCTGCGTCTCACCGTCGCGGGCCAGTCGCACGAGGCCGAAGTGAAAGGTGCGGGAACGAATCTCGTCACTGCGCGCTTCGGCAAATTCACCATCAACGAAACGGGCTACCAGCGTTTCGCGCTGGAGTCGTTGAATGACGCGGGAAAACCGTTCGGCGATCTTTCCGCGCTCGTGCTCGACGGCGTAACCACGAACACGGCGCACTTCAATTTCAAGCCGCGCCGCAACGCCGCGTCCGTTCACCTGTCGTATCCCAATCCCAAGGGCACCAACGTCGCCGCGTTCTACTGCGAGATGACGGGCATCGAGGAACCCGTCGCCACCTACTACATGGCGTGCGGATGGCATCGCGGCTACTTCGGCATGCAGGTCAACAGCCCGACCGAGCGCCGCATCATCTTCAGCGTGTGGGACAGCGGCGGCGAAGCTGTGAGCCGCAGCAAGGTCGCGGACACGAATCGTGTCATCCTCATGGGGAAGGGCGAAGGCGTGAACTCCGGCGACTTCGGCAACGAAGGCACGGGCGGTCACAGCCATTTGAAATACAACTGGAAGACCGGCGAGAAGCAGCGGTTCATCGTCACCGCGCAGCCGACGAACAACACCTTCACCATTTTCTCCGGCTACTGGTTTCATCCCGAGCAACAGAAGTGGATGCTCATCTCGTCGTGGCGCGCGCCGAAGGACGGCGGCTGGTTGCGCGGCCTCTACTCGTTCAGCGAAAACTTCGGCGGCAACAACGGCCACCTGCCGCGCAAGGCACTCTACGGAAACCAATGGCTCCGCACCGACACGGGCGAATGGCTCGAACTCACCACCGCCGGTTTCAGCCACGACGGCACCGGCAAGGCGGATCGGCTCGACCGTTTCATGGGCGTGGAGAACGACCAGTTCTTGCTGCACCACGGCGGCTTCGTGAACGGCTTCACCAAGTATGGTGAGAAATTCACACGCCCGGCGACCGGCACGCCGCCGAAATTTCTGCTGCCATAATTGACCGGGCGTTGAATGATGCCCGCCATGTTCTCCCTATTCTTGTTGCGCCGCAGCGGTACCACTCAACGCGCGCCGGAGCGGCGGACAGCCTTGTCCGCCGTCCATGAACACGAGAAAGGCCGCGGCGGACATGGCTGTCCGGCGCTCCGGTGGAGCGTGCGCCTCATTCCATCTCTCGCACTCATCGCACTCACGGTCCCGACCTGCACTTTCGCCGCCGCGCCCGATGACCAGCCGGAACTCCAACGCGAACCGGACTGGGTGGACGCGCGCTGGAACCAGACCGACCTCGGCAACTTCCACGCCTCCGTGCTGCCGCTGCCCGGCGGACGCATCGCGAAAGGACTTTCCATCCGCGTGGGCGCGAAAGGCGAAGCGGCAGTGGCGTATGACACGGCGACGGGTTCGTGGCGCGGCGGCTGGACCGGCGGCTTTCTGAAATTTGCGGCGGGGCGCTACGGCTTGATTGATGCACCCGCCGTCGGTGGGGACGTGCAGTTCACCTCCCCTGCTCCGCTGAACAGCGCAGCGCAATGGCGCGGCCTGCATGTGAACGGGCCGCGCGTGGTGCTGGAATATCAAGTCGGCGAGGCCACGGTGCAGGAATCGCCGTGGTTTGAGAGCGGGGAGAATCTGGGCGCGTTCACGCGGACGGTCGAGGCCAGCGCCGCGCCCGCATCGCTCGCGATCCATCTCGTGGACGCAAAAAACCGGCTGGCTGAATCCGTGGATGTTGAGGGCGTGAAAATCTTTTCCCTGCGCAACACGAACGGGCTGCTCGCCGTGGCTGTGCAAGGGTCCGGCGCGGAACTGCGCGTGAACGCTGGCGTGCTGACGCTGCAACTCGCTCCGGCCACCGCGTCGCGTCGCGCGAAAGTTTTCCTCGCCCGCCTCACGACGAAGGAGTTGCCCAAATTCGCCGCGCTCGTGAAGAACTCTGCCGGGGCGGAAAATCTCACTACTCTCGCCCGACCCGGCGCTCCGCGCTGGACGCCGCTGACCGCGCGCGGACAACGCGGCTTCGGCAACGACGCCTACGTCGTGGACACGCTCACCGTGCCGTATGACAACCCGTGGAAGGCGCTCTTCTTCACGTCGGGCGTGGACTTTCTCCCGAACGGCGACGCCGCCGTCTGCACCATTCACGGCGACGTGTGGCTCGTGAGCGGGGTGGATGACACGTTGCAAAAACTGACGTGGCGGCGCTTCGCCACCGGGCTGTTTCAGCCGCTCGGTCTGCGCGTGCGCAACGGGAAGATTCACGTTCTGGGCCGCGATCAAATCACCGTGCTGCACGACGAGAACAACGACGGCGAGGCGGACTTCTACGAAAACTTCTGCAACCAGATTCAGACCTCGACCGGCGGACACGACTACGTGACGAGCCTCGACGCGGACGCGAACGGAAATTTCTATTACATCGATCCGCGCGGCGTGCATCGCGTGTCGCCGGACGGCCAGAAGCACGAGACCATTGCCGCCGGCTGGCGCAATCCGAACGGCATGGGCGTGAGCGCGGACGGGAGCATCATCACCGCCGCGCCGCAGCAGGGCGAGTGGACGCCGGCGAGTTCGATTTGCGAGGCCAAGCCCGGCGGCTGGTACGGCTACGCCGGCCCGCGCGTGACGCCCGAACGTCCGCTCGGCTACGACGCGCCGCTCTGCTGGATTCCGCATCGCGTGGATAATTCCAGCGGCAGCCAGCTTTGGGTGAACAGTGATCGCTGGGGGCCGCTGCAAAATCACTTCGTGCATTTCTCGTTCGGACGTTGCGCGCAATTTCTTGTGCTGCGCGAAGTGGTGGATGGCGTGGCGCAGGGTGCGGTCACGCCGCTGCCGGGGAAATTTCTCTCCGGCGCGATGCGCGGCGCGTTCAATCCCAAGGACGGCCAGCTCTACGTCGTCGGCTCGAAGGGCTGGCAGACCAGCGCGGCGCGCGACGGCTGTTTGCAGCGCGTGCGCTACACCGGCGCGACGCCGTTGGTGCCCGTCGAGTTCAATGTCCACACGAATGGCGTGCGCGTGATGTTTGCCACCGAACTGGATCGCGCGGCGGCGGAGGACACAGGCAGCTACGCGGCGGCGCATTGGAATTATCGTTACGCCAAGCAATACGGCTCGAAGGATTTTCTGCCGTCCGACCCGGACAAGGAAGGCCACGAGACGCTCGAAGTGCGCGCGGCGAAATTGCTGCCCGATGGCCAGGGCGTGTTTCTGGAAATTCCCGGCCTCCGTCCGGTGATGCAATTTGAACTGCGCTACAGCCTGAAATCTGCTGCGGGCAAAACC
>JBBQYK010000104.1:0-13687 GCA_038208765.1 Verrucomicrobiota bacterium
GACGAACGGCCCGGCCCAACAGAAGCGCCGCATCAACGAAGTCAGCGCACTCTTCGAGGCGGCGATGAAGGTAGAGTTGAACTCCATTCAGGGCTTCGAGTGCGACTTCCCGAAGACGGCGTCGGGCGCGAAGCAGCGCAGCGGCTATCCCGACCTGCGGCTGGTGGACAAGAAAAGCGGGCGGGTGATTTACCTCGACCCGAAACTGTTCGAGCGCGGCAGCCGGACGAGTTCGTTACGGACTTTTTATTACGAGCCAAAACGCGACACGAACAAGATTCTCGATGACGCGCATCATCTCATCGTGGGCTTCGAGCACGACGGCAAGGCGGACGGCGCGTGGGTGTTTCTGGGCTGGGAACTGGTCGATATCGCGCGCTTCCGCGTGCGACTCAAAGCCGAGTTTCAGGCGAGCAACCGGGATTTGTATCAGCCGGAGGCGATTGTGGGGCGCGGGACGAACGAAGTCGGCGTGAAGCGATGACGTGGGGGAAAACTATTCTTTGTCCTTCGGCCCGTCTTTCGGCGTCGGCCCGTCCGTGGTGCGGATTCTCACGGTTCGGACTTCACGATTCGTAAAGTCGATCATCAACCGCCAGTCGCCTGCGCCAAATTCCATAGGCGTCTTGACCACCCAATGTCTTGGATTCTCCGCAAACAACCGCAACTCATCCGTGCGATGATGCCAGTAGTTGGTCAGCACCTCTGCATGAGAAGCTCCAATACGCGTGGTTTCATGGAGGTGAAGTAAAGCAGCCCGGTTTGGTTCATTCGCTTTGCGGGTGTGAAAGACCTCTGTGAACCAAAACCCGCGCACCCACAAAATCCCCAGCGCGATAAGGAGCACCGCGAAGACATGAGAGCGTCTGATTTTCAGTGCCGTTTGCTCTCCTGATGGCACACCATGTCGATGACGACGGCGGTGGCGAGTATCAGCACGTCGTCCTCGTCGGCGGCGACGTCCACGCCGTAAGTGTCCGTCCAACTGAACCAGCGCTTGCTCACTTGCGCGACCTCGCGGCCCGGGCGCTCGAAGGCGTATTCGTGATCGAGGAAACTGCCCTGCGCTTCGAGGTCGTCCGGCCCCGGCACATCGACGGTGAATTTGCAGCGGAGCAGCGTGAAGAATTTCTTCTTCACCACCGCCACGAGCCGGCCGTGAACTTCGATTTCGTAAGTCGGTCCCCACGTGAGCAACTTCTGGCGGATGAAGGCCAGTTCGTTCCCGCTCGGGTCTTGAAAGGAAAGTTTGTCGCCCCAACTGAACGCGCGGCCATCGACGATGAACGCGTCGCCGCCATTCTCATCGCGGATGATGAAATCATCACCCCACGACCAGAACTTTTGCTTCATCACGTAGCGCATGGAGACCGGACAATCACTTCACCGGCACAAACACCGCACACACCGGCGAACCCACTTCAATCTTCTCGCCCGTGGCGGTCAGTTTGCCGGTCTGCGGATCGATGCGAAAGACCACGACGTTGTCCGTGCTTTGATTTTCGGCGAGGAGGAAATTTCCCGAGGGATGAATCGCGAAGTGGCGCGGTGTGCGGCCCTGCGTGCTCTGATGCTCGACGAGCGTGAGCTTCCCGGTCTTCTCGTCGCTGGCATAGACCACGATGCTGTCGTGGCCGCGGTTCGAGCCGTAAACAAACTTGCCGCTCGGATGCACATAAACTTCCGCCGTGCTGAAACCCTTCTCCTTCGCGCCGGGCAGCGTGCTGATGGTCTGGACTTCTTTCAGCTCGCCGCGCGTGCCGTCCCACGCGAAGGCGGTCATGGTCAGGAGGGTTTCGTTGATGACGTAGGCGAACTTACCGTCGGGACGAAACGCGAGGTGACGCGGGCCGGAGCCGGGCGCGAGCATGGCAAAGGGCGGATCGTTCGGCGTGAGCTTGGCGTTGGCGGCATCAAGTTTATAGACGAGCACTTGGTCGAGTCCGAGGTCGCAGGCCACGGCGAAACGCTGCGTGGGATCGACATTGATGGCGTGGCCGCGCGGCGCGCGCTTCTCGTAGTCGCCCACTCCCTTGTGCTGCACGAATGTCCCCGGCTCGCCGAGCGAACCGTCGGCTTTGATCGGCAGCGCTTCGACGCTGCCGCCGCCGTAGTTCGCCACGAGCACAACTTTCCCCGCTCGATCCACGTCGAGATGACACGGGCCGGGGCCGCCGGAGGATTGCTGGTTCAAGAGCGTGAGTTTCCCCGTCGCAGTGTCGATGGCGTAGGCAGTGACGGCACCGGCTTTCTGGCCGTTGAACTGCGCGAACTCGCCAATGGCGTAGAGAAATTTCCCGGTGGGATGCAGCGCGAGATAAGTCGGGTTGGCCGTCTCCGCCGCGAGTCCGACGCGCGTGAGCTTGCCGTCGTCGGTCATACGCCAGCAGTAGATGCCTTTGCTCTTGGCCCCGGTGTAGGTGCCAAAATAAACGAAGTGATCGGCGCGGGCGCACAGGGCTGTGATGAGCAAGGCGAGCGCGACGCGCAGGAGCGGGAGAGTTTTCATGGGGGGAGCAAAGCGGAACGCCGGGCGGGATTCAAGCGTTCGCGGTGGAGTAGTGGGGCCGCCGTCCCGGCTGCCCCTTGTCCACTGGCCGTCTCGGCTGGTGGTTCTTCAGCCGAGACGGCCAAAGGACTGAGGCAGCCGGGACGGCTGCCCCACTAAGCTGGCGTCAGACAAACTTGCCCGGATTCAAGATGCCGCGCGGGTCGAGGGCGCGTTTCACGGTGCGGTGCAACGCGCGTACTTCGTCGCTGGCGGCGAGCGGCCACCACTTCTTCTTCGCGAGCCCGATGCCGTGTTCGCCGGTGATCACGCCGTTCATCGCGAGGATGCCGGCGAAGAGTTCATCGAGCGCGGCCTCGCTGCGCTGCTTTGCGCCGGGGGCGTCGTAATCCACCATCACGTTGACGTGGATGTTGCCGTCGCCGGCGTGGCCGAAGCAGGCGACAGGCAGCTGGTGCTTGCGCTGCAACTTGGCGGTGAACTTGAACAGTTCCTCCAGCCGTCCGCGCGGCACCACGATGTCCTCGTTCAACTTGGTCAGTCCGGTATCACGCAGGGAGTAGGAGAACTCGCGGCGCAGTTGCCAAATCTTCTCGCACTCCGCCGCGCCGAACGCGCGATTCACAAAGAGCGGCTGGCTGGCGCGCAAAATCTTTTCCAGTGCGCGAATCTCTCCGCGCACCGAGTCGCGCTGGCCGTCGAGTTCCAGAATGAGGTGCGCGTGGCAGCCGCTCAGGCGCTGGCTCCCGGTGCGCTTCTGCGCGGCGGCGAGCGTGAAGGCGTCGGCGACTTCCAGCGCGCAGGGCAGAAATCCGGCGGCGAAGATTTTCCGAATCGCACCGGTCGCGTCCTTCATCGAACTGAAACCCAGCGCGAGCGCGGCGCGATACGGCGGGAGCGGCAGCAGCTTCAACGTCGCTTCCGTGATGATGCCGAGCATCCCTTCCGAGCCGACGAAGAAGCGCCAGAGGTCGAAGCCGGATTTGTTTTTGTGCGTGCGGCTGCCGAGGCGCGCGATGGTGCCGTCGGCGAGAACAACTTCGAGGCCCAGCACGTAGTCGCGCGTGACACCGTATTTCAAACAGCGCGGGCCGCCGGCATTGGTGGCGATGTTGCCGCCGAGCGAACATTCGGCGCGGCTGGCCGGGTCGGGCGGATAGAACAATCCCCTGCCCTCCACTGCATCTTGCAGCGTTTTGGTCAACACGGCGGGCTGCACGATGGCGACGAAATCATCAGCGTTGATCTCGCGGATGCGGTTCAGCTTTTCGAGGGAGAGCACGATGCCGCCTCGCACCGGGACGCAGCCGCCGACGTAGCCGTGGCCCGCGCCGCGCGGCGTGACGGGGATGCGGTGCTGGTTCGCGAAGCGCAGAATTTTTGCGACGGAGGCGGTGTCCTTGGGCAGAGCGACGGCCTCGGGCTGGTGCGCGGCAAACCATTTGTCGCCGGCGTATTTTTTGCAGAAGGCGGGTTCCGTCCTCAGTTGACCGGGACGGAGCAAGGCTTTCAACTTAGTGAAGGACGACGCGCGCGACATGGGCCGAATGATTCAGCGCGCGGGCGGCGGTGCAATGGAAATGTGACCAGCGTGTCCCCAAGGTGCCCCCGGCGTCCCGCCGGGTGGAGGCTTGGTGACTTCTGGCGTGACTCGACGCGGGAGCAGCGTTCGTCGTCAATATCTCTCCACTCGGCGGGACGCCGGGGGCACGTATCAACGCTGGACGCCATCTCCCGTGTCCTGCAACTTTCCGCCACATTCCGGGTTTAATGACGGAGTGAGAGCTATGCCACAATTTTCCTACAGAGCGCGTCGCAGGTCCGGCGAAGTCGTGCAAGGCGTCTTGGATGTCGCCGACCGCGCCGCCGCGCTCGTGCAAATCGAACGTCTCGGCCTCGTGCCGGTGATGGTCGATGGCGGGCGCGGAGCCGTGGCCGCCGCCACGGCGCAAGCGGCGGGGCAGACCGGGCGTTCGCTCGTGCCCGCGTCTTGGAAGCGCAAACGCCAGCGTCGCCCCAAACTCCAGGAGCTGGCCACCTACACCCAGCAGTTCGCCAACCTCCTCAACTCCGGCATGCCGCTCACGGTCGCGCTCAACTCCATGACGCACCTCGAATCCAAAGGCATCCCCGCCGAGGTCAGCAAGACGCTCAAACAGGAAGTCATGGAAGGCCGCGCGCTCTCCGACGCGATGGCGAAGCAGCGCCTCATCTTCACCGACCTCTACATCAACATGGTGCGCGCGGGCGAACAGTCCGGCGCGCTCGTGGATGTGCTGCGCCGGCTCGCCGACCATTACAACCGCTTCGCGGAAGTGCAGACGAAGTTCAAATCCGCGCTCATCT
This sequence comes from Verrucomicrobiota bacterium, assembly GCA_038208765.1. Lineage (GTDB taxonomy): Bacteria > Verrucomicrobiota > Verrucomicrobiia > Limisphaerales > SIBH01 > JANNGC01. The sequence goes on from JBBQYK010000104.1 coordinate 4,856, forward strand.
ATCCGTGCGTCGTCGCCACCGTCGGCATCGGCATCGTGATTTTCTTCATGACCTTCATGCTGCCGCGCTTCCTCACCATCTTCGACGGCTTGAAGGTGCCGCTGCCGATGGCCACGCAGATTCTCGTCGGCATCAGCCATGTCTTCAGCACCTATTGGTGGCTGATGCTCCTGATCATCGCGACCGTGGTGCTGCTCTTCAAACGCTTCGCGGCCACGGTGGAAGGCCGGCGGAAAATTGACGGCTGGAAATTGCACGCGCCGGTTTTCGGCAAGGTCGTGCGCCTGAACATCTTCGGACAGTTCGCGCGCACGCTCTCCACGCTGCTCATCAACGGCGTGCCGGTGCTGAACGCGCTGAAGATCACCGAGGAGATCATGCCGAACACGATCATCAAGGACGCCATCGCGAACACGCGCACGGCGGTGACGGACGGCAAGTCGCTGGCGCAACCGCTGGCCCAGAGCAAAATTTTCCCGCAGTTGATGATCGACCTGATCAAGATCGGCGAGGAAACCGGCGATGTCCCCGGGGCCTTGAAGAACGTGGCCGACACTTACGAAAGCGAGCTGACCATCGCGCTGCGCGTGGTCACGAACCTGATTGAGCCGGCCATGATCATCGCCATGGCGCTGCTCGTGGGCTTCCTGCTCTTCAGCGTGCTGTCGGCGATGTTCTCCATCACCTCGAGCATTAACACGGGGTAGGTTTAACGAACGGTGAAGGCGATTATGATTAAGATGAAGATTAGGATTAAGAAGAAGGGGCCGCCTTCCCTTCTTAATCTTAATCCTAATCCTAATCTTAATCTCCGTCGGAACCGCGCCTTCACCCTCATCGAAATCATGGTCGTGGTCGGCATCATGGCCATCATCTTTGCCATTTCCATGCCGTCGATTTACCGGCAGATGCACAAGGACTCGATGCGCCAGGCCGTGTCCGACGTGATCGACGCGTGCGGCCGCGCGCGCGAACGCGCCATCCTGACGGGCGTCGCCACGGAGGTGCGGATTCGCCCGGGCGACCGGATGATTTCTGTGTCCGGATCATCGGCCGCGCGGCGGGCGCCCGGGGCCAATGCGACCTACAGTTTCGAGGGCGAAGCCGGGAACGAGCAGATGGTCGAACACAAGGCCGGCACGGGCGAACTGTTCTCCGCGAAAATTTCCGACCGCATTACTTTTTTCTTCATCGCCATCAATGAGGACGAAGAATTGCAGCAACTGGAGGAAGTGGCCTTCACCTTCCAGGCGGACGGCACGGCGGATCAGGTGGACCTGGTGCTGCGGTCGGATGACAACGAGGCGCGAGGCATCAGCGTGGATGTGATCACGGGCATCGCCTCGGTGCAGGACTCAAAACGTGGACGCTAACTCTCATGCGGAACAAGTCGCGTGCCGCCCCGCGGTTGGACAGGCTTCCAGCCTGTCTAAGCAGACTTCTTTTTTGAGTTGGTTGAGACAGGCTGGAAGCCCGTCCTACGAAAATGCTTTCAATCCCGACGCGCCCTACGCGCTCTGCGGTCGCCCTCAACTCACAACGCTCAACGCTCAACCCCTCCGCGGCTTCTCCCTGCTCGAAGTGCTCATCGCCATGGCCGTGTTCTTCGTCGTGGTCTTCGCGATTCTCGGCATGGTCGTGCAGAGCGTGGGCGCGGCGCGCGCGCTCCAGCGCCAGCACGCGGACTGCGGCATGGTCGCGTCCATGTTCTCCCTGTCGAACACGCTCGAAGAAGGTTCATACTCGGGAGACTTCGAGGGGCTGGTGCCGGATTACAACTGGAACGCGGAAATTTTCGAGGCCGGCTCGAACGGGTTTTTCCAGATCGACATCAGCGTCCACCGCAAGAACGCGTCGGGCAAGGAAGTCGGCGAGACCATGAGCATGTGGAAATTCACGGGGCAAAAGAGCAAAGGCCCGGGAGGACTGGGGCGGTGAAGATGTGGCGGCACAAAAGCGGACTGGTTTCATCGCAGCGCGACCAAAACGTGCTGCCGGTTTGCAACCGGCAGGGGCCGCCACGCTCCGAGACTGCGAAGTATTTTGGCAGCTGGAAAAGTTCGTGGCCCCTGCCGGTTAAAAACCGGCAGCACGCTGCTTCCCCACGCCGCGCCTTCACCATCATCGAGGTCATGATCGCCCTCGCCATCTTCATGATGATCATCCTGTCGATCTATTCGATCTGGACGAGCATCCTCAAAGCCTCCATCGCCGCCCGCGCCGCCGCCGACCAGGCGCAACGCGCCCGCGTCTCGATGAACGCGATCGTGAACGCGCTGAACTGCGCGCAGATGTTCACCGCGAACATGCCGCCGCAAAACCAGACGGCCTACTACAACTTCATCGCCAACATGAACAGCGGCGATTACGGCACGCTGAGTTTCGTGGCGCATCTGCCCGCGAATTTTCCCGGCGTGGGCCGTTACGGCGACAACGTGGTGCGCCGCGTGTGGTTCACCTGCGAGGCGGGCGAAGGGCCGAACCTGAACCTAGTCTTGCGCCAGGGGCCGATGTTGCAGGCGGTGGACGAGGAGTTTCAGTCCTACCGGCTGGTGCTGGCCAAGGACGTGACCATGTTCGCCTTCGAGTGCTGGGGGCAGCCCGATCCGATCCGCCGTCCGAACGACTGGGACTGGGTGGACGAATGGAAGTCCACCAATTCGCTGCCCTCGCTCATGCGCATCGGCCTCGGTCTCGGCGGCAAAAGCGGCTCGCCCCAGACCATGACCACGAAAATTGTCGCCCTGCCCGCCAAGGCCGTGCAGCCCGAATGGCAGAACGCGCCTGGCCCCGGTGGTCCCGGCGCACGCCCCGGCGGCATCAACCAGCCCAACACCGGCAACCGCGTCGGCCCTGGAGGCGTGCGGCCATGAAACTTCTGCGGTCCCAAGCCCGCGCCGGCATCGCCCTCGTCATGGTCATGGTCATCGTGCTCGTCTTCGCCGGGATGGCTGCCGTGCTTTCGACCATGATGACCGTCGAGACGCGCCTCGCGCGCAACACCAGTTGGGACACCGAACTCGAATGGCTCGGACGTTCCGGCATTGAGCTCGCCAAATACGTTCTCGCGCAGCCCAACCAGAGCGGCCAGCAATACGATGGCTTGAATCAAATCTGGGCCGGCGGCACCGGCGAAACGAACGACGCGCTGACCGGCATTTCGCTCACCGACAACCGGCTCGGCCACGGCACGTTCTCCGTGAAGATCACCGACGCCGACCGGAAGTTTAACATCAACCTCGCCGCCACCTCGCCCGAGATGGCCGCGATGCTCGACCAGGGATTGATCCTCATGGGCGTGGACGCCGCCGAAGCCCCGCACATCCGCAACGCCATCGCCGACTGGACCGATCGCGACGACGACCCGCGCCTTGGCAGCACCGACACCGAGAGCGATCATTACCTCGCGCTGCGCCCGCCCTACACCGCGAAGAACGGCCCCATCGACGATCTCACCGAACTGATGATGATCAAAGGCATCACGCCCAACATGTATTTCGGTTCCGGCGGCGGCGCGGCGGGGAACAGCATTCAGGATCAATACGCGAAGTCGCACGCGCGCCTGACGCGCCGTTTCAACAACCGTCGCGAGGGCGAGGAACCGACCTACGCGCTCGGCTTCGTGGATTTGTTCACCGCCATCTCCGGGCGCTTGATCAACATCAACACCGCCTCCGCGAATGTCATGCAGCTCATTCCCGACGTGGACGGCGGCATGGCGTCGGCCATCCTCACCACGCGCGCCGGCCCGAACGGCCAGGAGGGCGACGAAGACGACATGCCCTTCCGCAGCGTCGGTGAACTGGCGAATGTGCCGGGCATGACGCCGCAATACGCGCAGCTTTTCACGCGCTACTTCGGCACCCGCAGCTCGACGTTTGAAGTGGAAGTGACCGTGCAAATCGACGCCGTGCAACGCGTCTATACCGCCGTCCTCCGCCGCAACGGCCCGAACCAGGTCGTGCTGCTCTACATGCACTGGCGGTGAAGGCGTTCAAATTCCTAAAACCAAGGTTCAAATCCCAAACAAATTCCAACGACTCAAATTCCAGTCCGGAGCGTGACCGTGCCCGGCAGCGCCATTTAGATTTTGGAATTTGGAATTTGTTTGGGATTTGGGTTTTGAAATTTGGGATTTTCAAACTCTTGCCACTTTCAACCTTCCACCTTCAACCTCCGCGCCATGCCAGCCATTGAAGTTCAGGGACTGACCAAGACCTTCCGCACCTACAAAAAGGAGCCGGGGTTCAAGGGCGCGCTGCGCGGACTCATCTCGCGCAAGTTCGAGCACACCACGGCGGTCAAAGACGTGAACTTCACCATCGAGGCGGGTGAACTCGTCGGCTTCCTCGGCGCGAATGGCGCAGGCAAAACCACCACCCTGAAGATGCTCGCAGGTTTGCTCTACCCCAGCAGCGGCACCGCGCGCGTGCTCGGGCATGTGCCGTGGAAACGCGAGGACGCCTACCGCCGCCAGTTCGCGCTGCTGCTCGGTCAGAAGAATCAACTCTGGTGGGATTTGCCCGCGCGCGAATCGCTGGAACTGAACGGGAAAATTTACGGCCTTGCGCCGGAAGCCTTTAAGAAGACCGTCGATGAGCTGACCGCCCTGCTGCAAGTGGGCGACAAGCTGAACGTGATGGTGCGCGAACTGTCGCTCGGCGAGCGCATGAAGTTCGAGTTGATTGCCGCCCTGCTCCATCAGCCCAAGGTGCTGTTGCTTGACGAACCGACCATCGGTCTTGATGTCATTTCGCAGAAGACCGTCCGCGAATTCCTGCGCGAGTACAACACCACGCGCGGCACGACCATTCTGCTCACGAGCCATTACATGGTCGATATCGAGGCGCTCTGTCGCCGGGTCATCATCATCGACAAAGGCACGTTGTTCTTCGACGGCCAGTTGAGCGCGGTGTTGGACCGGTTCGCCGACTTCAAGTTGATCACCATTCAATTCACTGCCGGACAAAATTGTCCGCGCGAAGGCTTGGAACGCTTCGGTGAAGTCGTCGAGCACACCGGCGCGACGGTGAAGTTCAAAGTGAAACGCGACCGCGTCATCCCCGTCTGCAAGGCGCTGCTCGACGAACTGCCGGTGAACGACATCGACATCCAGGAAGTGCCCATCGAAGACATCGTGCGCAAAATTTTCGCGCGGTGAGTAGTGGCGGCAGGCATCCTGCCTGCCAGTAAGGGCTGGCTTCCAGCCGCCCGGAACAGCGCGCGACCGTCCGGACGTGTTTAAAAATTTCAGAGCGCTCCACCATTCGGCTTCGGTTCCGCCGGGCTGGAAGCCACGACTTACTGGCCGCCAGGATGGCTGCCGCCACGAATTTTTCCTCTTCGCCCTGCCCTGCCCTTCGCCTACAACCTCGCCCGCCCCATGACTCCTCGCCTGCAAATGTCCGGCGTGCAGAAGGCGTTCGGCGCGACTCGCGCGCTCAAGAGCGTCTCGTTCTCGGTCGCGCCCGGCGAAGTCCACGCGCTCATCGGCGAGAACGGCGCGGGTAAGAGCACGCTGATGAAAATCCTCAGCGGCGCGTATCGCGCAGACGCCGGGAGCATCAAGATCGACGGTCAGCCCTTCCAGCCGGAGAATCCACACCACGCGCGGCGCAGCGGCATCGCCATGATTTACCAGGAACTCACGCTCGCGCCACATCTCAGCGTGGAGGAAAACATTCTCCTCGGGGCGGAACCCGCGACGCTCGGCTGGCTGAATCGCTCCAAGCGCCGCGACCTCGCCCGACGCACGCTGGCAGAACTGAACAACGATGAGGTTTCACCCGCCGCGACCGTCGGCACTCTGTCTGTCGCGCAAAAGCAACTGGTCGAAATCGCCCGCGCACTCATCAGCGAACCGAAGGTGCTCGTGATGGACGAACCGACCAGCAGCCTGACGCAGGTGGACACGGAGAATTTGTTCGCCGTCATCGGGCGATTGCGCGCGCGCGGCGTGAGCGTGATCTACATCAGCCACTTCCTCGAAGAATGCCAGCGCCTCTGCCAGCGCTACACCGTGCTGCGCGATGGCGAAAGCGTGGCGACGGGAGAGATGCTGGGAAAGCTTGCCGGCTCGCGGCGTGATCTAGTGGGACAGCCGCCCCCGGCTGTCAGAGTCCTGCAAGCGCCCCCGCTTGCAGAACACCAAGCGGGGGCGCTTGGTGGACCAATGACTGGCGAGGGCGCCAGTCCCACTAACGAACCGCAGCGTGCGCAACTCACCGAGATCATCCGCGCGATGGTCGGACGCGACCTTTCGGAAATTTATCCGCGCACGCCGCACGCGCTCGGAGCGCCGGTGATGGAGTTGAAAAACATTTCCGCAGAAACCAAGCCGCGTGCCGTCAGCTTCACGTTGCGCGCCGGAGAAATTCTGGGACTCGCCGGTCTCGTCGGCGCGGGCCGCACCGAAACGCTGCGCGCGCTGTTCGGCCTGGATCGCATCCGTGAGGGCGTGGTCGTGCTGCGCGGTCAAGACTGCACACACGCCACGCCCACGGACCGCCTGCGCGACGGCATCGGCCTGTTGAGCGAGAATCGCAAAGAGGAAGGACTGATGCTGAACCGCTCGCTCGCGGACAACTTGACCGTGACCAACTTTGGCTCTGTCGCCCGCGCGGGATTCGTCAGCGTCAGCCGCCAGCGTCAAACAACTCAGCGGTGGATGGAAAAGCTTCAGGTCAAAGCCCGCGACGCCGCGCAACCCATCGGCGAACTCTCCGGCGGCAACCAGCAAAAGATCGCCATCGGACGCCTGCTCCATCACGACGCGAAGATTTTTCTCCTCGATGAACCGACGCGCGGCATCGACGTCGGGAGCAAGGCGCAGATTTACCGGCTCATCGGCGAGCTCGCGGCGCAGGGGAAATCCGTGGTCTTCGTCAGTTCGTATCTGCCGGAACTGCTCGGCGTCTGCGACACCATCGGCGTGATGTGCCGCGGGGTGTTGAGCGCAGTGAAGCCGGTGAGCGAATGGACCGAACACAGCCTCATCGCGACCGCCGTGGGAAGTGAGGCAGCGGCATGAGGGCGCACAGTCATCTTCAAGAACCCAACGTCGGTAGGGCGTCGCGCTCCGCGCGCGCCAGGTTGAGGCGTAAGAATTTATTGATGCGAGCGGACGAGCCGTGGCCCGGCGCGCGCGGAGCGACGACGCCCTACCAGTCGCGGAAATCGCTTTACCCTCAGTAATTTTCGCGCATGAAATCACTCTCCTTCCGCCAACTGTTCACGCTGCTCGGCCCGTTTCTCGGCTTGGCTTTCGTCATCGGCATTTTCTCCATCAAACCCGAGGTGCGCGAGGTGTTCCTGACGGGCGGCAATTTCAAAATCATTTTCACCCAGACGGTCATCGTCGCCATCGGCGCGCTGGGCATGACGCTCATCATTGTCAGCGGCGGCATTGATCTCAGCGTCGGCTCGGTCGTGGCGCTGACGAGTGTGGTCGGGGCGAAGCTGCTCTCGCTGCCGGAGCCGTGGGGCACGCCCGGCGTGATCGCGGCGACGGTTTGCGCGGGTGCGCTGGTCGGCGCGATCAATGGCTCGCTCATCGCGGGCTTCCGCATGATGCCCTTCATCGTGACGCTGGGCATGATGGGCGTGGCGCGCGGCGCCGCGAAGTGGCTCGGCAACAGCCAGACGGTGAATTACGACGAGCAGGCGGCGGTGAACTCCATCATGGCGATGGACGAGCCGTACAAATTTCTTCCGCTGCCGACGGGCGTGTGGATCGCCATCGCGCTCGCGGTGGTCGTGGCGGTGCTGCTGCGGCAGACGGTTTTTGGCCGCTACATTTTTGCGATTGGCTCGAACGAAGCCACGGCGCGGCTCTGCGGCATTCGCGTGCGGATGCACAAGATCATCATCTATGCGCTGGCGGGATTGCTGTTCGGCATCGCGGGTTTGATGCAGCTCTCGCGGCTCACGCAGGGCGATCCCACCGTGGCCATCGGGCTGGAGTTGGACATCATCGCCGCCGTGGTCATCGGCGGGGCGAGCTTGAGCGGGGGTACGGGCAGCATTCTCGGCTCGATGATTGGCGCGCTCATCATGGCGGTGTTGCGGAACGGATCGAACCAGATGGGCTGGCCGACCTACATGCAGGAAATCATCATCGGCATCGTCATCGTGCTGGCGGTGGCGCTGGATAAATTCCGGCAGAGCAAGTCGGCGTGAGGTTTTTTAACCGCTAATGGACGCTGATAAACGCTGATGGGAAGCGGCGTCAGCTCCGCGAACGGAGCGCGGCTCTCCAGAGCCGCAGCAGCCGAATCGGCGGAGGTCTGGGAAAGTTCTAGCGTCGTGGCAGTGAAGCGCACGCTGCGGCTCGGGAGAGCCGCGGTCCATCACTCCTGCTGGTTCTTCCGCCGCGTCAGTTCGCCCTTGAGGAAAGTATCCACCGCCGCGCTCTGCCAAGCGGTGAACCACAGGTCGCCGAGAAATTGCCCGCCCTTGATTAACTGCCCGCCGATGAATTCCTTGCCCTCCGGGACCTCGCCCTTGTTCGGCGAAAGTTTTCCGTCGCGGTCCATTTGATAGGTTTTTTCGACCAGCGCGTGCTGTGCGAGGATGAAGGCCATCGAGTCCTCGAAAACGCCGCGCCCCGCCGTGCTCACGCCGCCGATCAGTTTCGCCGGGCGCACCTTGGGCGAGAGCTGCTCAAACTTCACTTCCGCACGGCGGATGAACCCGCCATCGATCCACGAGTGAATCGTCCGGTTCGTACTGTAGCGGTTCGGGTTCGGCCCGACCCAGCCGTTGTAATGTTTCGTGGTGTGGAGCGGCTGCGAGGAGTCGCCCGCGAAGTGGCCCATCACGCCCATCACGTAA